>DASQHX010000010.1 GCA_035631875.1 Nitrosopumilaceae archaeon | reverse complement strand
CGTTACTGTCAACGGTGGCGGTACACTTGTCAACGGTGGCAGCATTACTGTCAACGGTGCCGGCACACCTCTCAACGGCGGTGGCGTTAATGTCAACGGCGACGGCTCATTTGTCAACGGCGGCACCCTTACTGTCAATGGTGCCTCCATCAATCTGAGCGATACTGGTTTACTTGACATCAACGGCGGAATTCTCAACCTTAACGGCGGAACCATGACCATGAGTGGCAACGCCAAAGAAACTATCAGCGGTAACTCACTCGTTACCCTAAGTGGCAACACTCAAGAAATTTTCAGTGGTGACAACACCATCACTATAACTGGTAACAGCCAAAAAACCGTCAGCGGCAATGAAAATATCGTCATAACAGGTCAGAGAACAGAAACTATCAGCGGTGATGAAACCATAATCGTTCATGGCGACAGAACAGAGTCGGTGAGCGGTAAAGAAACCATTACTATACATGGTTCAAGAACAGAGACTGTTGACGGTAACGAAAAGATCACAATAACTGGCCAGAGAACAAAGACCATAGACCATGATGAAACCATAACAATACATGGCGACAGAACAGAGTCTGTCAGCGGTAAAGAAACTATTACTATACATGGTTCCAGAACAGAGACCGTAGACCATGACCAAACCATAACTGTAGGTGGCTCTAGAACAAAGACCGTAGACCATGACGAAACCATAACAGTGCATCACGACAGAACAGAGACTGTTGACGGTAACGAAACCATCACTATACATGGCAACAGAACAGAAACTGTGGACAAGAACGAAACCATCACTATACATGGCAACAGAACAGAAACTGTAGACCAGAACGAAAACATCACAGTTGGTGGTCACAAAACAGAAACTGTCAGTTCTGGTGGCACTCTTACCTTAGGTGGTCATGGAAAAGAAACTATCAGCTCAGGCACCACCATCACAGTTGACAAAGGTGGCACCATCACTAACTTATCAGATCATAGCATCGATAACTCTGGTACCATTACGATTGACTCTACCAGTACCCTAAACAACTTTGGTACCATCACCAACTATGGTACCATTAACGAAGAATGTGGATCCAATATAACAGGGAATCCCATTCAAGGTAAATCTCCAATCAATACATGTCCTACATCAATTCCAGATTTTCCATTTTCCTTTAGCTTGGTAATCATGTTTGTTGTTGTAGCAGCGGTGTATATGGGTATAAGACAAAAGATGATACCAAACTTCAAGCGATTTTAGCTACAAGAAATAATTCATAACATAAACGAGTCTTACAGGGTCTGGACTAGAAAATATTGATTCTAAAATTATGAATGACCATGTCTGTATCACTGAATAATTTTTGACATTTGCTAGATTGTTTTGGAGCAAATTTGTTTATGCAAGCGTTCCATTGCAAGATCTCTCATTTTTCCATCCAGCAGATCAAAGGTATCTATTTCTAGAGCTTGTATGTTCGTATTGTTTTTCTGGGGTTTATTTTCCACATACTATATTACAATCTGCCTATGATGAACTCTAGTGAGTCTTTTGTGGTTACATGCTGTTTCCACATTTGAAAATAAGATCTTCCCAACAAATCATAACGTATCTCATAATGTAACGAGTCTTACAGGATTCGAATCTTCAGTGAATTCAGTGCTGGTTCAGTTTTTTCCTTATAGATTCGACAAGTTCTGGAAATTCATCTTCCATGAAATGACCGCGATTTGTAAATTCATAGTATTCAGAATTTAATTTGCCATTAATATGACGTGCCTCGGATATTGGTATGTAAGGATCATCAGTTGAGGCAAACTGAATCATCCATTTTACATTTTTTCTAATTTTTTCCCAGTTCCAAGGCTCATCAAAATAGCCGCTGATTTTTTCCTTTTTATCGTTTAAATCAGTATGAGATGTGCCAACTAGCACAATCCCTTCAGCTTTGTTTTTTTCTAAATATCTCAATATTGCTACGGCTCCAGAAGAATGGCCAACAAGTATGGAATTATGATTTTTTACATGTTCTTCAATAAAGGGCAACCAAAACTGACTTCTTGCCAAATCAGGGTCTGGCATATTTTTGGCTATGACATCTAAACCAAGTTTCTCCAGTTCCTTTTTTACATATGGATACCATGATTCCGAAATATCCGTATTGTTGTTTCCAGGAATTATCATTGCGCGCATGCTCTTTGATTGTAAACCGAATTTAAAAATCTGATATAATATATCAAAGACTCATTTTTTTCTTTGAATAATTCAATACATACTGCATTAAATTATTTTGAGAAAAATGAGATTTAAATTTCAAAATTTTAATAGTTTCCAAAAGTGGAAGATCATTTTATATACTCTAGCGATCTGTCGATCATCGGGTTTGGGGTTTGGTAGGGTTAAAAAAATTTAATCAGTTTACGACCGTATTCATGGTTTCATTTTTTGCCCTAGCCTTCTTCTTAACATTTTCAATTCAAAATGCAAGTGCATCCAGTGAAGTTGTTCCATATGGAAGTGTATGGACACAGATTTCTCCTGGCAGTGGACCAGTGACCTTGCCTTTAGGTGATCAAGCTGGTTCTGGACCCGGAGGAACTGGATCTTTTACATGTTCTGGTTATGATTTTAACACATATTGGACTCCTGATTCTGAGATTGATATACAAAAAACCGTTATCCTTCCTCCAGGGACTAAAAACTTGGTTGTTGCTGGTGCACTTGACAATGACATCGATATCTTTGTTAACGGCCATGAAATTACACCTGGAAAACAAATTCGTGATGGCTGTGCTTTTCGGGATAACTTTGCATTTACCGCGCCAGATGCTGATTTGGTATCTGGCAACAACGTAATTACCATTAAAGCATATGACAGAGGAGTTGTGGATTTCCTAGATGTTCATGTAACTGCGGATCTTGGACAAACGTCAATTCCAGACTTTCCATTTCCATTTAGCTTGGTAATCATATTTGGTGCAGTCGCAGCTGTGTATATGGGCATAAGACAAAAGATGACAACCAACTTTAAGAGTTTCTAGCTAAAAATAATTCTTAAAATAAAAAATCAGTAAGAGTATTACAGGACTCGAATCAATGCAATTTATCAGCAATCCCTAAAAACACTGTAAACTGAAAATTAATGTGAAAACTCTACATCTATCCATAATTGTAATCTTGCTTGTAACTACTTTCTTTGGAATACATGATGTATTAGCACAGAATGTAACCAATTCTACAAATTCCATGCCGCCAAACGCAATCAGAACACCAAATGGAGGATGGATTACACCACTTCAAACAACTGATCAAAACGGCAAAAACCTCACCATACATTATGAAACAGGTGTTCAGGTTTCAAGCTCTGTCATGCCTCCGGGTCCTCCGCCAAATATTCAAATGAATTATTCACAAAACATTTCCCCCGTACTTTATATGCAACAAGAATTGTCTCCTCTACAACAGTCCAAATCAGGAATTGCGGCAAAAGATGTTGCGTGCAAAGAAGGTCTTCAATTAATTATCAAAGCAGAAGATGATTCTCCTGCATGTGTATCGTCTTACAACATCAATAAACTAGTAGAACGAGGATGGGCAAAACAAGAGCTTTACTATGTTGATTCTCACATGAATCCCAAGGTTACACTGTATGATTATTACTATGATGGAATATACAAAGATAACACAACAGTTTCAATTAACAATCAGACATACCATCAAACCACACTTGATTATGCAGATTATGATTTGAAAAAGGGAATCTCAATTCAGTTTCAAAACGTTACATTTGCATTTCCAGAGGGAACTATGAATACTCCAGGTGGTTCGTTCATAATGCTTGATATAAAATTCCAAGATGGTTCACAAGAAATCTATGGAGAAAATAAAAAAAATCCTGATGGTTCTGGTGCCATAGGTGGAATAGAAATTCCAACACAATATGGACCTCATTTAGCTACAAATTCAACTACTGTTCTTAGTAATCATCTAAATCCACAAGCAGGGTTGACAATCTATAATGATAAAATAAAACTTCTAGTCAGTACGGACAATCAAGCTTCATCTGCCCTCAAGCTTTACCTATCGGCTGATTCTGATATCATACAACCAGGAAAGTCAATTGGGATTACAATCTCAGTCAACAATACACTTGCAACTCCTGTAGACATTCCAGCTCAAAATAATTGGTCGTATTCAAATGTAAGTACAGGACCATGTGATACAATTGGATATGGAATTTCTATCCTTGATGGATTTTATGATAAAAATAATGTAACACAAGGAAAGATTTTGAATCTGTTTAATCCTGGTATTCTATGTCCAGTTTTTCAAGAGACTGCCAAGGTGTACAAATTCCAACCTAACAGTGGTGATGTAAAACAAGTCCAGTGCAAACCAATCGAAGGTTTGCAATGTGAAACTGGATCATACCAAATGGGACAAAATTACAAGTTCAATGGCTACTGGGATAGTGGCATGGTTCAACCCTTCAAGTCTGGCATCTATACTCTGGTTGGTAGTGATGAGTGGGGTCATGTTGCCATAGAACATTTTGTGGTAACTAACAGTACGATATTTGCAGGAGATCTTGGTACCACTAATTGTCCAATGATGTATAGTGGAGTCCAATTTGGTACGACAATAAAAAACTCGACAGGTTTTGCAAACTATTATAATTCTACTCAGTATGGTCATACGTTCTTCTTTTTACATCCAGGAATGCAGGGAACAATAAGTGTGCAATACACATCTCCTGCCAATGCAGCTTGGTTCCAAAACAATGGTAACGCACCTTTCAACATGACTAATGGCGCTGCTCTTTTCTACATGGCAAATGTAACCAATGGTAAGATGATAACATCATATGCTGTCTCACTCTACAATGATGAGACGGGGCATCACTCACAGATATGTCATTATGGTATGCCATATGGAGGATTCGAAGAACCATGCAATTCAGATAACAAAGGAGACATTCCGACATCGGAGCTGGCAGATGCCTCTAAATTACTACATCCTGGAATCAGCACTTCGTTTGAACCAAATTCTGTAATGTTTTATCCAAACAATAATCCCACCTTTACTGCTACTGTATATACAAATTCTGATGCCATGCCAGGAATCTACTGGCTCTCTCTTGAAAGAAGTATGTGCGGTCCTGGTGTACTAGCTAAACTTGTTGTCTTACCATAAGGAATTTAGAAAATGAAAACTCTACTCTCAATAATTGTAATATCTGGAATTGTTTTTGCCATCAATATACTTGCAAACACTAGTCTGGCATTTGCACAGGAAGCTATAACTGGTCCTCCTCCGGGCGAAACGCTTACTGTTGTTACTGATAGTCCATCCTATGAAACAAATGACATGATTACAATTCTAGGTGTATTAGAATCTGCTAATGATGGAAAGCCAGTAGTGATTCAAATTTTTAATCCCACAAATGTAATTGTAAAAAACTATCAAGTTCCTGTAGATAATAATGGTAAATATAATTTAAAAATAAATGGCGATTTTGGTGTCACAGGACAATACAAAGTTCTTGCGTGTATACACAATGGATGCTCTTCTACATATTTCAATTTCAATGTAAAACAAACGCCGCCTGTTATAATCACCAAAGTAGAGCTTGACAGCCCATTTTTAATAATGCCTGACAACAGAACATGCACTTTGCCAGCAAAACCAGGTTTCATAAATAACTGTCTTGCAGATTTGATTCCAGGGAAAAAGGTACAATGCGGATATTTTATTGGCAGCAAAACGTGTGAACCCATACACCAATCTACTGGCACCCACCACAATTGTTTTAATAATCATGATACCTCAAGTGCACCTCAATGGTTTGATGTGTATAATACACAAAATACGACAGTTAATTTGCAAAACTTTACCGTGGTAGAAAATTGGAATCAGCAATTCTATGGACAGATTGGACCATATGATATCGTTTTGGAATTGAAACCTCATGAAAAATGTACTTTTGCATTTTCTCCAGTTAATGAACCATTAGCCATGCCTTTGAATAACATGGCAATGGATATTTCATACAATTATAACAATAAAGATTACAATGTGTCTACGCCATCTTTGTCTGATAACTATAATGACATGAGGACGTGGCAATATGACGGAAATAAATGGACTTTTGCTGAAGAAAAAACTGCAATGGTTCCAGAATTTTCTCTCACACTTCCTGTCTTGTTGATTGGTATATTATCAATGATTGTATTTTACAGGATGAAATTTAGAAAATGAAAACTCTACTTTCAATAATTATTATAGAATTTAATTAAAATAATTTGGTGATTTTAAGATAGGATGATTTCACGTTTGCCAGACTCTTCGACATATTCTAATAACATGTCTGTAATGCCAGAAATTGCTCTGTCTATCTTTAAAATACGTTCTTGAACCCCTTTGTTATCTCTCTGCGATGTTCTAACCTTCAAGATCTCAACTTCAATTCTAATATCTGACAGGTATTTGTTGAATTTATGTGCCCATTTTGAATTATTTGTTTCATATTCTTCTAAAACCAAGTAACTCTTTGGTTCATAGTTTATTTCGTTTACAATGTTTGTTGAAGATTGGGTGCGCATCATTTGTAAATCACTATTATCACATTATCTTATTCACAATCATTAAAGAGCATGTGTATGTGCTTGATCTTCACAAGGTAAAGGCTATAATAGAATAATGTTACTAATCTTGATTCCATATGATTTTTCTATTTTCACTAGACCTGAACTTATCTGACTATAGATTAGGTTTAAAATAAAAAGTCAACATAGTAGATGGGTCTTAACAGATCCGAGTCTCCCATTTATCAGCAATCTCTAAAGGCATGATATACAAATTAAGCCTAGATTGCATTTTTGGTCAGGATATTATTGTCTAGATGACAGAGAGGGCGGCGTATCGGATCTTTCAAAGTATATGGCAATATCGGATGTTATTACGGTTGTCTCAGATTTAGGAAATAAAATTCCAGACAAATCATGGATGCTTTATCTTCTTGAGCTCTTTAACAAACAGCACATTCCTGTTGAACTTAATCTCATTTGTTCATTTAATGATGATGGCAAATTTCATGCAATATTTGAAGGTGAAAACAAATACGAATTTAAGATAAAACCAACAATAGGAAATTCATACCTGCGTCAAATAATCATGGAACCATCAAAACAAAGAATTGGTTACCATCTAAAAGATGAAATTTCTGGTCAGACTGATTCCTTCTTTTTTGATATAGATGAAAATTCATTTGATTTTTCCATATCAAAACATTTCACAGGTCTTGAATGGCACAACAGAGTAGGAAACATACCCTATCCAGTAAGATATGAAGTTGAAATATCAAATCTTGCCTATGGCATAAATGACCATGCTGATTTAGAATCTTTAGCATATTTTCCATATAATCAATTACTCTCTGATAGTGGAGGTTTTGCAAAAGAGTACCCTGTCTCTTTTCATAATTTTGAGATTAGAAATGGATTTATCACTTATATAATTGGTTCTGGCAAGCATCACATTGGTATAGTAAATAAATTCTTCAAGTCACATCTATAAGAAAATGAAAATTCTTCATAGAAAAGGATCGACAGATCTATAAACAATGATCTCATTAACCTAGAAAGAATTGAATCCCTGGTGGAAAGGTTTCAAGGAATTGGAATTAGATATCGAAGAATTATCTCTGGTTGAAACTGACAATGAAACATTGCAAACTAATTGATATTTTAATAATGTATCGTTGATTTTTGGTTGTTATTCTTTACTGCCAGCCTAGAATCAATCCAGTCCTAGCATTTACTTTAACCGTAATCGTTCGTTCCTTATCAAATGATGTCACTAGAAAATCAACAAGCCAAGTCCTGCCGTCTTCTTCCAAGACTGACTTTTCCAGCTTGATCATTGAATATTGTTGTTGTAAAAATCCTAGTGCTATCTCCTCAGCTTGCTTTGCTTCCATGCTGTATAGCAACATGTACTATTTTGATCCTAGAATTGATATTTAACGCTCTAGGTATATTATTACAGAAAACTCTTCTATTTTGCTCTCTATCTTGAGCATGTTTTACAGATAAATATTCTGAACATCATTTTACATATCTGACATGCTAAAATTAATACAGACAACATTTTTTATTATAATTTAATAATTTTCAACAAATCAACCCTAACATTTCTACTTACTAAAAGTTAATCTGCTTTCCATAAATGCCCTTTCCAATTTATATAGATTGCAGATGTATAGTGGATATACAAAAATGACAAATCAAAAAGTTGCTATTGTTACTGGCAGCTCAAGTGGCATAGGATATGAGACTGCACTTGTACTTGCAAGAAATGGTTTTCGTACATATGCAACTATGAGAAATCTAGAAAAAGCAAAAGCTATTTCAGATGTAGCAAAAAGAGAAAAACTTTCATTACATACCATAAAGCTAGATGTCACAGATGAAAAATCTGTAAACGATGCTATCAAAACCATCAAGTCTGATGCAGGAAGAATTGATGTACTAGTAAATAACGCAGGCTATGGTCTTATGGGATCTCTTGAAGATCTATTGATGAGTGAGATAAAGGCACAGTATGAAACAAATGTCTTTGGTCTGATAAGAGTAACTCAAGCAGTTCTGCCTATTATGAGAGAACAAAAAAGCGGCATTATTGTAAATATCAGCTCCATAGGGGGAAAAATGGCAATGCCGTTGTCATCACCATACATTGGTACAAAATTTGCAGTTGAGGGCCTCAGTGAATCTATTGCATATGATCTTGAACCATTTGGAATCAAAGTTGTTATGATAGAACCAGGTGCAATTAAAACCAATTTTGACACTGGCATGGTAGTGGCTCAAAAAAATCAAAATCCAAGTTCGCCTTATTATAAGAACATGCAGAAATTACAAAATTCCCTGAACTCAATTTTAAAGAATGGAACACCGCCTACCAAGGTTGCTGAAGTAATATTAAATGCAATTACAACACCTAATCCTAATCTAAGGTATACTGTAGGTGATGATGCTGCATTGCTTGCACAAAAAAGAAAAGAGCTACCAGATTCAGAATTTCAAAAACTTGTTTTCGAGTTTTTGAAATAAAAAATTTGAAAACTAGCAGAATCATGTGATAACTGTTCTAGTAGATTGCTCCTAAAAGAATAGATGAATGTTCTACTACCTCTCACTCGCTAAATATCAACAAAAATTCTCATCCTTCCAGTAATTACAGTTTTGGTTCTCGTCTTGTTATACAATAATGCATATGCATCTACCCTAACTGGTACTGCGACAAAATGCACAAATTTTAACGCTTGCTCCTATACAATCACAAGTGGCAGCAGTAATGGAGTTGCCTCTACCAATGGAGGCTTGAGTTTTCGGCTGCCTGGTGAAGCCAAAACTACTGCTACTCAATATAGCATATAAAAAATGTGGGTTTGGTCATTGCTGGGGGAGGATATGTTCACAATCATGTGCGCTCGTAGGATGCCCACAACCTACCACGCCTCATTCCGATCTGCTATTGATAAAGTCATTGTAAGATTCTTCTATGTTATTGATACCGATTAGAAATTCTATGCCAATTTTTTAAATTATAGACCAGATTGAAATCTATTCATGAAAACTACAATTTTACTATAACATTTGTACAAGCTGTTTTTAGCATATCTTGTCTATCTATCATTATGAAATATCGTGATATGAAAGATATTACTGCAATAATTCTACAGGTCATGATGATTTGATTACAACACAAAACAAAATGTCCATGGTTGCTGGAGACCAAAGCCAGATGAATATAGACTCACAACATGCAAAATCAATTGCAAGAAGGTTTCTTGAACAGTCTTACTCGCTAATTATATTCAAAAACGCAATCTTGGAAGAAAATACTTGGAATGTAATAACTGATGTGGGGCATCGTGATGAACATATCGTATGCACAAAAGTAGATGCTCATACAGGCAGAATACTAGAGTGTTTGTGAAATTGATTTTTTAACAATTCAGAGCCATCTCATAACAGTTTACGGCTTCCTTGCGTTTATTTAATTTTAGAAGGGCAAATCCCTTGTAACCTAATGCAGTTTTGGAATATGGGGTTAGTTTTAAAATTCTATCATAGTATTTTATTGCTTCCTCATATTTACCTGAACATAAATGAAAATTACCCTCATCATAAAGTGAGTTAATTTCCATGTTTTTTCTTTGTATCTCTTTTGGAGTGTTTATTGAATATTCCAATTTAATTAAGTATAAGGATAAATAGTCTTTAAAGAGATAGCAATTTTCATCAAGAAAAGTCTTACAGATAATTATTCAGAAAAACTGATGCGGGATTTGCCGGGTCTAATTAATTACCTGTCTTGATCATAGCAGGACTAAAGATAGATCATATATCAAAACGTGACAATTTTATAAAAATAGAAGAATATCATAGAACATTGTTACAACTCATTTTAATGCTAGTTTGTTATAGAATCTATATGCAATATGATAGAAGTTCCTATCAAATTGTGGGAAGGTAACTATGTTACTTCAAATTCCTGAAAACAAACAACTCCTCTTACAAAAGTCTACAATGATTGATCCAAGTATTATGCAAATTGGTATTATTAACAAAAAAGGTAGATTGGTAGAGTCCATGGGAACAGTCTCAACAGGCATGTCCAATCAGAAGAAAGAGATGTTTTTCATGGGATTTGCGCTTATCAGATCAATGCAAAAGGACTATGACGAAGACATGGGACCTATAAATTATATTCTGCTACAGCGTCAGAATTTAAAATTTATTTTAATCCCGATAGATGATGACGAAAGTGTTCTGATTATATCCAAAAAGGATTTTGATCATAAAAAATTTCTAAAAAACTATAACCAATTATTACAAAACGAAAATCACTTTTTGACATGAAAATATTGGAACGAGGAACGACAAATTGAATCTTTATGATACCAAACAGATCACGTGCTATAGATGTGGTAAGTTTATTGGAGAAGTTGATATAAATGCAGAAATTTTGTGTCCAAAATGTGGTGACTGCGCAGATCCATTTCCATATGGAGATGACAAGATATTGTATACTATGAATTGCATCATTAACAAAAAGAAAATCTAATAAAAGATCTAGTCAACATCCAGTAATTTCCTTTATCCTCTTACACGTGAAAACTCTACATTTTCCATTGAAAAGGATCGACAGATCTATAAAGAATGACGACTAGATTACAAAAAGGATTGAATCCGTGGTGGAAAGGTTTCAAGGAATTGGAATTAGATCTTGAAGAATTATCTCTGATTGAAACAAAAAGTAGAGAAAATAAGCTGATTTAGGGCAGAATAAGATTGAAAGTTTGATAAAGTTAAGCTCAAAAAAATAGGCTATTATTTTATTTCTAGTAATAGAAATAGTTTAAGAGCTAAATTATAATGAGTCAGGTGGAGTTATGCTTAACCCTTCAAAGAAAGTTTTCATTAGTCCAAATTGTTTGCAGGAGGAAAATAAGGAGAAATTCATACTGGAAAAACTTGCTAAACAAAAAATATCATCACAAAACATCTTCAAGAACGTGAATCTTGATATTGCCAATAATGGAGACTATATCATTCGATGTATTGATGATACTATTCAGGTTTTTATCTTGGAATTTATGTTAAACTTTGGTTTCGTAACAAAGAGAATAAGCGTACTATGATAACTTCTGTTAACTTATCGAGATTTGTTTACTAGAAATTTGTTGTGTTAACTTTCGAGGTTTAAGGTACTAGAACAGAACAAGATCAACGTTGTTTTTGAGAAGCCCACTTGATCAAGCTTTCAAGAAATATTTAGTTCTAATTTTATATGTGAAATTAGATCCTTAATACCGATTGGTTTTCGAATAAAACATTGTACATTAAGAGTTGGAAATATTCTTCTGAACTCATCATGGTATATTTCAAATGCCGTCATCAAACAGATCTTGGCATTGGTTTCCTTCTTTTTTATCTCTCGACACAGTTCAAAACCATTCATTTTGGGCATTCTGATATCAAAGAGAGATAAATCGTATACATTTGGCTTAAAGTCATCTAATGCTTTTAGTGGTTCAGTATATGCATCAACTTCAAAGCCATTATTTGTTAAACCATTTTTGAGGGATAAAGCAATATCAGGTTCGTCATCTACGACAAGAATTTTTGCCACGCTTCAAAACCTTGAAGGATGTATAAATCAATAATGGCAGATAGAACAATAGTATACAATGACATGATGTAAAATGATATGCCGCCTTTTTTATAATAATAAATAGTTGCAAAACAATTAGTTTTTAGGGTTTGGTATGATCAATAGGACGTTCATATGGACATAGATAAAATTCATCAATCAGAAGAATTCAAGTCCATCCTACATGTCAACTGTATGGAGATGGTAAATGAACTTCATTATAACCAAACCCAGATAATGGAAATGTACAAGCAGAATCCAACCTTCCCATCTGATTTCTATAATTTATCTTTGAGAGAAATTGATACAAAAATCCAAGTAATTAGAGAACTCTACAGACGGATCATACACGAAGAATTGTCGTAGACGATTTTTGACAGTTTGAAAGACCGATATAGATTTGACAGGACCGTTTTAAGATAATGCATTACAATCTGGTAGATTATAATAGAAAATTGTATCTATACTGCTTTACGTTATCGAATCCATATATGTAATGGATTGTAAACATGGAAAAAAATACCAATGATAGTAATCGTTGGCTAACACTAGTTTTTGTCTCGCTTCTTATATTGTCATCACTGGTCATTGTAGTGAACAATAATGCATTCGCATACACCGTAACAGTTACACCTGTGACCACACAGGTTACAACCATATCTGCAGACTTGGCTAAAAGGCTTGGAGGTAATGACACAGGCATCTATTATCCATTGTATGACCTAAACGAGCTTCCTCAAGTGCTTGCAGCAAAGATTGCTTTCCCTAATGTTCCATTTGGTGTAAACATAAATCCTGCATCAGGACCTGGAACTGCACCTTCAATAGAATGGACAAATGCAATTACCCAACTAAAGAGTGTTGGGGCTGTAGTTACGGGTTATGTGCCTACAGGATATGGAAAAATGAGCGTTACAAATGTAGAAGGTATGATATCCTCATATCAGCAGTTCTACCCAAATATGCTAGACGGTATATCACTTGATCAAGTCTCTGGATCTCAATCAAACTTTACCTATTACAAGACAATCTCAGACTATGCAAGGTCGATAGGTTTTTCATATATGGGAGCAAACCCGGGAAGTCCAATATATCAAGGAGATGTGCCGCTCTTCAACCTGATTGAGATATACGAATCAGCGGGTTATCCAAGTGAGTCAATACTTGCAACAAGAACTTTTTATCCTCAATATTCAAAGGATGTAGTTGGGTTTCAAGCCAAAATCCATACTCAGCCAACATATGATTCAGCTTGGCTTCATATGGCCACAAAATATGTCAAGTGGATATACATCACAGACAAGACAGAACCAAATCCATATGCTGTATTTCCATCATACTTTAACCAATATCTTTTTGATCTTTCTTCTTTAGCCGGAACAACACTAGGAGAATTACAAGTTGATAATTCCAATGGAGCATGCCAAGTGATAGGTGGAACTTGGGATTCTGGTACTAATACTTGTACTATTAATGCCAATCTTACTATTGATACTGGGAAATTGCTAACAATCGATTCAGGTGTAACATTAACGGTCACAGGCACTATCTCAAATTCTGGCACTATCTCAAACTCTGGTACCATAATAAATAGCGGTACTGTCTTGAACAGCCTCTCTGGCATCATCAACAACGCTGGAACAATCATAGATAGATGCGGTGCAACCTTTACCAATAACGGACGTCTCAATGGAAACCAAGTCCAAAATGCCTGTACATCAATTCCAGAATTTCCATTTTCCCTTAACTTGGTAATTATTTTTGCTGCAGTAGCAGCAGTGTATATTGGTATAAGGCAAAAGATGATTACTAAACTAAGCGAACAAAACCACTAGTCATACCTATATCTAAATTCTGTTTTCTGTCACTTCATCCCAAAGTATTTCTCGAATTATTGCAAGATATTCTATACTGCCTTGATGCTTTGTGTTAAAGTCAGGAATGTTTGTCATGAAATATCATACTTTGAAAATTATTTATGACCAGCTCGAGATTGTTATAGACGAACAATTCGTTTCCCTTGTAAGCAAATTTTATATGATATTAAAAATTTGACAAGTTGGTTGTTTTGTTATGCCAAGACAGGATACATGTTTTCTATCATGGACTGCCTTGTTTGATATGCGTCTGATTCCAAATGGCATCGGTGTAACCCCGCTTCAGTTCTAAAACCACATTGCAAACAAATATGCTGCATAACTTGCTTGCATATTGCACACAAGGAATATTTTGTGAGAGTTTCTCCGCATATTCTGCACGAATGATCTGGCAAATTACACAACTCCATTTTTTATTTGAGATGATCTTGTCATTTTATTTTGTTTTGGTTTTATGATTATTAAGTCGTGCTTACTATTGCAGTAAGTTAGATTGCTAGCTAGAATTATTTCATAAGATCAGTACAGTTTAGAAGTTCTATGCAAATTTTTTTAAACCAAATGACAAATTCCACTATGGATCTAAAATAAAATCAAAATAATAACTGCTCTTACCAGTTCCAAACGTTCAATTTCTCAGCAAGCTCTAAAAGTACCACAACTTTAGGTAAAAATAATGAAAAAAAATCAAGATGGTTTAGAGCCAAGTGAGAATAATTCTGTAAACTCTGTTTCGCCTTCTGCATGGCTTGCCCTTTCCATCATATGCGGACTAGCTCTTGTGACAATGTATGGAGAAACGATGGTCCTGCCTGCTATTCCTGATTTTATCAAAGATTTTAGCATATCATATAACACATCGTCCTGGATTCTTTCTTCATATTTGATAGCAGGCGCAGTAATGACGCCTATTGCAGGCAAGCTTTCAGACATCTATGGCAAAAAGAAGATTCTGCTAATTGTGATGATGATATATTCTGTGGGAATTTTGACTGGAGGATTTGCAAACTCTTTGCCTTTTTTGTTAAGTGCTAGGATTGCACAGGGTATAGGGATATCGATGTTCCCAATTGCGTTTGGCATAGTACGTGATATCTTTCCAATTCAAAAGCTTGGAATGGCTCAAGGAATATTTACTTCAACATTTTTTGGCGGCGCTGTAATAGGTTTGATAGCTGGAGCAAAAATAATTTCTGATTATGGCTGGCACGCAACTTTTTTTTCTGTATTTCCTATTGCGATAGGGTTGGCCTTTATAATGAACAGATTCATCAAAATAAAAAAAACGGAACAAGATACCATGACAATAGGAATAGATGTCAAGGGCACTCTGGCGTTATCTTCTACGGTAATTTTGTTTTTGATAGGCGTATCTTTTCTTCAAGAGATTAGTTCGGGGAATCTAGATTCTCTGGGATTTTTTGCAGGATCTGCCATATCATTGATAATTTTTGCAACTCTTGAAAAAAGAGTTGCTCATCCTCTAATTGATCTCAAAGTTCTTTCAGACAAGGTGCTATTACCATCAAATGTTATCATGATTATAGTTGGAGTTTCTACTTTTATGGTATACCAGACAATTCCTATACTGATACGCAGTCCAAAACCTCTTGGCTTTGGTGGTGATGTATTAACAATAGCTACAGTTCAGCTGCCTTTCATGATTGTCTCACTTGTAGTATCTGCGGCAGGAGGTTTTTTCCTCTCAAGAGTTGGTAATTTCAAGCTCACAGCACTTGGAACAATGTTTTGTACAGTTGGATTTTTTAGCATACTGACATTTCATTTTACCGAATATGCCATATCTGTCACATTGGCAATAATTTCTGTGGGGCTGTCATTTACTATTGTAGGTTGTTTTAACATAATTTTGATGTCATCACCGCAAAAGGTACAGGGAGTATCTCTTGGCATGAGTGTGCTGTTGATGCTTGTAGGGAACTCGCTTGGGCCTTCACTTGCTGGCATGTATCAGCAAATGTATCGGAGTACGATACCAAACCTTTCTGGCAGCTTTCCGTCTGCGCAAGCATATGATCAGATATTTCTAACTGCTGCATTGTTATCTGTAGTTTCAGTTTTTCTTGTAATTTTTTTGCGAAAAAATATGAGAGCTAAAACTAATACCATTCCAAGTTGAAACTCTACATCTCTTTGAAAAGAGGATACAAAGCTAACTGAACAATTCTCCTAAATGGGGTATGAATTGAAAATAAAGAATTGGAATGAACTAATTTATACATTTGATTAACAGAATATTATCTGTGCATGATATTACATGAGTAATAGCACAAATTCTGCGTCAGAGAGCCCTCTGAAGAATACGCTGTATAGATTTCTATGGGTTACAATGTTTGCATCAGATATAGGTGCTGCCATGCAAACTGTTGGATCTGGCTGGCTGATAACATCGCTTGCCCCATCTCCTTTTGTTGTATCACTTTTACAAGTGATGACAAGCCTATCCATATTTCTGCTTGCACTTCCTGCAGGAGCTCTTGCAGATATTGTTGACAGACGTAAGCTCTTTCTTGCCACACAATACTTTTCACTTGCAGTGGCTGCTACACTGAGCATCCTTACCTTTGGAGGTTTTACAACATCATCAATTCTTGTCGTGTTTACCTTATTGCTTGGCTTGGGCAATGCAATGAGCTTGCCTGTAAATATTGTAATTCAAACTGAGCTTGTGCCAAAGAAAAAAGCTCTTGCTGCAATGACTTTGTTTAGTGTAGCAATTTACATTGGACTTGCAGTTGGTCCCTTTCTTGGTGGCTTGGTAGTTGCCGCAGCAGGACCATGGGCCGTGTTTATGCTAAACGCACTTTCATTTGTTGGAGTAATTGTTTTTCTTCACAGATGGCACAAACCGCAAGAACGCAAGCTTCTTCCACCTGAACAGGTAATTGGAGCTATTCGCACAGGATTGAGATACATGCGGCACTCTTTGCATGTACGCGCACTCTTTGTTCGCGACTTTGCATTGACAATTTGTGGCAGTGCGCTGATTTCACTCTTGCCTCTCTTGGTTCGTAACCAAGCGGGATCAAACTCTATTCTTTTTGGAATTCTGGTGGGCGCGTTTGGCATAGGCGGAATGATAAGCGGTTTGGTTATAGTGCCGCGGATAAAAAAGATCTCAATAGAAAAGCGCGTATCAAGTGCAACAATTTTGTATGCTATTGCATTGGCTGTCTTGTCATTTCAGCATGACATCATTATTGTGTTTATTGGGGTATTTGCAGTTGGAACTGCCTTGATAATTATAACATCTAGCTTGAATTTTATTGCATACAATTCGGTATCATCATGGGTAAGAACACGTGTAGTTTCAGTTCACCAGCTGGTGTATTGGGGCGGAGTAGCTATTGGAAGTATGATATGGGGAATTGTTGCAGAAATCTGGGGAATTCCAACTGCATTACTTGCCGCATCTATTGGATTGATAATTGGTCTTGTTACCTCAACTCGTTACAAATTAAAGCCGCTCACAGATGTAGATATGACTCCATCAATGCATTGGTCTATGCCGCGCGCGATGATTGACATTGATGACCACGAGGAGGGATCCGTACTAGTAGAGATGGAATTTCAGATTGATCCGGCACGTTCGCACGAGTTTGAATCTGCAATGAACGGCTTACGTTCTGTAATGTTACGTGATGGCGCAATCAATTGGGAATTATTCCATGATGTTGAAAATCCAAGTAGATATGTTATGATGTTTACATCGGAATCCTGGACTGAACATTTACGCCAACATGAACGCATAACAAAAGCAGATCGTGCCATAGAACAACACGCCATTTCATTTCATATAGGAAAGGACCCACCACGTGTTTCCCATCTTATTAGTGAAAATATTTCCAAACAAAATCATAAAACGAAAAAGGAAGACAAATCTTGATTTTTTTAAAAAGAGAACTAAACTAACTTAACAAAACATCTGTCCTACAGAACTCATCTTTGAAGTTGTTAGTGTAATTTCATGATATTAATGGTCTGCCACATTTTGAGCATTTGATATGAAACATTTCCATGTATACTTGTTCTTTGGTATCTACTTCGATACACTGTTTGCCACCTTCTTTGCAAAAATGACAAAATTCCTTTTTCATATTATATTATCGCATTTTATTCATATAAAATTTCGCACAAATTTAGAATCAGTTTTAGTTGAATCCTTAATGTGATGATGCTTAGCTTTAGCTGGAGATTATCCTGATAGTCGTACTTTTCTTTTTATGCTGATCTGAATACTAGTGCTATGTAGCCGATAAGGACGCTACCCAAGATCAAGCCAGCTCCTTCAAAGAAAGCTAGCGGGTGAGCACCTCCTGCATATCCGTACTGTTCTGGATTTATTACAAAGATGGTTATCAGGGTACAGATAACCATCAGTGCAGCTCCTATTGGCATTAATTCGTGGTGTTTCCTTGCAGTTTCGGAATATCCTGAATGTATAGACATTAACTATTATAACGTGATTCAAAGATATACGGGTTTTGTCATAGATATATCTGATATAAAGCCAAATTACTTGTATATTTGTTCTTGAACTAAAACACGATTCTTTTCTACTAAAATATTATATGACCCACATACTATTGTTGTTTGAATAAGGAGACAACAGATAGACTGTCATTACCATGTGGGAACAAAATAAAAAATCCAACAAATTAAAAGTAATTATTCTTATTTCTATGATTTTTGTTTTTATTCCATTTACAATAGCTTGGTATGACTCACTAACTAATTTTGATTGTACAGAGTCAAAATCTCATGAATTAAGCCATATCAAAATAGGTTCGATTGAAGACAAGCAGCAAAATTGTTACCAAGAAACCGATCTCCATTGGGCCATGTTCTATGGCATTAATGGTATGATATACAGCTCCCCGTTACTAGTACTGGTTCTAAAAGTAAGAAATAATTCGCCTTAAATTATAAACAGAAAAATTGGTAGGGAGCTTTGTCACTTCTCAATGGAGTTTCACCATCTCGTGAATCTTGAAAATCAAATTTCTTAAAAAACCAAAATATCAGATATAAAGATCCTAGAGTAGTAATGAATACTGATTATACTTTATTAACTTCAACAATAGAATATCTATTATAAATAATATGAAGACCTCGAATTTGCAAAAGGCATCTTTTGCGGCTGTATCGTTTTTATCGTTATTTGCCATACATGATATGGATGATTTTTTTGGAAAAACTGACGAGTCTTCAGATGAGCAATATTTTTTGAACATCTCAAATTACTCCTATGGTAGTAATGATAATTCCAACGATCAAATCCGTAACCGTTTAATGAAAAAAACACTAGTCACATCCATTATAGAAAATGCATTGGTTAACATGGGAAAAGGTACCTATGCTACAGTTATCAATCAACTTGCTTCAATGCAAAATTGTACCTTGCAAGATTGTTTTGATCATCCAGAGTATTTGAAGGGTATACTAATGCGACATGGCTTTTACATATACAATTCCATCATCAGTTCAATCAAATCAAAGCTAAAGGAATTTGAATATGATAAAGAAATTGTAGATTTTATGAAGGGAATAAGCGAATAGCCTGATTTTAAAACTCTTTGTCGCTAAAAACTCTTGAAGCCTGGTATCATCTTCTGTCTTATACCCATATACACAGCTGCTACTGCGACAAAAATAATTACCAAGCTAAAGGAAAATGGAAATTCTGGAATTGATGTTTGAGAATTGAGACCTCCTACCAGTACATCATCAATACCATATCCATCACCACCTTGTCCATTCCCATGAATTATGATGGTTCTGATATGTGGAACAGTAAGACTAAAGGGATCTATATTGTTTAAACCACTGTCTGGTGAGTGTGGTCCAAATGTGTGCGTGTATAATGTATTACCAAGAGAGTCTTTTGCTGTTACAGTTACTGGATTCATGCCTATGCTAATAAGTTGAAATGAAATCGAACTTGCATCAGTTGGTAAATGTGAAACTGGATCAACAATATTGATGTCAAGATCTCCACTTCTGGTTTGATCCCATATTGCAGGAACAAGGATGTTGGGCTTGGAAGTTGCCTCGGATAAATCTAGAAAGATATGTGCATCAGATGTAAAGGAGACGCCGTCATTTTCATATTGATTAGTAATTAATGTTCCAGATGGGAAAGTGTCAAAAGTAATTGTGCTAGTTGCAAGGACATGTTGAGTTGAAACTGATGCAATAGCGATGAAGACTGCAATTACAGGTAAAACTAATATCTTTTTCAAATACCCAGACCCGTATTTAATTAAAAATAAGAAGTATTTATTGATGATCTTCCAACTTTGAAAGGTACAAACTTTGTATTTTAAATCTCGTATTTCTCAAAATAATTCATTAAAATTGGCAATTAGGATTTCATAGTTTGATTTTAGGTCCTGTAAGGCATGTGTTATGATTTGATAGAGAGTCTTTAAGATCATATAATGAAAATTATGATGTTGTGAGACGTAGTTATAAAATTCTGATTATTGGAAGCAGTATGGAACTTTTTGTTTTGTTTAATTTATTAATTTATCATATTTTCTTTTATCATGCTCCGTATAACTTGTTACTTGATGTTCTTGGCAATCTAATACACCCTATACTATTTGGTGGAATGGTTATTTTATTGATAGGAGCCATGATCTTCTTTAGAGACAGAAAAAGGATTCAGAAAGTGTAAGACTTGCTACAAAACTCTTTCCCAAATTTTATTTTAATTTAATTAGGAATTTATTCAAATTATGGAAAATGTGTTATGAAAAAAGCTAATACACACTATCGATTTAGAAAGAAATATCTGCATCATTGTAAGACTCCTGTCTTGAATACACCTCTAAGATTTGTATAAAATAGAAAAATGTTCTAGACAATTGTTACAATTTATTTTTATGATGGCCTTTGATTTAATGTTATAATGAAATTTAGTAAAATATTCTATAATGTTGCAGAAAAGCAAACCATCTCACTCCAAATCCATGAAAGCAAACAATTTCTTTTTGCGTCTCTAATTGCGCTCGTATTACTTGGTTCCATATTTGTTCCAACCTTATCCTCTTATGCAGATACAGGCAAAGAGAAACCAAAGAAGGATGATCCTCCAAAGAATACAAAAAACAACAAGGATAATCATGAAAATGAAGGAAAAGAAAAAGACAGAAAAGACAAAGACAAGGACGACCATCATAAACATTGTGAACATCAGGATGATGAAAAGTACAAACATCACTGTGATGAATAATCAAATTTCATCATTTTCTTTTTTATAATTACATTGTAAAAAGAATCAAATTTTTTTGTCGTTGCTGATGACCTCAAAGGTATTTCAAATGGATAATTGCAACTTGACAATCTCCAATTTTATAGGACCTTGAACCAGAGTTTTTTGTAATCAAGATTCTGCAAATGATTTTTGTGCTGCGGTACGTTATGATTTGTTCTAAAATAAAAAAAGGGGAATAATTTAGACTACTGGAGCTTCCCAGTCGTCTTGTGCGGTGATTCCGCCATCAGTCCAAGTCCATGTTATTTTCTGGTATGTGAAAGAGATCTCCTCATATTCTCCATACATGTTCAAGTGTGGATCATCTGCAGAATTTAGACTAGTCTGGCTGAGTGAAGAAATGTTGGCGTTGGTTAACTCTATTTTAAAGTACAAGGTTTCCTTGCCGTCCTGTCCAGTTTGATAATAATCAAGCTCAACAGTTGGAAGATTCTCGTTACTTGTTATAGCGTTGTAAAGTAGCGGTGTTGCCTTGTCTATGTGTGTTATAATCACTAGTGGTTGATGCACTCTCTTTCCAGTTGGCAGTCCAGATGCCGGATCCCTTGGACTTATTATCGCATGCTCTACTGCAATTACAGCAATCGTGCCTTCTTTTCCTTTTTGTGTCACACTGCCTGTGATAGCTCCCTGCTTTTGTCCAGTTACTTTAAGGAACTTTGTTATTGGTGGAGATTGCTCATCACTAGAACCGCCAGTACCAGATGAACCTGCTGGACCTTGTGGACCTGCGGGACCTTGTGGACCTGCTGGACCTGGAACTGTGCTAGCTGGACCTGCTGGACCTTGTGGGCCTGTCATGCCACAGTTTACGGTCTCATAGTTGTCAGAAATTATCTTGATGTTCAAGCTTGCTTTCTGTGCTGGTGTAAGAGAAAATTGAGTTGCCAAGGTATCACTGATTTCCTGTTTTAGGTTTGCCACAACACCTGGCTGATCAGATATTTTCAGATCAAGCTCTGTGTTGAGCATCTGTGCTGGAATATTTCCAATTGAACGTGGCCCATTATCACTTCCTTCCCTAAACGATTGTATCATAAAGACAATCTTGTCCCAGTGTTGGACTTGATCACCTGGAGGACATGCTGATGTAGTGGGAGGTGGTGATGTTTGAGCTAGTGCAGTACTAAGTGTGTTTGATGTAAGAATAACTCCGCTTAGAATTATTGTTGCTGCTATACTCAGAATGAGTATGGTCTTGTTTGTTTTGTATGTCATTAAACGGGTTTATGGAATAATGGGTATTTACGTATGATCTCTATAGAATTAGTTTTACCAAATTTGGAAATAAACTTGATACAGAAATATTATGATATAAAATAAACCAGTTTCAGAAAACTTTCTTAATAATTAAAATACCATTTCACTTTGAATTAACCAAAATCTCATCTAAAATGATTCCAAAGCAAGACGGTTTACCTAAAATTGCTAACATAAAACAATTAACCAAATATGACTATCAAGAAATCAATGTCAATCTATCATACGTTAGGCAAGACACTTTTGATAGCAGGAATAGCACTGGGAATAATTATAATATTTGATTATACTATATTTCTTGCAAATAACTCTGGAACTCTACATGTCAATCCATACGAGTACATCCAGTATTTTGTAACTGCACTTTTGATCATATCCGGGATTATACTAATTAAAAAAACTTGAAGAAACAAATTCCAAGATAAATATTAACAAGTACAATTATACAAAATAGCATGGGAGAGATGAGAGGAACCTGCATCATATGTGAATTTCAAGTGCGGGGAAACACATTAGACGAATTAGATATCAATTTCACATCGCATTTTGAAAATACTGGTCATGAGGCCTATTATACAGGTGAAGGAGACCAAAGAATAGAAAGAAGCGTTTCATGATACTTTTCATCAAATCAAAAAAGTGAAATAAGAAACTATGGAAAGTAAAGAAACGCAATACGTTCTTAGATCTTCAATTATTGGTGTTAAAACTAGTACCCACGCTTGCTAAGCCAGTCTGACACGATTTTGTTTGCAAGCTCATTTGGGTGTAGATCCTGACGTCTTGATTGTACATCTAGTCCACGTGTTTTTCTCTTTGACAGCCTTAATGAAACATTTTGTTGTAATGCCAATGATCTTGCCTTTTTCATTATCTTTTTGTGGGATGAATTTGGATTGCGTTCTAAAACTTTAAGATATCGCTTTTTTATTTGCGATTCGAGTTTTGATATTTGATTTGCAATTTTAACTGCTTTTGAAACATCTGGGATGATTTGATGCAACTTTGTTGCAGCATCCCTTGAGATTATCTTTGGCACAAGTTCTTTTAGCTTGTCTGGTACTCCTGCAAAACCATGGAATTTCTTAAATGTCGACATTGAAAGTCCTAACGACTGGGCAGCCTTTGACTTGCCCATCTGTTCTGCCAAAAATGCGCATGCATCAGCCATCTCCTTTACATTCATGTTTTTGCGGTGAATGTTTTCAACAACAGAAGCCGCCTTGGCATCTGGTGTGTCATATTCTGTTTTTCTGGTCAAAACCAAAACAGGAATCTTTTTTGCACCCAGTCTTTTCAGTGCAGCCAATCTACGTTGTCCTGACATCAAAAGATACCTATTTCCTTCTTTTTGTACCATTGGAGGATTTTGCAGTCCCTCTGTTCTAATTGACTTTGATAGTTCTGAAATTCCCGCCCTGTCAAGCTTTCTTGCCTGAGCCTCTTTCCAGACCTGAATCTGTTTTATTGGAATCTCCTTTAAACGATAGGAAACCTTTGACGTGTATCTTGTCTTTCTGACAGTACGTCTTTTAGCGACTCGTCTGAGTTTCTTTTTTTTAGCCTTTGTCAACCCTATGGTTTTATTTGAATTTTGTAAAAGGGAATTGGTTGAATCTGATTCGCTTGTGTGTAATGAATAATTAGGTAATAATAGATCTAAATGTCATCTCAAAAACCATCTGACCAGCACAACCCAGATTTTATGAATAAACCGAGTCCAAAAGCCCTTATGGGTGGTATAATCCCACTAGTGATGTCACTAGCGTGGGTTTGAAATTATTACAGAATAATATCTGGGTTTTACCCAAGCCAAATAATACAATTTGTAAGCAATCCCTAAACGTGATAACAGTACCATCTCTTACACATGAAAACTCTACATCTATACATAATTGTAATTCTTGCTTCAAGTCTTGCTATTGTTAGCAATACCGCATTTGCTGACGTGACAAAAAATGTAGGGATTCAAAATATCCAAGTGCAACCGCCTACAATCAAAGTCGGAGACACATTCACAGTCAATGTAACTCTAGCAAACAATTCTCCAAATCAGATATTACTTCAACATGGCGTTTGTGACGGACCGTTCTCTGTAGTCTTTGATAATCATGTTACAATTAACCAAAACCAAATAATATGTCCAATGATTGTCATGTTACAAAAAATTGAATCTGGTGAGAAAATTACAATAACTAGTCCTGGTTCAGCCCTTACCTATAGGGCAACAGTAGCTGGAACTGCAAATGCAACTGTAACGATTCCATACACCGTGAGAAATCAAGCAGACCAAAACCAGCCAGAAACCGTAAAAATCATCTCGAAATCATTCTTGTTTACAATATCTGATAACAATACAGGAACCAAAATAGTAAATGAAAACGTATTATCTCCACTAAAGCAATTCAAATCAGGAATTGCAGCACAAGATGTAAAGTGCAAAGAAGGTCTTCAGCTAGTTATCAAAACCAAAGACAGTTCTCCAGCTTGTGTACGATCATTAACTGCTGCAAAACTTGTAAGACTCGGCTGGGCAAAAACCCAAGAAAATACTGGAATCCTTGTAACGCTCATTGAAGGCCAAAGAGAAGGTCCGTTACTTGTGAAAAAGATCTTTCCAGATAATATTCAGGGTTTGGATTTTCGAGAATATCCTCTTGCAACAAATGTTGGTTACCCGATAACTTTGCACATTGGAGATAGTGCAAGCAATGGTTGTACTGTTGAGCTGACACTTGTCAAGATTAGTAACGGTACTGCTACATTTCTTAAAAAAGAATATCAAAATAGGCCATGCCCCATCTGTCTTTCTGAAAACACTGTAATTGATACGCCAAACGGTCCTGTCAATGTCAAGGATCTAAAGGTTGGAATGACTGTATTGACACAAAATAATTCTGGTCACAAGCAAGCTGGAATAATATTAAAGACAGGAAGAACTCTGGTTACTCAAAATCATATCATGGTTCATCTAGTTTTGGCTGACAAGAGAGAGCTGTACGTCTCACCAAATCATCCAACAGCAGATGGCAGACTCTTTGGAGATTTGTTGGTAGGAGATACACTTGATGGCTCTAAAATAAAAAGTGCAGAACAGGTGCCATACAATGGTACCTATACATATGACATATTGCCGTCTGGCCAGACTGGATTTTACTGGGCAGATGGAATTCCTGTTGCAAGTACGCTCAAATGAAAACTCTCACTAGTTTTTATGAAAAGTAGGACCAATTAATCCATCAAATCATATACTAAAATAAAAAAAATTGGATCTACTGAGTTCCTGTTGATGGAGCTGTAGTAGATGGTGTTGTGGTGGATGGTTGTTGTGATTTCCATGCATTGCCTCCCATGTGGTGTCCACGCATTTCATGTCCACCACCAAGAAGTTCTCCTAGATGCATTGGATGGCCTAGCGAAGTGTTTAACACTTTGCCGTCTCCTGCGTCTACTATTACAGAGTAGATGTTTGTACCATCAAACACTCTAAAGCTGTAGACGACAGATCCTTGGATCACTGTCAAACTTCCTCCTAACACCTGTCCATTAGTTACAGCGCCTGCAGCAGTGTTTGCCGCATCGGTGAACTTTGTATGGACACTAGACAAAAGCATCTGTTGAAGATTAACAGATCCTTGTATCTGTAGGGGTGTAGTTGGGGAAGTTGTCCCAGAAGTTGTTCCAGCAGTCTGTGCAAATGCTAATGTTGTTCCAACTGTAGCAATCACTGCTACACCTAGAATCATTGCAAGCAACTTTGTATTGCTGTTTAGATGTTTTGTGTTCATTTCATCATTGCTACTACAGTTGATTAATAAAGAATTGCGACACATTGTTCACTAACATGGTTAACTAACAGCTTTGTCATCATATTATTTCAGGTGAATACTGTTTTGATTTTGGGTCCAAAACAAGATCGGGCTTTATACATACACAAACTAGATTCTTACAATAACAAGTCTTACCGGATTCAAATCCGGATTAGGTTGACTATGGTTTTTTTGAAGGCAGAATTTTAATAACAATATTGTTTTTTTCTATGTTAATTTCTACATTTTCAAAAATTGATCTGTATTTTTTTACCCTTGTTCTATCAAACATGGTTACATATCCTTGAACTATTAGCAAACCATTATCAATCAAGGCGTTTACTTTTCTATAACCAGAGGTTTGTGGCATCTCTGCAATTTGAAGGATTTCTGAAATAATTCTTGGCTGATCTAAAACAGCATTTAGAATGTTTTTCGTATCTCTATCTCCCAAGGCATTGAAAATTAATTTGACGTAAGATGGATCTTGTATCGTAATCCAATCTGAATTTGGAGTTTTTGAATCATGTGCAATGATGTCTTTTAAAAACGGGTTCTCAACGCGTTCATGCATTTTGTGTGTTTGACTCACAATTGTAATTCATCACATGAACACATAAGCAGGCTGGAATTTTTGTGAAAAAATGCCTTCCTTTTTGGCATTATGTCATGGATTTCCAGTAAATCATAACATTCCATATTACGCTGTTAGGTTCAGTTTTTACAAGTTAGGCATGTTCATGATTTGTTGTGTTTCTTTATTTTTTCAATATATTCTTCTAAAAGTTTAATCATTTCCTGTTCTCTTTTTTGACGTTTTTTTTGTTTAATAAGATTATACAGTATAGAAATATCTTTGTTAGTTGTATGGGATGTCTCTAATGTTTCTCGCTTAATTCCGTATGTTTCTATGACTTTTATCATTTCTTCTAGCGATGGTTCTTTTCGCTTATACAAGGTAACTATAGGAAATAATTACACAGTCTAAATTATTTCTTCCTACCTCCATATTAATAACACATTTCATACTCTATTTTTTTTCCTTCTTCTCTGCCAGTTATTTTGTTTAATAAATTATACTTTTGATACATACATGTGAAGAAAACCTATTATGAGATTATCATAACAAGCAAAAAGATAAAGATGATCCATTTGGTTAATTCTAAAATTATGAATGAATTTGCGACTATCTCATTGAATTATTTTGAAAAAAATAAGATCTGAAAAATATTCTTGACATTACTACCACACCGATAATGCCTACAAGTATGATCATTTCAGCCACAGGGCCAAACTCTGGAACTATTTGTGTACCACTAATTACTACCACATGAGTCCCATCTATGAAGGGAATTGTAATAGTTCTTTCAGTTGATGTTTCTGAATTTTCTTTAGCATCTCCTGATATGTAACCGCCAATTACAAAAAAGAATGGGCTATCAATACCACGGTCCTTTCTGTCTATCAATTCTCTTGGTAGAGTTATTGTCAAAAGACCGTCTTTTGTTGCTTGCACAGTAATAACAAGAGATTTGGCTTGTACATCTGTTTTAGCAGATAAAATTTTGGCAATTCCTGTATTGCTGTACTGAATTGAAAAATTTGTGTATGTCACATTGACGACCTTATTTGGAGCCGTATTTGCTTGCTCCTGAGCAGATACATTACTAGACAAAAACACCGCTACTGAAATTAAAATACCAATAGCGACAAGCCAAGAAAATGACATGAAGGTAAGAGGATTTGCAGACTCAAAAGTATTTGGATGTAATTCTACTTTTGGACAGAAATCATAACATCATAATTTAGACTAAAACAAAATTATTGTTACTAGACAAAACAAAATCCAGTACAAAAATTTATGATTAACTTTAATTTAACCAATTCATATCTAAAATGGTATTAGCGCAAGAAATTCAATTATGGATACTATGCATATCATAAAGATGTTAAATTTTGACCTGTGATGATATGCCCACTCTGTGAATTTGTAGGTATTTCCGTTTAAAATTATATCATGAGATTTGTTCTCAATCTGGGCGTGAAGTATTTTTGCAACCCTTGACCAAAAAATTGCCATTCCAATTGGAATTACTATCCCCAAAATTACTAATCCGATATTGATTACAAACATGATATTATATGAAAAAAATGGTTAACAAACGGTTTAGATCAATTCCTTTTTCCATTTGCTTTAAAAATATTATTCTTAAACTTCTCATCTAAAATGTTCGTCAATTAATGTTTGCAATAAAAAATTTGTAGCTAGTCTAAAGAATCAGAATGAAAAATCCAAGTATTTATTTTATATTCCAGCTAAATTTGCTTCTAATGGAAACAAGTATTATCGAAATTAATCCTATTGTCAAAACCAGAACTGAAACTGGTCCAAATTCTGGGGTAGATGCCTGATTTTGTGTACTTGTTACAGTCGAATTATCTTGTATAGTTGCAAAAGGATTACTCGAGTTGTCTTGTGGCATTGCATAAGGATTACTGGAATTATCTTGTGGCATTGCAGAAGAGTCAGTGTAATTATATTGTGAAATTGCATTAGGATCAGTGGAATTGTTTTGTGGGATTGCATTAGGATCAGATGGGTTGCCTGCACCAGTGGCATCTGTCTGTGCAAAAGCAGAACCAAGAATAAAATCTGTAATGTTACTTTCGTTTGTAGTCATGTAATTTGCAAGACCTAAAACCAGGACAGCGCTTAGAACTAGTGCAATTCTTGCTGTCAAAATCATATGAAAGTGTCTTCTCGTTAATATATTTAAAACTTGATTAACAATGGTATGTATTACATTGTAATACATCAAATAAAATCTAAAATCAAGATTAGAAGTCAAACATAAATTTTTCATCATTTAAATATTTCTCAGGATTGAAACTAAACAAAGTTACGCAATACATTATATCTGCAAATTATAATTTCCAGCAATGAAGCAAAACTCACAAAACAACAACATAACATCTAGCAAATCTAAAATGAGTTTGAAAGCAGTATCAGGCTTTGCAATCGTAGTATTACTGCTTGGTTTTGCAGCTCATCCATTAGATTCTGTATTGGCTCAAGTCGGAGTCAACACTACCATTTCAGGTAGTGTAAGTACAAACGGTGCTGACATTCACGCAAAGGCACAAGTCAACCACCAAGCTTGGGTGACACTACAACAAGCTTTCCAACTTGATAGACAAACATATCAAGATGCTGCTACATCTGCACAAAATGCTTACCAACAATCCATACAAACTGCACGCTTTAACCACCAGCAAACTGAACAAAACATCTTGCAGACTTTCAAGACTGCAAGAGACGGTGTACTTGATACCTACAAGACATCAATAAAAAGTGCACATGGAAATGTTCAGGCAATAATTGCTGCAATGCAAGCACGGGACACAACAATCACTGCTGCTACTTTAACAAGAGCATCTGCAGATATGAATAATGATGTAACAAGAGACAAAGCAATTACATCTGCAGAATCTGCAAAAGCCAATGCAGATATTGCAGCAGCAGTAACCAGAGATACCAACGATGGTTCTGCCAGGCAAACATATGATTCTGCAATTGGAGCAAACAGCACAATTACTACAAGAGACCAGACTATCTGGAATGCTCATGTAACATATGATCAAGCCATAGGTGCTGCACGAGTGACCAAAATCAATGCAGACGGAAACACAACTGTGACTTTTGACCAAGCTATAGGTGCTGCACAGCAAACAAGAATTACTGCCATGGGAAGCGCAGATCAAACTAGAGACGGTGCATATAGTACAAATCCAAAGATAGATGCTCAAAATAACGCCGCAATGGCAACCGCTGCTGGAAATGCAAATGTAGCATTTGATCAGTCAGCAGGAACGGCAGCACAAGCTAGAGCAACCGCCAATTGGAATGCATTACAATCTAGAGATCAATCAGATGCAAATGCAGAAGCTGCGATGTATGCCACAATTGCAAGTGCATACCCATAATCCACAAAAACTCTTCCTCTTTTTTTATTTTAAGAATTAATCTTGTAAGACTCATATCTATGAGAATTGCTCACACTAATTAGATTCAGATTTCTGAATTATAAACAAGCTTAAATCTTCGAGCGTTAATTAATCCAACATGGCATATGAAAGTATAATTGTTATTGTAATAGCAATAGCGGTAATTATCATTGGCGCAAAAAAGATACCAGAACTTGCTCGCACCCTTGGCAAAGCAAAAGGGGAATTTGAAAAGGGCAAAATAGAATCAGATAAAGAACTCAGGGACCTCAAGGATAAAGAGACTTAGATAGAATTTTTAACCACAATTATCTATGAAATGAAGATTACTTACTAACCTACGGTAGTATTGGGACTTCCTGTAGTGATGGATCCAGTCACGATCTTTTGTGCTACAATATCTGTGGCATCAAGTTTTAGAAATGCAGCGTCGCCGGTAAATGCAGATTGACCTTCTATTTTTAGAAAACCAGTATCAGGAACATCCAGCTTTAGAAATGTAGCATCGCCATTCATTTTCAGGAAACCATTTTCAGGAATTGTCATTTTTAAAAATGCAGAATCACCTTCTATTTTTAAGAAACCATTTTCAGGAACTGATAGTTTGTGAAATGCAGAGTCACCAGTAAACGCAGATTGACCTTCCATTTTCAGAAAACCATCTTCAGGAATTGACATCTTATGAAATGTTGATTCACCGTTAATTTTCAGGAAACCATTATCAGGAACTGTTAGTTTTATAACTGCCATCTCTGGAACATTCATCTTTCCTGATATGACATCTGCAAATTGTCCTTGAAGATCACCGAGTTGTTTGCTTAGTTGATTTACCTTTTGTATTAGATTCGCAATGTCAGAATTATCGCCAGACTCTATATGTTTGCCTGAATCTTTATCTCCAAAAACCTTTTGCACTCCTCCAATTCCGGTTATTGCAACTGCTGAAATAACGCCTCCGGCAACCACCTTCTTTAAGAAATCTGATCTGGATATCGGTTCGTTTATGTCAATAATGGCGTCTTGAGTATCACCAGTAGGTTCGTCCCCAGACACACCCATGAAATACATTACTCAAAGTAATACTATAAAAGTATTTCACATATTATTACCATACAGTCATTTTCTATGCTATTATTTTTTAGGTATTACATTTTTTCATCTATATGTTACAAAATTTTAAAATTTTTAATTATGTTCCGCATAGACATGGTTTTATTGAGAAATAATTTGCGTTATTTTTTGTTCGTACCCACAGCAGATTGAACATCACAGAGAAAACGATATTTGATAATCTTTGATGTTGATATGTAGTTATTTCTCTCTGCCCTGTGGCAGGAAATTAGATAATCGTATATCTTTTTTGAATAATCTTGCAACGTTGGCATTATAGGATCAAGTGATTTTTCAAGATAAAATCCTGGACAGTCCCCTGTAAACACAAACTTTGCATGATATTCCACCTTCCACCATTTATCAACAGGCACCCGCCATGGGAGGAATGGATACATCCAGCAAACACCAGGTTTGTCTGGGTGGATACCGCAACTACCCGAAGTCAAAAACCTGCATGGCATTTTTTTCCCATCATCGTCTTTGGTTTCGTCCTTTTTTCGTTTCATAGACAGCATTGTATGAGTTATCAACATGTCATTGTTCATTTTGTCATCAAATGTTATCACGTTTGTCTCGTTTTTGATAAAATCAGATTTGGTTTTGTAACCTAGCTTTTTTGTCATTAGTTCTACATCGTCTTCAGTCATAGGCAATCTTATTGGTCTCTCGCAACAATTGTGGCAGTCTGGCCAGAGACATTTCCAAAGGACATAAAGCTGTGATTTTTCCAAAAATGGGATATGGAAACGAACTTCGCCAACCTGAACTATTTTTTCCGTCAAGTCATCTCGTTTTCCCATGTGTAAATCATAAATCTCATGAGGTATCTCCCATTTTTTTGAAAGATCATCAAGAGATTCTTGCATTGGGGAATGTGCGGTACTCAACAAATCATGGTGTTGCTTGTATGTTAAAACTTTTTACGTGTAGACAGGAAAAATTGAAAAATGGTTTGGATAAAAACAGAAGATTATTTGAAATATTGTTTCAACACACATCTGATGATTCTAAAATCATAGAATAGATTCTTGTAAGCATTAGAGGAACTAAATATTGCGCAAATTAGCTTGCACTAATGAAAAGTCAGGTTAAGGTTGCATCGTTTGTGATTATACTTTTGTCAGCTTCATCCATGCCAAATTTCGCTTTAAATTTTGTTTATGGTGAAGAAGAACACATCCCATCATGGATATCACATATTACTAGATGGAATGTACAAGGCAAGATTAGTAATTCTGAATATGATCATACCATAAAATATCTTCTCAATCAAGGATTCATATCGCAAGAATCAGCAGAGGAACTCTTAGAACTAGTACAACCAAATTTAACGCCAGACGCAGATGACAAGTGCATGGACAGAAATTTTCCAATTGTGAATTGGTCTAACTGTGATTTTTCAGAAGCTAATCTAAATCATATCAATCTTCATAATTCCAATCTCTCATATGCTGATTTTGAACATGCGAATATGGACAAGGCATATCTTTTCCATGTCAATCTAGTTGGGGCACATCTTCAAAATATTGAAATGATAAATGCACAACTAGCAGGAGCTAATCTGTCATATGCTAATCTCACAAATGCCAATGGTAAATTCGTTAATCTTAACGCTGCTATTCTTGCAGGTGCTGACCTATCTGGTGCTAATTTGCAAAATGGCGCACTCATGAATGCTACCCTAACAAATGCAACACTTTCAGGGACAAATCTCAGTTATACTGACATGACAGATGCGAACTTTGCAGGTGCTGATCTTTCAGGGGCAGATCTATCTGAGGCTCTTCTCAAAGGTGCAAATCTTCACAATGCAAATCTCACAGGTGCAAATCTGCATGATGCTGACATAAAGGGCGATGATATTAGCGGTGCAGACCTACACTGTCTTAATCATCCCATATGTATAAAATAAAATTTAATTAAAAAATAATGTCTTATGCCTATTTGTAAATGATAGGCAAACTCTTGATTTGAAACTACCGTATCTTTTAGAATCTTTTTTTTCACATGTGCATTATTTAAAAAAATTTTTAAAATTTGTAAAAGGTTTTGGGAATTTCCAAAACTGGAAATCATTTTGATATGTAAAGAATACGGATCATCTTTATATAATTCTAAAAAAATCAATCTTATAATGAAGAATTCCTTTATCATCATTGCTGCTTTATTGGGATTAATCTTAGTAGGAAGTTCAAACTCTTTTGCTGTTACTAGTACTCCAACTCCTCTTTCTGCAGGTGATCCAATTTACATGAATTATGATAATTTGAGTATCAAAGGTGAGGTAACTGCAACAGGACATCAGGATTGGATTGAGCTTAACAGTTTTCAATGGGGTGTTGGTAGAACTATATCATCACCGACAAGTGGTTCAGGTGACCGACAAGGAAGTGCACCAAGTGTTAGTGAAATAGTTGTAACAAAAGTAATGGATAAATCATCTCCATCGTTGTTACAGCAAGCTTTGGCGGGAGAAGGAAAACCTGTTGTAATTGATTTGGTAAAGGTGAACAATGGAAATCTTGTTGTCTATGCTCAATACAAACTTGAAAATGTGCTGATATCAGGATATAGTGTCTCGTCAGGAGGCGATAGGCCATCTGAAAGTATCTCTTTGTCATTTACCAAGATCACATTTATCTTCAATTCTCAAAATCCTGATGGAACTTTAGCCCCATCCCAAGTAACTTACGATCTTGCACTAGCCAAAGTGTCCTAATTTGTACTAGATTTTGATTTTGGGGGTATGGGTCTATGTTTTTTGTTCAAATAACTTCTGCCCCCTTTGAAAAAGATTTACGATTGTGGGGTAATAGGCTTTGATCAAAAACACTTTTCTTCTTTTGATAATTGTTGCCGTGACTCTGTTTTCCTTTTCAACATGCAATGCTTATGCAGATGTCTTTCTAAAGATAGACTCTATCCCCGGAGATGTAACAGCACAAGGATTTCAAAATGACATACAGCTAGATAGTTTTCATTTTGGTTCAACAAGAACAATATCATCACCTACCGGTACTGGTGACCGAACAGCAGGAGCACCAAGTGTTAGTGATCTTGATGTAACAAAACTGATGGAAAAATCATCAGTCCCGTTGGTAAATAAACTCCTTACTGGTAACACCATTCCCAAGATGGAAATTTTTCTGACAAAGAATCAAAATGGTAAACTGTTCACATTTGCACACTATACATTGGAAAATGTATTAATTTCAGCATATAGCGTTTCGTCAGGAGGCGATAGGCCGTCTGAAAGTATCAGCTTCAATTATGGCAAACTACAGACAGAATTTTTTCCACAAAATGCTGATGGTTCTACGGGGCAGCCAATAGCATTCTGCTGGGATAATATTGGAAACAAAATATGCACCGTCAGCAAACTAGACACCACCACTACTCTAACATCTGGTCCCAATCCATCCACATTTGGTCAGTCTGTAACATTTACTGCAACTATAAGCCCATCTGTTCCTGATGGCGAGACAGTAACATTCCTTGATGGAACCGCCATACTTGGAACAGGAACTACAAAAGGTAGTGTTGCTACATTTTCCACATCATCACTACTTGTAGGATTGGATTTCAAGACTGCAACATATTCTGGCGATTCCAACTTTAATCCAAGTACCAGTCCACAATTACAACAAACTGTAAACAAGGCAGACACTGCAACTATTGTAATATCCAGTCTCAATCCATCGTTATTTACCCAGTCTGTAACATTTACTGGATCAGTAAGTCCAGTATCTCCAGGAGCTGGAGCACCTAGTGGTACAATAGTTTTCTTTGATGGTGTAACTCAGCTTGGTTCACCTGTTACACTAACTGGAGGTTCTGCAACATTTACCACATCATCATTACTAGGAGGAACTCATTCCATTACTGCAAAATACGAAGGTGATCCTGATTTTAACACTAGTACCAGCTCAGAATATTTCCTCCAAGTAAAGCCAAACCCAACAGTTACCCTATCACCTCCATCTGGCACTGGACAGATAATATTTAACTCAAAAAGTGGAGGATTCATATCGCTTAATTCCATACTGCCACCAAACCTTACAACATCTCCTCCAGCTGGAGGGTCATACCCTCTTGGCTTTTTCTCATGGTCAATTTCAGGATTTTTGCCGCCAACATCTGGTACTGTAACAATCACATCTCCTGCAACACTTGACAGTAATGCAAAATACTTTAAGCTGATTGGAGGAAATTGGGTAAGCATTTCACCTATAACAATTAGCGGAAATAAAATGACAATCACAATAATAGACAATGGTCCATTGGATAGCAATCCGACATCTGGTGTGATCTCAGACCCTGGTACTATTGCTACCCCAACAAATGGTAGGGTAACAGGAGAAGGAAACATTGGAAAGGGCACCGACTTTTCATTTGAGGTAACGTCAGATATAGGAACTAAACATTCAACAAAAGGTAATCTGGAATATCACGACAAGTCTGCAAAGATCACACTAGATGGCAATAAGGTTTCATTTCTTTCAGTTGACCCAACTATAACACAAGCAACATTTGTGGGAAATGGAACCCTTGACAATCACAATAATGACAATAACAAGAATGACGACAAATCAAAAAATGATGTTAATCACCATGGCTATACATTTATCGCAAGTATAATTGATCCTGACAAGACAGGAGATCATGATGTTTTTTCAATTACAATAACTGATAGTTCTGGAAAGGTATTGTATCACAATTCTGGAAATGTAAAGGGACACATTGAGATACACAAGTTTGTAGACAAAGATGACAAGTCAGACAGTGGCAGTCATCATAATGACAATAATAACGACAAAAACAATAACAACAAAAAGTAAATTTTACTAAATGTAATGTATGTTTTATTTTTTACATACATCAAGTTAACTTTGTTAGTGAACAAAGCTACGCAATGTTTTATATGATAAAAAAATATCGACCTATAATGAATCCAACCGTAAAATACAGTGCATTTATTGCATCGTTAATTCTGGTGTTACCATACGCAGCATATGCAGACCAAGGATCTACTCAATATGCTTCCCAAAATATGCAAATACAACTGTCTTCTCTGACATGTATCAACACATACGCCACAGGTTACCTTAACGACGTTGTTAGTGCAATAAACAATTCAACAATCACATCCACTCTAACAAACACAGACATACCGAAACTTGGCACTGACTTTGCCGCTCTACAGGCAGATGCAACTGCTAATAACGTAGCTCAGTTCAAGACAGATGCACAAACATACAATGCTGATACAAGGACTGATAACCATGATACGATGACTGCTATCAAGATTGCACATAACAGAACCATTTACTCTACTTTAAAATCAGAGATTGGTCCTCTACATTTAACCGAAAAGAGTTGTCTCTATGCAACAAAACAACAACAAGCTCAGCACAAGATGCAGATGTTTAACACATCCCTATCACGTGTTCAGAACATGACAAATAAGCTTGGTTCACATGGCGTAAATACAACAGCACTCACTCAGACAATTAATCTTGCAAGTAACCAGATTCAGGCATTTCAAACAGCAATAAACAATGCACAGAACAGTACACAGCTTCAAGCTGCATTGAAAAGCTTTTGTTTATACAATGGATGCAAGACTGCCAACAACTTCCACTTTGCAGCAAATGTTGCAATCCAGGCAGATCAAGCAAAGCTGAATGTTCTTGCTGGAAAAAATACAACATCCTCATATCAAGGATTAGTTGGCCAAGCACAGACTGACATCAACAATGCACAGACTGCGCTAAATCAAGTAGGATCTAGCCAATATCAGGGAACACAATCAAGCACTGTTTGGGGTGACATCAAGGCTGCATCAGACCTCATTCATCAACTACAGATAGTGAATCACAAACATCACTAACCAAACCTTTCTTCTTTTTTTAAGTCAATAATATTAGTAACAATCACGTCATCATTTTGTTGTTCACAAGAATTCTTGTTGCAATTGATGGATCAGAATCAGCAAAAAAGGCGTTTGAAGAATCAATTTACCTTGCACAAAAATGTAATTCAAAATTAGATTTGGTGCATGTTGTATCATGTGAGTTGGGCGGTGATAGTGCTACAACATTTGAGCTAATAGATGAACTCAAAACCAAAGCCAAGAAAATGCTAGATGAATATGAATCTCTAGCGGCAAAAAATAATGTATCCATCGAAGTAATGGTAATACAAGGCGATCCTGCCCAAGTAATAATTGAGCTTGCAAAAACCAAAAGACATGACTTGATTATTATGGGAACTCGTGGCAAGAGTGCTTTTCAAGAATTGTTAATTGGCAGCGTCTCACAAAAAGTAATGCATCATGCTAGCTGCCCTGTCATGGTCATTCGCTAGAATTGCACAAATTATTTCTTGACAAAAAATGAAATTTTTACTGTGGGTCCAAAATAAGATGACTTTATTCAGATCTATTTCTTACGTAATAATTAGTTAGTTTTGTCTACTGTAAATCTTAAGATTTGCCTTCTGCGATTGCACAATCGTGGCATAACCTTGGTTTTAAGATTGCCAACTCTTTATGCTTCTTACAACGTTTGCATATTTCTTTCATTGTACAGATACCTCTTCATGATAATCTATTGAGTTTCAATAAAATAAAGTTATTCAGATTCTTTGCTGATCTCTACAAGTTGACTAAAAATCTGAAATGCTTAAATCATATCAGATCATAACACAAGTAATGTCTTCTAAAACAATCGGAATAATAGTAGGATCTTTTGTACTATGTGTAATTGTCATAGGAATTGCTATGATGGCAGGAGCTGGATGGGAAACACCTGGTCAATATACAGGAACACATAATGCAGCAAATACAGTTACTGATTCAAAGAATTGCTATTCATTTCAGACAGGTTGTACGAATGGTAATAACGGAGCCATATCTGCATCTACTGCAAAGTCTGGTGCAGCTCTGAGTGGCAACTACTATGGTTCACCCTAGCCTTTGAGCAATTTCAAGTTGTAGTGACTCATTTTACCTGCGAGTCAAAGATCAATTTTTTCCTTTTTGAGAATTTGATGAGATTAGCATTCCAAGAGCATTAAAATATGATTACAGGTATAGTGACATGTTGGCAAATTGTTTATGTGCTGACTGTAAATGCACTGAAGATTCCATGTGCGATATCTGTCCTACAGGAACGTGTTGTTGCATTTCAACTCCAGAAATAAAAAAATCTACGTTTTTTTTCAACCAAGTAAAAAAATCATACCCTTCTGCTGTTGGGATTATAGTTCTGTGCATACTTTCATCACAGATAGGACAAGGCATATCATTTGTACTATTTGGTTATCATGATGTGTTTGGAATAATCATGTCGTATGCTCTTGGTTATGGTCTTGCAAGTATGACTACATTTTGTACTATTATGGGAAGATACAATTCAAAACAAGGATTGGGTGCATGCTGTTCTGCTCTGGAACAAGGAAGTAATATCAGCTTTATTTCAAATCTCAAGAATACTTTTCAATATTGCGGTATTGGAATGAAGAAGATTCCGCATTTGTACAAGCTACCAAATCTAAAATATGTCATTAAGACTAGTCTTTACATTTTAGTTACTGCGGAAAGTGCATGCATACTTACAGCAGAAACAGTAAATCTGGCATTTTTTAGACAAGCAATGTGGTTATCAATGCCCTTAGGTTTGTTTGCTGCTGCCCTTGTAGTTACCATTATTGAAAGTTACAAAATGACTAGAACAAAAAAGTAAACAATGAATTGAACATGAAGAATTTCTAGGTAACCCTAAATCATGGTTTTAGAATGCAAAATTTTAGTGCAAAGGGGTAGTATTGTTTATTTATTGCTTTTTTGATATATTGATACCATATGAAGTGTATTAATTTTAAATCGTATAAACAATCAAAATTTCTTGCAAGCATAATTGTGCTCTGTCTTGCGGGATTACTAGTTAATTCTTCATCCTCTTTTGTGTTTGCACAAAAAGATCAAGTTGGTATAAATGCTGATGCTTCTGCGAAAATTAATTTAGGAAAGACAGAGATATCATCAAACTCTACAACTCAAGCTAATGCTTCTGCAGAAAATTCAGGTGAAAATACAACAGGTGGATCTAATGAAAATTATCAATCACAAGGAAATTCTCAATCACAAACAAATACGCAAGCAGAATATCATGAAAACTACAAATCATCTTATGAAAAAATGTCTGCAGATTCAGAAAACTCATTTACCGTTGAAACAGATAAGCATCTTTACAAACCGGGTGACGATGTAAAAATTGAAGGATCAGTTTGGTCTGGTTTGATTACGGAACTTGGCGGTGCAAACCTAATTTCGATACAGGTATTAGATAATAACGGCACTATAGTTAATGACGGAAAAGCTCAAGTCGGTGGAGATGGACAATACAGAGCAGACTTTACTTTGCCTGACAATGCAAAAACTGGCGCATATACAATAAATGCAAAAATTGATGTAAGTGCAGACTTGGTAGGTGGCTTGACACTAAAAACCCAGGCAAACCTACAATCCTCTGCAAAGTTTGTAGTTGTCAGTCCTAATGCATTTGCAATAAAAGCAGAAGGAAAAGATTTTGATGTAAAGTTAACAAGTAATTCTAATGTAAGCAATCTGCAATTTGATGAGCAAGCAAAAAAGATCTCTTTTACAGTCTCTGGTGAAACTGGTACAAAAGGAACAACAGACATCACCATTCCAAAATCATTACTAAGTGGTAACATTAGTGTGATGATAGACGGTCAGGTTATGTCACAAGCTGATGTCATTGAAACAGCTAATACACAAGATGAAACTACGCTTGAAATCAACTATCATCATAGCACACACACAATTGAGATAGTAGGAACAAACGCGGTCCCTGAATTTCCAACTGCAATATTGGTTATGGCTGCAGCAATTGGCTTGTTTGTGATATTTGCTTCAAGACAACACATTACAAAGTATCTGTACAAATTTTAATCTCCGCTAAAACCTATCTCATAAGCATTACGTAGCATAACTACACTTGATTTATTTGAAAAATTCACATATTGCATTTGTTGCAAAAAGAAATCATTTTACTTATCGTTTTGATTGCTGTTTTTACATCTGTCTCAACCATGCCTGCACTAGCTAGCAATGCCCAAGTTTACATAACAAATGGTAATTCCACAAATAGTTGTCCATCTATCTCTCCATGTTTTCTTCCTTACCAAGTAACAGTTTCTGCAGGAGGTACCATTACTTGGACAAATCTTGACAACAAAACCCATACTGCTACAACAGGAACGTCAAATTATGGACCGATGGGAACCTTTGACAGCGGTATAATTGAACCAGGTAAATCATTTACACAATTTTTTGGTACAGTAGGAAAATATCCTTATTATGATAAAATCAATCCTTTGGTTACTGGGATTATTGTAGTACAATCTGGTAAAGCTAATCATGCCGAGCTTGCATGGGTTAATGGCTCGTTAAACATTTCTGATCAATTTGGAAATACCACATCCCCAGTTTCAGGTAAATCTATTATAATAACAAAAGATGTTTACAATAGTGGCGGTACTGATGCCAGATCAATTATGTTTAGACTGAAAATAACAAACAGTACTAATCTTCTTGTATATGATACTTTTATCAATGCAAATATTGATGCAAAACAAACTGTACCAATAAGTTTCAACTGGATGCCAACAAAACCTGGAAACTATCAACTGTTTTTTGATGCAGACCCTTCAAATACAATAGGTGATACCAACGAAAATAATGACATTGCCTATAATAGTTTGATGATTTTTAATACAACTAGTTCTCAAATTGATAAGACACCTACTCAAATTAGTGATAATACTCCTGAATCCAACCACAACGCCACAATTGTACCAGAATTTGGTCAATTAGCACCAATTGTTCTTGCAGCATCAATAATGTCAATAATTATTCTTTCCTCAAAAAGAATAATCAACAGATAATTTTTGCAAGATACTAATAACGAGAAATAGATTAGCAGTAACTAGGGAAATTGTCTTCAATAAAATGGCTTATTTTAGTTGGCGTGATTGCATCAGTTGCAACACTCGCATTTACTATGGAAAATGTATTAAAATCAAACGAAAAAAACTCTGATAATAGCTTACCTCAAAGCTATAATGAAAATCAAAATAACAATCCATACATAAAAGAATATTCTCTACCTGCTGGAACTTGGCCTAACGGTATATTGGTTGATAAAAATGGAATTGTTTGGATAGCGGGATCTAAAACTGATTCATTATTTAGATTTGATACAAACCAGGGAAAAATATCATCATATCCAATCAGAGATGAAAATTCACAAAATTATACATCAAGTAATTCATTTATGGTGTGGACCATGTTGCAAGACAGTGATGGATTCATATGGTTCTCGCAGTTAGGAACAAACTCTATTTGGAAATTTGATCCTAATACTGATAAATTTACTGCATTTCACTTAATTCGCTCTGCACCTTTTCAAATGAAATCAGACAAAGATGGAAACATCTGGTTTACCACTCTTACAAGCAACACAGTTGGTATAATACAAAAAACTCAGAACAAAACTGAACCATACATGATTTCTGAATTTAAAATAGGAAATGACACTCAACCTGCTGGGTTGTTTTTAGAAAATAATTATTTATGGATTACCGAGATTGCCACACAAAAAATTGTGAAATATCATATCATATCTGATGGTGGAATTGTAACAAATATTGAAAAAACACTTGAAGTACCAACAGATGAAAAGATCTCACTTGGTTCCCCAACAGATCTTTTTGTACTAAATGACACTATTTGGTTAACTGAACATGGAACAAGCTTTATCACCGAATATCAGATAGACTCTAAAAGTCTAACAAGATTTCCCACATCACAAAATGCATATCACGTCACTACTTTGCCTTTTTGGATACGAGAAGTAAATGGCGGCAAAGAAATGTGGGTAAATGAACATGAAGGCAATAAAATTGCCTTTTTTGATACGGTAAATAAAACTCTCACAGAGTATGAAATTCCTTCCCGTCCAGCAGATGGATATCTGGTATATGCACTAAATATTGTAGCTGATCCGTTTGATGGCAACAAACTCTGGTTTTCTGAATGGAATACCGATAAATTTGGTGTAATAACTAACACAATTCCATCCCCACTTGATATTCATTCCAAGATTAACAAAATAGTATTTAGTGATTCATCCAAACAACAAACACTTGATATAGAAATTTCCAAAAATGGTCTTGTTAAAAATAACTTTGTATTTCTTAATGCGTCAAGTTCTATACAATCAAACGCAGGACTTGGAAATCTTGATGTAAAGTTTTCTAATAATGTGATTGATGTAACAAGGATGCATACTGTGCAGATTTTATTGCAAAATAACTCTGTACTTCCAGGAAATTATACACTTGGAATTAGCGCATCTGATGGAATGATGACAAAAACTATTTTTCTTGATCTGCAAATACTAAGATAGTTGGTTAAATCAGTTTTTATTTTTCAAAGAAACTAGCAGATATGATTTTATTTTTAAGTGCATAGTCTTTGATTTGGGACAATCGTAACTCTTCAATTATGAAATGAATGTAATCATTTCTATACAGTGGTAATTCTATCTGTTTCCCAGTTTCTCTTTCCTCAAAATATTCTGGTTCTGGTTCCCTGCCAAGTATATCAATACAAAGTTGTTTTAGTTGATCAAGTTCAAATTTGTTTAATAGATTATCTTTGTCAGGTAATTCCTGTTGGAAAATTCTATCTTCTTTCTCTATCTCATTTTTTATTCTTTCAATCTCTATTTGATTCTGATTTTTTTCACTATCTTTGTTATGACCAAAGAATTTCTTAAAACCCATTTAATTTAGGGATTTTTAACCTAAAATATAATTGTAAACATTACGATCTTCTATTGTGACTATTAGATCTTTTGTCTCATGACCATATGCAAACAATGTTTAAAGCATGAAAAATTGTTGTTGTATCATGAGTAGTGAAACTGGGGAACAATGGTCAGAATGGCTAGATTTTAATCAAGATACTGCTAAATCTGTTCCTGAGACATCTGGAGTTTTTGTAATGCATACAGCAATGAAGATACAGTTTATTGGCAGCGCTCAGAACCTAAGAGCATCACTTTTAGAATCATTAACAACAAAATGTTTAGAAAAAGCAAAGAGGTTTAGATATATGGTTACAGATTCACGGGAAAAAACAAAAGAACAACTCATTCAAGATTATACAAAAAAACATAATGGTAAATTGCCAGAATGCATGGAAATAAACTAATTTTTTAATTTTAATTTGACCACAAAGCTTACTTTATACAGTTTTGATCGTTCCTTATGAAGATGAATTGGAAATCCTGCAGTCATGTGGTGTTGTGGCTTGGTCTGATTGGAATAGGTGCTTTTTTATTTCTAAATTTGGATCTAGCACATCGTAAAAGAGAATTATATTTGATCTTTGGATTGGCAATGATTTTTATGATTAGCGGATGGGTAGGCGTATTTCGATTTTCGCGTATATGGAATATGATTAATTAAAATCTGATCAATGGTTTTGATTTAAATTTTAACCGCCCTTAGAACCACAAGAACAAAAGCCATATTCATCTATCCTAGACTTGCAAAAGGGGCACTTTTCTAGATATTCCACTTCCCATGGCTCTTTGCCAAAAAGTCTAAAATGATCATCAATTTCTATTGGGATGATTCGTTTTTTTGGTAATTGCTTCTTTATCATTGAATAATATATCTACATACTTGATAATTAATAATTGTACCAACTAGTTCTCATTAACTACAGAAAATGCATACTATTGACATAGGATGTATAGCTAGTTGATACGCTCAAATATTTGAAAAAAATCTAATCTATATCAATAAAATCATTTGTTTCTTTTATGTCAATGAATTTTGCCTCACATTTAAAACACTGCCACACAAAATCATTTCCGCGTTTTCCTTGGTACTGCATGGGTAAATTACATACACTGCAGATTAATTCTTTCACGATTTATGTTGGTTTTGAGTTTTATTTATCTTGATCACGTATTTGTAGGTCGATGTTTTTTGTTTAAGATAGCACTGCCAACAAATGAAATAACTAGATTCACTGCCAAAGCTATCACTGCTATGTAAAGGGATCCAAACATAGTATTAAAAAGTGAACTAGATAACGGCCCAAAATTATTTACAGATTCTACCATGAAAATTCCTAAAAATATACCTGTTACCAAACCTGCAATTAATGGTTCTTTTCTTAATGATTTCACATACATTCCAAAAAAAACCGCAGGCAAAATTTGTGCAATCAGAATTCCACCTAAAAGCTGAAGTGATATTGCATAAGTAGCTGGCACTGTAAACACAAATCCCAGGGCTACAAACTTGAAAATAGTTGATGAAATTTTTGTAATTCGAATTTCAGATTTTGGTGTCAGGTTTGGTTTTATCTCTTTGATGATGTTTCTTGTAAGCAAGTTTGCTTGCGCCATTGCCATAATTGCAGCTGGCACTAGGCCACCGACAAATATGCCAAGTAACGCTATTCCTGAAAACCAACCTGGCATAGAATACAAAATCAGAGAAGGCACAACAAGTATGCCACGTGAACTCTCAGGAAAACCAGATAAGAAATTCATTGCAGAAGGTACGGCATAAACCAATACTCCCATCAAGGCCATTATTGCAAGGCCAATTCCATATAGAGGGAGTAATCCTGTGCTGGTTCTAAGTTTTTTTGCACTTTCCGCACTCAAAACACCATTTATCGCATGTGGATAAAGATACAATGCTAACGCACTTCCAAGTACTAGTGTTGCATAAGCTGGTACAAGAGAATCAGAAAGAGTGACATAGTTTGGTTTGATTTCTTTGAAAACATTACCAAATCCGCCTATACTGATTGGTACAACTACAATGACTGCAATCACAGTAATCCAAATCAATACGTCCTTGAATATTGCAGTTAATGTTGCTCCTCGCAGACCACTAGTAAAAGTAAATGCTGCCAAAATTGCAAAAGATAACAATAATGCAATCTCTTCTACTACCTGAGAGTTACTAGTACCTGCAAGCATGACAGTGAGGACAGACTGCATTCCAACTATCTGTAATGCAATGTATGGTAATTCTGCAACAATACCAGTTATTGCTATCATAACAGCTAGTGCCAAACTGCTGAATCTATCCTTGACAAAATCAGACGCAGTGATGTATCCTTTTTCTCGTGAAAGAGACCAGAGTCTTGGCATTGTTACAAGTGCTACGGCAAAAGTCAACATGACATATGGAATTGCAAAAAAGTAAAGTGATCCTTTAGCAAAAACCCCTGAAGGAATTGCAACAAATGTGTATGCAGTGTATAGATCAGCACCAATCAAAAAGAAGACAAGTGTAGTACCAAGCTTCCTTCCAGCTAATGACCACTCGTGCACATTATTGAGATCTCCTCTTCTCCAATATTTCCCATAAAAGCCAAGTGCGATAAATACAACAAAGAGGCATACAAATGGAATTAGACTATCTAGTCCTATCACTTTGTACTCCTATTCATTAAATATGAAAAAGATAGATAAAATCCAGAACAAGCAACAAGCCAAATCATCTGAAACCAGTAAAAGAAAGGCAGCCCAAAAAGCTCAGGAACATCTCTGTTGTATAGAGGTACGTACAGATTTACCGCTGATGGTATTAGGATAAAAAGTGCAAGTACAATGTATCGCACTTTGATTTTCATACCTTTGTTGAATTAGATCGCAAAAATATAAGCATTCATCATATTGATACGATATTGAATATTCAAAAAAGCAACATTTAGAATATTAATCATAACACAAGTTTGACATGGAAGTAGATGAGAAGATTTTATCAAAATTAACTGAAGCCAATGACACAAAATACAGTTTGTATCTTGATGGTAAAGAATATCATTTAGAACAAGTCGATATGGCAAAATCATCTATCCCAGTTAGAAGACCAACTACTAGAGGTGGTGTATATTTTTCTGATACTATGGCATACAAAATCAAAGCTAGTACAAATGATCTGTCCCTTATTCCATTGATATCCAAAGTAATGTTAGGACCAAACACAGATTTTAAACCACTTGAAATCAAAACTAATCTAAATATTGATGGAAAAAAACATAACGTGATCCTCACAACTCATCTTACAAACACAATGAATAGTAGTACAAAATTAGAATTACATCTTATAGTTGACAAAACAAAATTAGAGTAGAAATAATGTAGATAAAATGTACTGGTTATCACATCATTATTTTGTTACAGGTTTTTGATTAACTGAAACTATCTTATAGGTGTAAGTTAGGACTAGAATGTGAAAAAAATCCACATACTAAGTCTGTTTGTGATTTTAACATTTCTAGTTTTATCCGTTAATTTCAGATCAGTTGAGGCTGCCTCTTCAGGATTTAGTACTCCAATAAACATAAGCCCCGATCAAGGTGACTCTATCTTGCCACAAATGGCTGTATCTGGGAATAATGTATACGTGATATGGGATGATAATTCTACAGGAAAATATGGTATACTTTTTACAAAAAGCAATGATGGTGGTACTACCTTTGGTACGCTTGTTGATATTAGTAGAGGTATTGGCACTTCTGGCTCACCACAATTTGCAGTATCAGGAAACGACGTGTATGCTGTGTGGCAAGCAAAAACTACAGGAAATTACCAAATAATATTTGCAAAAAGCACTGACGGTGGAGCTACCTTTAGCATTCCTGGTAATCTTAGCAACAGTACTGGTGATTCAAGCTATCCAAAAATTGCTATATCTGGAAATAATATCTACATCGTATGGTCATATACTGCCACAAACAAAGACTATGATGTACTTTTTACAAAAAGTACTGATGGTGGAGTCACCTTTAGCACCCCTGTTAATATCAGCAATAATTTAGGAGATTCGGGTCTGCCACAAATGGTTGTGTCTGGAAATAATGTCTATGTAACATGGGAGAATAATGGCTTGGGTAATTTTGAAGTATTTGTAGCAAAAAGCACCGACAATGGTAATACGTTTGCTATTCCAGTTAACATTAGTAATAACGCCGCCCCCTCTGGTGCACCTAAAATTGCAGCATCTGGAAACAATGTCTATGTAGTTTGGATGGATAAAACTCCTGAAAATTATGATATATTTGTAGCAAAAAGCAATGACGCAGGTTCTACTTTTGGCACGCCAGTTAATGTCAGTAATACTGCAAAAGACTCTGGCTATCCACAAATCACCATGTCTGGAAATAATGTCTATGTGGTGTGGACTGAAACAATTTTAAATAAAAACTATGATGTATTTTTTGCAAAAAGCAATGACGGCGGTTCTACCTTTGGTACTCCAATTAATATAAGTAATAATATGGGACCATCAGGATGGGCACTAGTAGATGCATCAAACAATATCTATGTTGTATGGGAAGACAGTACTACTGGAAATTATGACATATTGATAGCAAAGAGCAATGACGGCGGTTCTACATTTGGTACTCCTGTTAATGTAAGCAACACTACTGAAGATTCTGCTTTCAAACAAATGGTTGCCACCAATGATAGTGTCTATCTAGTATGGCATGATGGTACCTCAAATCAACATAATGTACTCTTTGCAAAAAGTACAACATTTGTACCAGAATTTGGTGCGCTTGCACCGTTGGTGCTAATAGTGGCACTGATCTCAATAATAATTTACACAAAAACAATGACGAGATTAAAGATAAACTAGAGACAGTGATCAGTTTATTCTCTAGTTTTAGATTCTAAAAGTTCAATCAAACCGCATTTTATATTTTTCATGTTCAAATCTACAAAAGCAATTAATCTATTATCAAATCCAATTACTGGCTTGACAAGAATGGTGGCTCCTTTTTTTTCCATACTTACTAGTTCACTATGAATGTCATTTACCTCAAAACAAAGGTGATGTATTCCTCCTCCATTTTTTGCAAAATCATAGACAGGAGAGTCTTTTTCTACAGGTTCAATCAATTCTAAAAAGGGTTCACCAATTTTTAAGAAACAAATGTTTACTTTTTGACTTTGGACTGGGATTGTAGTACTAATTGTTTCAAATTTGATATAATTTGTAATTTCTCCCATGGATTCTTTGATCTTAGGCACGACAATACCAATGTGGTGTAGTTTCATACGTGATTTTATGAAATAGGCTACAATAATCTAACGAAAATTTGCATTTTTGATTCTTTTATATTGATATGTAATATTTTGTTACACACTGCAATTCATCATCATTTTAGATCTAGGTGCTAATGAATGACTGACAAAATCTCAATTGAAGAAATGAAAAAGGTAATAGAGCGCTATGGGAGTGAGAGAAAAATTTTAAGCCAATCTAAACCCACAGATGAAAAGATCATTGAAATGTATAATTGGATTATGGAAAGGGACAAGAATAGAGATGTGGAAACAGTCAGACGGCTGCATGAATATATTGAAAAAAAGAGAAGAATGGGTGAATTCGCCAAAAATTTACAGGTCAAAAAATAACCACTGATTTAACAGTTCAGATATTCCAATAAATACAGGCGACAAATAGTTTGATTCAAAATACCTCCCTAAAGTTGATGAGTTTTACAGGATTATACAACATAGAATTTTAAAAATTATAACATACGTTTTGTTAGCTTTTATATTGATATCAAATACACAAAGAAACGTGCTGGAAAAATTAATCAAAGACTCCAAAGCTCTTGAGAAAGTAATTGCCGGTGAAGAACTTTCATACAATGACGGCTTGGAATTAATGTCGTATGATAATTTGTATATGATTGGTGCTGCTGCCGATTTAATTCGTCAACAACGTGTTGGTGATACGGTTACTTTTGCAGCTTCCTACTATCTTAATTATACAAATGTATGTGCTGCAAGCTGTCAAATGTGTGCCTTTTACAGGAAGGGAAATGAAAGTGATGCCTATACCCTGTCCACAAAAGACATTGAATCTAGAGTTGGAATAGCAAAAGAACTTGGTGCAACTGAAGTACACATTGTTGGAGGTTTTCATCCAGAACTTCCTCTTGAATATTATGAAGAGATGTTTAGAACTATTAAGAAGAGTCATCCTGAAATGAACATTAAAGCACTAACTGCTGCAGAAATTTTCTTTATTGCAAGATTAACGCATAATTCTGTCAAAGAAGTATTATTGAGATTAAAGTCAGCCGGGCTTGATTCAATGCCTGGTGGAGGAGCTGAGCTATTTCATCCTGACATTAGAAACCAGATAGTTCGCGGAAAGTGTTCTGGACAAGAATGGCTTGATACCATAGAACAGGCTCACAATCTTGGAATCAAAAGCAATGCAACAATGCTCTTTGGCCATATCGAAAAACCAGAGCACATTGTAGATCATTTGATAAAATTAAGAGATGTACAGAAAAGAACTAAAGGATTTATCACTTTGATTCCATTAAAATTTAGTTTAGAGAATACGGAGCTTGAACAAAAGGGATTGATAAATGCGGAAAGTGCTTCAACATATGACCTTAGAGTGATTGCGATTTCAAGACTTATGCTTGCAGGTGCACTTGATAATATTTCTGTATATTGGGTAGCTCTTGGAAAAAAACTTGCTCAGGTAGCGCTAACACATGGCGGAAACGATTTGGTAGGTACTGCTTTTTCTGAAGAAATCTATAAAGCTGCAGGAAAGGGAACAAACTCCTCTCTCTTGGAGCTTGCAAACATGGTAAAAGAAATTGGTAGAAAGCCAGCTCAGAGGGATACTTTCTTCAATATATTGAAAACCTTCTAGGTCTCTGCAGGCTTTTGCGTTATTGGTTTTCCTGTACTGCCCTTTTGTTTTCTCTTCAGACCAATGCTAATTAATAATAAGAAAAACCCTATTCCTGCAACAATTTGAAAGAGCATTGACAAGCTAGTGTGTGTTGCCTCATCTAGGTAAAACTGAGATATTTCAGCATCTGTCATGCCGGGTTTACCAAGTGGTATTGTAGAATTAAGATATAATGAGATTGTAATACCGACAGCAAGAATTGCAATTCCTGAAAAAAATATGCGCTTGTCCATTGTTATGATATGTGATTTAGAAACCTATAATCGTTAAGCTATGCGCAGATCAAACTCAGGAACAAATCCTTTTTCAACGCCAAACTTGAAGAGATCTCTGATTGCGCTTTCTCCCAAGATGCCCATTTCTATAGTGATATCATTTACATACATTCTAACAAATTTTTCAATAAGATCTCGTGGTTGACCCCTGCTGTATTCCATGGCATAATCTAATGCTTCGTTTACCCGCGCCATTCCGTATATGATTGATTCGCGAAAAAACTCGTCAAATTTTTTTATAATATTGCTTTCAAAGTGATTGCTCATCACATTGATACCAAGCGGTACTGGCAAACCGCCTGTAGAATCTCTCCACCACGAACCGACATCAAGAATTTTTGATAAATTTTCCTTATCATAAGTTATCTGGGTTTCATGTATTACTAGTCCAGCACCAACTTCTCCTTTTTCAACAGCGGCAGTAATATCACTAAATTTCATCTCAACATAATCAAATTTGCCAATCATTAATTGTAAAAGCAAAAATGCTGAGGTCATCTTGCCAGGAATGGCAATTCTTGTCTTTTTTAGCTCATCTATTGTCAAGTTTTTCTTTGAGATTACAATGGGGCCATATCCTTTGCCAAAGCTTCCACCGCTACGTAAAATTGTGTAATTTGGAATGTATGCGCATGCATGTACGGAAACGGCAGTAACATCAAGCTCATGCTTTAAAGCTCTTTTGTTGAGTGTTTCAATATCCTCCACAACATGATTGACCTTAAAATGCGGTGATGTTACCTTTCCTGTAAGCATTCCATAAAACATGAAAGCATCATCAGCGTCAGGAGTGTGACCTAGGGTGATTTCCATAATGATGATTTTTTGCGTCTATTATAAAAATCAAGTTGTGAAAAAGACGAGAACAATTTTAGCATTTCAAAAAGAAATCAAAAAGATATCTGTTTTGTAAAAGCAAAAAAGATCAGATATGCAAAGATCATAAATGATCTATTGATCTTGTAAAATCATCAAAAGATGTTCTAAACGTTTAATACCGGCTAGACAAGGATTTTTTTTTAAAGATGAAATTTAAGGCAACAGATCAGATTCTGAAAATAATTGGAAACAAGAAGAACATTAGAAACTTTGGAGTTATAGCTCATGTAGACCACGGAAAAACAACTATGAGTGATAGTCTTTTGGCTTCCAGTGGAATTATCAGCCCATCTGTTGCAGGTCAAGCTCTTGCGTTAGACTCTATGAAACTAGAACAAGACAGACAGATGACAATTGTTCAAGCAAATGTTACTTTACTTTATGAACAAGGAGATCAGGAATATGTAATCAACATGATTGATACTCCCGGACACATTGATTTTACTGGGCGTGTTACCCGTAGCCTTAGGGCAATTGATGGGGCAGTAGTAGTTTCAGACTCTGTTGAAGGAATCATGACTCAGACAGAGACTGTAACAAGACAAGCTCTTGAAGAAAGAGTCAGACCAGTGCTTTACATCAATAAAATAGATCGTCTCATAAAAGAACTCAGACTCCCTCCAGAAAAAATGCAAGAGTGGCTTTTAGATATTATTACAAACTTTAACAGATTAATTGACATCTATGCGGAACCAGAATACAAGGAAAAATGGAAGGTTAGTATTCAAGACGGAAGCGTTTCATTTGGTTCTGCAAAGGACAAATGGGGATTTAATGCAGACGTGATGAAGAAAAAAGGAATCTCATTCAAAGATATCTATACAGCATATTCTGAAGGTGGCGACATCAAAGCGCTTGCAGAAAAAGCACCGCTTTATGATGCAGTACTTGGAATGGTGGTAAAACATCATCCATCACCTGATGTTGCGCAAAAATACAGAATTCCAAAAATTTGGAAAGGTGATCTTGACTCTGATTTAGGTAAGGCACTTTTGAATTGTGATGACAATGGTCCTACCGTAATGATGATTGTAAACATGACAGTGGATCCTGCTGCAGGGCCTGTAGCTATTGGTAGATTATTTTCTGGTAGAATAAAAGACGGTGACAGAATACATCTTATAGATACTAAACGAGAAGGAAGAATACAATCGGTTAACTTTTTCATGGGAAACCAACGTGAAATGGTAGGAGAACTTGCTGCAGGAAATATTCCAGCACTTTTAGGATTAGAACATGCAAGAGCAGGTCAGACACTTTCAAGTGTAGCTGGAATCCATACCTTTGAAGGAATTCAATATGTTTCAGAACCTGTTGTACAAATTGCTGTGGAACCAAAACACCCAAAGGATCTTCCAAAACTTGTTGAAGCTTTACGTCGTATTACAATAGAAGACCCCAACCTTGTGGTGAAAATCAACGAGGAAAGCGGAGAAACCGTAATTGCAGGAATGGGTGTATTGCACCTTGAGATTGCAACCTCGCTTATTGCAGATGCAGGAGTCCAAGTTGTAACTTCACAACCATTGATCAATTATCGTGAAACAATTAGGACTGCAGCTGGTCCTATCATGGCAAAGTCTCCAAACAGACACAACAAGATCTTTTTGAAAGTAGAACCGCTTGACGAAAAAGTTGCTGAACTAATCAGAAATGGAACACTAAACGAGTACAAGGACACAAAGGAAGTTGCAGAAATTTTACGAAATGCTGGCTGGGAAAGGGACGAGGCAAAGCGTGTCATGCGATTTGATCCAAGAGGAAATGTCTTTGTAGATGGTACAAAAGGTGTACAATTTGTTCAGGAATCAACAGACTCTATCTTGTCTGGCTTTGAAGACACCATGAAAGAAGGCCCTCTTGCAAGAGAACAAGTCAGGGGATGTAAATTTACGTTCCATCACTTTGTACCACACGAGGACCCAGCTCATAGAGGTCTATCACAACTTGGTCCTGCTTCTAGACGTGCTTGTATGGGCTCAATGCTTTTGGCAAATCCAGTACTACTAGAACCAACACTTGGAATTGAAGTTAGAGTTCCACAGGAAATGATTGGAAACGTTGCAGGAGTAATTTCTGGTAAAAGAGGCAAGGTACTAAACATGGAACAAAAAGGAGTTGTACATATTTTGACTGGAGAAATGCCGGCATCTGAAACTTTTGATCTTTCTGAAGTAATGCGAGGACAAACTGCAGGAAAGGCAATGTGGAACACTCACTTTAAAGCTTGGACGCCAGTTCCAAACTCTGTATTGCCTACCATACTGGCAGAAATCAGAAAGAGAAAGGGACTAAGTCCAGATCCTCCAACAGCAAACGAGTTTATCGATAACGAGTAAAAAAGGAAAGCCCCCCGCTCACGCACAAAAACGGTGTACTAACTAGCGTTATGATGTAGGTGTGATTTGTTGGAGATTCTTTAAATCATAATTTTCATCATAACGTATGAAATGGGACGTGGTAATCCAAGACTTACAACTAAACGTGAACTAAATCAGATTCTAGATATTGTTAATGCAAAACCAAACGATGTCTTTTGTGATTTAGGATGTGGAGAAGGTATGCTGTGTATATGGGCATCAGAACGATTGAAGTATGCTTACGGTATTGAAAACTACAAGAAAAATTATTCTAAATCCCAAGAAAACAAACGAACAAAACTAAGGTCTAACGTACGCTTTATCTTCAAAAATTATGATGATCTTGAAAAAATTCCTGAATTGAAGAAATGTACTATATTCTTTTGTACAAATGGGTTTTTCCCAGATGAATTTCAAAGACTTGAGGAATTCTTGAAACCAAAAAAGTTTGTTTTTGTATCACAATATTTTGCTACCTACCCAATAATGTCTAAAAAATACGACAATTTCTACATTATAAGAACGCCATTCAAAGTAGCTAAAAATCAAAAAGGGTGGATTCAATATATGCTTGGAAAGAACAAAACGAGAAAAGATTTATTGAAAATAATGCGGGAATTTCCTGATTATAGTAATAAAAAAGAAGAACTAGATGAAATCATTCGCCATTTTAATTGGATTTGTGGAAGATGCTCTAAAACTAATTTATGACTCTAAGAGGAAAGTGTAATCATTACAACATAAAATTTCTCAAAGGGTATGGATTCTCAATCAATGTAAAAAATCAATAGGAATATTCGTAAAGACAATAAATATTAAGAATATGTGAATTTTTTTAATAGAATAATCTTCGCTAAAATTTTTAAACAAAATTAATGCATGCATGTTTTCTAGTATTTTCTACGCAAAGTAAGATAAACATTGAATTGTATGTTTTAATAACAATGAAGAAGCTCAAATCAATTCTAGCGACAACCGTGATTTTATTAGTATTGTTAATACCATCAACTATTGTTCCAGTAAGATCTGATCCCTTAACTGGTCCTCCTCCTATCCCAGGAAATCTTATACCACAGACTGGTACTAATACGCCAGTTATCCCTCTAGTGACACCCAACCTTGGGATAGTTTCTATATCGTCCTTACCTATTTCTCCTTATTCAATTAATCAGGTCAATTCTGGGCTAGTTGTATCAGATTCATTAACTAATGAAACTAGAACGCAACAACAGCTGCAGGCAAATCCAGGCTACTGGAGATATGGTGGTGACGCGCCATTAGAAAATGCACCATATGCAATTTCAAGGGATATGCAGGGTTTCCACATTGGTGCCCAGGCACCAGCTAATGGCACTTGGGCTGGATATTATGCCGTCACACAAGACACCAAAGCAATGTTGTTCCATTCTACAATAACCACCCCAGTTCAAACAATACCGTCAACAAATAACTGGTATGAAAATGGAATGTATGTCCAGAATGGAACTGGAAATGTAACCTATATTGATTGTAGCTCAAACACAAGTATAGTTGGGACCCAGTGGGTAGTAGCAGAAACAAAAGGCAATTCCAATACAATTACCAGTTTTACTCCATTATGGGCGTCGGCTATGACTCTGACTGAACCACGTACCAGAGATTGCACTATAATCACAAATGGTAACAACTATCTAAAAGTAATTCTTGACGGAACCCAAGTATATGAAAATAATACTCTAAATCTGGGGATGACTCATCTACCGGTCACATTCCTAGAACCACAAACCAATTATGCTGGCCAGCTGCTAAGTGGAACATTCAAGAATTTCTTTGTAACATCTGATGTAAACGTCAAAGTAACTAACAATCCTACTCTTGCAGCCAAGGTAGATCTGGTAGAACCAACATCGTCAACTACCGGTCAGGTAGTTGCGTCAGCACCTGTAGATTCATCCGGTACAGCAACTCTTAATATAGAAAATTTTGCGATGCCACTAAGCGCATACATCAAAGTGTATGATTCTAATGGAATTGAGCTTGCATCAACAAAAAGCCCCGTGAGCCTCTTTGGAGGAGATGTTTACTCAATTAATTCCATTTTACATCTGCTACCTGGTCTATAATGTCATAATCTAGTCCTTGAAATAACGAATATGCATAGGAGGAATATAATTAATTTATAATAGGATATATAAAATATTTAAATGGTGTTTTCAAATTTACAAATAGTTGGTATTTTCACATTTAACACATTATTTAATAGATCAAAGATATTCAGTCTCTTGTTATCTATTACAATCTGTCTAGCATGCCTTTCTTTTATTCCATTATCGTATCAAGATTCTGGATCAGCAAACGTAATAGTGCCCACAGTTCAAAACAAGGTTTTTCGTTTTGACGCTGACGTTGGGCATGGTAAGCATTTCATCATAGAGTTACCAATAGATAAATTACTTTTCAAACCAATTGTAAATGTTAACAAAGTTGCAGGTGTTGCAAAATCTGTTTCTATCAATTTTGTAGCAATTCCAGAGAATAGCAATTTGTATCAACAAATTGGAAACGACAATTTGAAAACAGTTTTTGTTTACCCTATATTTACACAGGCAGCATATGGAGAAAATGGATTTTATTATTATTACAATAAGACATGTGGTTCTGAGTGCCTTACCGTTCCTATTCCAGATAAAATACATGCATCATATTCATCAAGTGCCAAGGGTTCAAATGTACTACTATTGTTAAACTATCATTTTATCACTGATATTGATATTGACAAGAATCCAGACATCTTGAAAAACTATGACAGAGTAATTATGATGCATAACGAATATGTCACACAAAAAGAATATGATGCGATAATTAAACATCCTAATGTAGTTTTTTTGTATCCTAATGCACTCTATGCTAAAGTGAGTGTTGATTATGATAAAAATACTATTACCCTTCTGAGAGGACACGGATATCCAGACTTGGGCCTTCGTAACGGTTTTGATTGGAAGTATGATAACTCTAGATTCGAATATAACTTTGATTGCTCCAATTGGAATTTTTCCACTAGGGAAAATTACACATTTCTTAATTGCTATCCAGAGTACAGATTACTTCAAGATGCAGAATTACTAAGAACGTTGAAGAAGGCAGATCCTTCAAACCTGTTAGAAGACATGTCAAACTGGTTAACGTATCCGACACAGTATAATTCAACACATACATTCCTGCAAGATTTAGATATTGATGGAAAGTATATTCCGCTATGGGTTGAAAACCCTGCCTTGTGGACCATAAACGGGCAGATAAGTAGAAACGATCTTGCAGATATCATAATCTATCTTCATGATAAAAACATGTTATCATGATCTGATTTATAAAAACTTCTTATTTTTTACCAGCAAACAAGTTTAACGATAGTGAATAAAAAGGAATACCTCCAGACACAAAAATTCCAGCTATCTAATAATATCATTTATTATGATTTGTTGAAGAAAATAATTCCACTTTTAGAAATTGCGTACATACAAAATATTACATACAGGTAGATTTTAATCTAACAAACTAAAGACTTTGTGCGAATTTCGTGGATACCTGTGGCATTCATGCTATTTATTATTCCAAACATTGCCATCGCTCAAGAATCCCCTTATACATTACAGACCATTTTACCATTATCTCTTAGAAGTACAGAAATAATTCATGTAGGACTAATTTTGGATACAACCATTCCTTCTGCAAAAGTAGAAGCTGTTAAAAGTGCTATCATATCTAACGACTATTTTACTAATGATGGTCAAAGACTTTACAAAGGTTGGCAAGGAGCATTAAGCAATTTAGGAAATCAACCTGGTCTTGTAGTACCACAAAAATTTGATATAAGTGAGTCCGAGGATAAATTTGATAAGATAATCATAAGACTCACAGACAAAATAAATCCCAATGGATACAATGGATATACAATTCCGATAATCAAAACCAACGAAGATGTATTACAATCCAGCATAACCATTTATGATATAAACAATCTAGATAATAATGAGATCTCGCAAATCGTTCGTCATGAATTTGGACATGCCCTGGGCTTGGGACATTCAACTGACCCTCATGATTTGATGAATCCTGATATTAGTATGGGAAATTCTTACATCTCATCATGTGCTCTAGCTGGAATTCGAGCCGTGTACAGTGGGCATATACAAAGCCAGATCTATTGTTAGAATCCAAAACATGTCTAAAAATCAGCTAAGATTCTAAGAACGAATCAAACTAATAGGAATTGCTAAATAATTAGTCTAACCAAGAAAAATAATGAGTTTAGAAGGAATAGACAGTGAGATTGAACGTTGCACAAAGAAAATTAATGAAAAGAATGAACAACTCAAAGATCTGAATCTTAGTCAAGAAGCAAAAAGGATTTTAGAATCTGAAATTATGATTGCAAATAAAGAAAGAACAAAATTGAAAATAAGAAAAAACGATCAATTTACAACAAGACATAGATAAGAAATGGAAATCCGCATCTAAACCAGCATGTGTCTCTACTTTTTTAGTTCTGTATCTTATCAGCTTAAATCCATTAACAAAGCAACTATTGGCGACTAGCTCACTATAATGAACTCTACATATTATAATTCAGGTATGAAAAAGAGATCACACGCATCTTATGTAGCAGCAGGCAAAAAAGGTGCAAGAACTAGAAAAAGAAACGGCAACTAACCTTTCTTAAATAGAAATAGATTAGACTTTGAACATAACCTTAGCAATAGCAATTTCTTGAACAGATTTCTAACTGTTTTTAATCCTTGTTTGAATTTGTAATCTTTTCCATCGCATCTGTCCGCAACTGACCGCAAGCTGCCGAGATCTCTGATCCCTTCTCCACACGCACCGTACAATTTACACCGCCCCTGCGTAAAATTCGCTGGAATTCATGTACGCGTCGTCGTTCTGGTCGCTGAAAACCACCTGCAGTAGAATTCACGGGAATCAAATTTACATGAGCTCCGTTGCCTTTCAAGAGCAGAGCCAATTCAGCTGCAACCTCTGGTGAATCATTGATGCCATCGATAAGTGCATATTCAAAAGTAATGCGACGCCCTGTTTTTTTGAAGTAGCGCTTTGATGCTAAAAACAGTTCCTCTACAGAATGTGGTCCAGCTGTTGGCACTAACCTGCGACGCAGCTCATCATTTGGTGCATGAAGAGAAATAGCTAGTCCAATCTGGAGTTGCTCGTCGGCAAGGCGGTCTATAAACGGAATTACTCCAACTGTGGAAATAGTTATGCTTCGTTGTCCCAAGCCAAAAGCTCGTGCATGTGTTAATAGTCTGACAGCCCGTATAGTTTCGGCATAATTTGCAAGCGGTTCACCCATGCCCATGAAGACAAGATTTGTTACATGCTCATCTCGTTCGCGTAGGACATAAGCAAAGTGTAACACCTGTGCAACAATTTCTTCTGCTTGCAGGTTACGTTTAAAACCCATCTGTCCTGTTGCACAAAATACACAGCCCATGGCACAACCAACTTGAGTAGAAACGCAGACAGTAGACCTAGGATGAATTTTGGTCTTTGATGGATATTGCATAAGCACAGTCTCAATCATAGTTCCATCGCCATACTTGAGGAGCAACTTTGTTGTTTGCATGTCTTCACTTGCAACACGATGAGCTTCGCTTGCAGAGCCAATTGTATATCCTGCTGCAACTAGTGCATCTCGCAAAGCTGCGGGAATCTGACGAAGATCAGACATGCCCTTAGGCGAATCATGATACAATGCATGAAGTAACTGGTCTGCACGATAGCGGGGCTGACCCATTTCTGTAACAAGCTTGTCCATCTCTTCTGGTAACACGCGGTAAAGGTCGGTCATACAAGATTCACTGTTAATTTTATTGGAAATGATAACACTGTATTATCTTTCAATATGGGTTTAATTTTATTTTTAATTTCATAATATGTGGTTTGCATATTTTTTTCGTAGAGTAGAAATGTTCTTACCAATAATTAATCGAATCGTTTTGTTTACAATCAAAATAAGAACAAAATTAGAATTTTTACATGTGTTTTTTGTCTATAAATGTGATGATGCTTTTAGAAATCAAGAATTTTTTTTATCTAATATATCATTAATTCTTTTTCTTCAAGCATAGTGTGCAGATTGTTTACCGATCTGTAAACATCTGATTCTTTTTTTGCACCTGTACAAACAAGCTTTCCTGATGCAAAAATCAGAATAACCGTTTTTGGATCAAGCATTCTGTGTATTAGTCCGGGAAACTGCTCTGGTTCATACATACTTCGCGGCAAACTTCTTGCTGCTCTTTCCAAGTGTACTTTACCATTAAGATTTACAGAAGCTACGATGTTTTGAATTGTTATGACAGGATCATTTTTTACTTTTACTTTGCCTTTTCGAAGCTTTTGTACTACGTTTCTTACTGCACTAATTGACTGTTCTGTAGATTTTGCACCCGTGCAAACCATTTTTCCAGAACTAAAGATGAGTGTTGCAGTCTTTGGCAATTTTATTCTAAATACTAGTCCTGGGAATTGTTCAGGATGATATTCAGTATCAGGGAATTTTTTTGTGATTTCATTGAGATCAAGTCTTTGATCTACAGATGCTGAAGCCACAACATTTTCAATGCTTACCATTGGTTTAGTTTGAGGCATGTCTACTTCTTCGATATATACCCGTTATATATACTCGGAAAGTATTTGTTATACAAATGATCTAATTTTTAGATATAAACTCTGAATTTAGAATTTTCTATGATATGCCATTTATTAGAATATGTCATAAATTAAACAAAAACTACATCTGTTAGGGTATGGTAAAAAACATGTCTCAGACATGAATTATAAAAACTTTAGAGAATCTAAAAAAGATCACTTTGTCACAAAAGATGGCAGATTTACAAAGGCGGAGATCATAAAACAGCTTGAAAACTGGTTAACGCAAAGGCTAGGAGAACCAGAGGATTTCTTTGATAAAAATAAAGTAAAAGAAGACTGAAAACATCTTTACCGCTTTGAGGCTATCTTGTCATGAATTTGTGCCAGGATTAATTCTGCTTTTTCCTTGTTTTCAAACGATTCTATTTTTTCATCCATTATGGCATCTATTTCATAGCTTTTGTCCACCAAGACATTGGCCACATGATCATCAAGTGTTCCATTGCCTATCAAATAATATGCAAAAACTGTATTTTTTTGCCCAATCCTGTGAAGTCTGTCTTCTGCCTGCCTATGAATGGCAGGACTCCAATCCAGTTCTGCAAAAATAACATATCTTGCACGACTCAAATTAATTCCTACATTTCCAGCTCTAAGACCTGCAACCATTAGTTTTGTCTCACCTGCTTGGAACATGTCTATGTGTTTCTGTCTTTCCTTGTCTGTCTGACCTCCAATTATAGATGCAGGAGCATATTCTCCAAGACTCTTGTGAAGAAGCTGGTGAATTGCTCTGTGGTGGCAAAATACTATGACACTCTCTTCAATCTCCATAATGTTTTTTACAAATTCTATTACATGAGGAAGTTTTGCAATTCCAGCTGCCTGTCTTTCACTTTGTATAGCTCTCTTGTATGAAGTGAATTTGTCAAATGCAGTTTCAGCATTTTTTTGATCTTCTTCTAATTTTTTCCATATCTTGTCAAGCTCTTTTTGGTAGTAGTTAATATCGGCATCAATTACTTCCTTGTAACGCACTTTGTCCTTTAGCTCTTTTAGAACATCTGATTTTTTTCTCCTTAACATAACATGCTTTCTTAACTCTTCTCCTAAACTTTCACGTTTATTTTCAAGAACTATGGCTTTTCCTTTTTCGTTTACATAACAAAAGTACTCACAAAACTCCTTAAAGCTACCAAGTAAACCGGGTCTTAGTATGTCAACTATGGGCCAGATCTCAGAACCGCGGTTATAAATTGGAGTACCGGAAAGACCTATTCTATATTTGATAGATTTTAACGCAGTTAATTTTTTAACAGCTGAATATTTTTTTGTAGATTTTGAACGAAGATGCTGAACTTCATCACAGATGATTGTTTTCAAGTTCAGTTTTGATAAATCATCTATTCTTTTGTGTAGTAAATCATAGTTGATGATATAGAGATCAAACTTACCCAAATCTTGGGACTTGCCATTTCGTATCAATGTAGAAGTTGGTACCTGATTTTCTAGCAATCGTCCATTTTTACTCTTTTTTTTCAAGAATTTTCCAACCTCACGTTGCCAGTTATTCAAAGTGACCAGAGGCGCTATTACAAGTGCGGGAAAAGTTTGATTCTCGGTGGCAAGATACGCAAGTGTTTGAACCGTTTTTCCAAGACCCATTTCATCTGCGAGTAATGCGTTTCCTGATGATTTTAATAGAAAGTCTAGTCCCTCTTTTTGGAAATTAAGAAGCTTTCCTTTGAATTGTTTTCCTGGATTTACTTGGCGCAATTTTTCAATTTTTTTTGGCTTTTTCTTTTTTTCACGAAAATGTGCGATCTTTTTATTCCACGTTGACTTTGAAAGAATCTCTAATGGATATCTATCATTAATCCATTTTATCTTTTGTACATTTTGACTAGTATCTGGAATTATTGCTTCATTAGGGCCGTCTCCATACCATGATTGCGGTATTACTCTTGATACCATTATAACTGCACGAGAACCGGCTACTTTCCAGCTCCATTCTCTTGAAAACCTATCAAGAACATATTCTAGGGTACCAAAATTTTTCATACATTTCTCCGTAATTCTTCGTATAGTAGATGATTCTGTTTATGAATCTTGATTTTTGCCAATTTGAGAAGAGATCAGGTTTTTTTGTTGGCAAAAAGTTGATGTAGAAGCATACTGATGCTAGAGCACTTGAAATCTTCTAAATATTTGCCAAAAATAGGCACGTTTGATGGTGCTGGATTCTGGAAGAATGCATATGCACATCAACGTGGTAACTTACTTCGGTTGGTAAAGGTCCCAGATGATCAAATTAAGGTTCTGGTTGACAAGACTTATCCTGAATTGCCACCACCACTTAGGTATGAGATCGAAACAAGTGGAATAAAACAGAAAGATCTGTAGCTCTTTTTCTTTATATATTTGTCAAAATACTCAATCGATATTATAGAAACTCTTTTAATAGTCATATGTGCATCACGCTTTTATGGATAATGCCACTCGATCTTTGTCTTACGTGATTTTGTTTGCAAGTTTATCTGTGGTAACTGCTCTTGGCGTAATTGGTTTTTTGAATAATGCATATGCTGACAATGCGAATATGACTACTAATGTACAGACGAACACAACTGTTGCTGCGAATAAAAATATGACTGGAAATATGACTGGAAATATGACTGGAAATATGACTAATGTTCCACCACCAGTACAAAAAATACTATCTCCGTTGCAGCAATTCAAGTCAGGTACTCCTGCAAAAACGGTGCAATGTGATCAAGGATTTTCTTTAGTTATAAAGATAGAGGATGGTTCACCTGCCTGTGTGACATCTCAGATTGCACAAGCACTAGTTGCACGAGGTTGGGGAACAACGACTTAATACATTAATCTAAATTTGATTAATGTAAAATTTTGATAAATCCGATCCTAAATATAATTATAATTTTTTAACCTAATGGAATCTTACTAGTCTTTTTCTTAGATTTCTTAACTTGTTCATACTAAGAGTCCCCCCAAAGAAGCGTCTCACATACAGATATGCTACAACTGTCGCAAGTCCAGCTGAAATGACTATTGTACTAATTATCCAGGGGAAAAATTGCTCATGACCTGGTAAAAGACCAAAAACAGTTGCAATTGTATTAGGCACCAATTCAGCAGTTCCAGCTACTGTCCACCAAATGATAAGAATGGTTACTTTGTTTGTCACTTCGGTTTGAATTACATTAACTCCAGTAGCAACCATCTGCATGACATTTTCTGACATTTGGATCTGTCTGTCTAACCTTCCAAGAATGACTTCAAACTTGGCAAGAATAGGTTCATCATCTGAAACCATTTCAGCATCACCGTATTTCAAATTGTGAACAGTATCATATGTAGCCCAGACAGCATTAAGGAAAGTTAGAAGCGATGTCTTCATATCTGATAGTTCAAGTGGGATGTCACGAGTTACTTGTCTAGAACCGGCAAGATCAATTTCAAATTGTTCTGCCCTTTCTACTATTAAACGCAAAATAGAAAAATTTGTTTCACTTAGCTCATCAATTATTCTTGCTAAAAGTATTGTCTGTCTATCCGCCCATTGCTCCGGCTCCTTTGGAAGTTTTCTTAATAATGTTCCTGAATAGTTGTATAGTCTTGTTATCTTTCCTCCATAATCGTCATGGATTGTAACAACAAGATCTTTTTTTAAAAAGATCAAGAGAGGCGATGTTTGGGTTTTATTTGCACTAGTTATGACAAACGGAAGCATCAAACCAAGTGTATCTTCTTTGTCTTCATAGCTTGAAACATATCCTGAAAGAAGAACTGAAGGATCCATTGTAATGCCAAGGTTTTGAAGAACAGTAGGAGTATCGCTAACAATACTATCTACGACACATTCAATCCACGTTAAATGACCATGTGATATTTCTCTGATTGCTTCTTCAAGCTGAATGCTTGGTTTTTTAAAAGGAGTACCATCTGTTTGTAAACCTGCTACACTTAGAGCTTTTATCATGTGGCAATAGAAAAAATCTCACTTATATACACTTATTTGTGAACGATATGAGAGTTTTTGTAACTTTCATTTAGCTATATATCATCAATAGTATTATGATGATTTTACACGTTCAACTCAATTATAAAAATTCATTCTCTAAAACTATATTTCTGCTCTTTTTAATTTCTTTATTCTTCTAGGATTGATCATACAAACAAAGCGTACAAATAGTAATTTTCAAATCTATGGTATAAAGAAATGAAAATACTTGTAGATGCAATGTATGATGGATTTGATATCAAATTAAAAGAATTTGGTTATGAAGCATATAGTGTTAAAAAATTAATTGCAGAAGGAAAGAAATTACAAAGTGATTATTCTATTATAAAATATGCAGAAACAAATGGTATGATTGTGGTAACAGAAGATACCGAAGTTGGTAATGGCTGCAAAGAAAATGAAATTCCATATGTGTTGCTTGATAATGATAAAGTTTTGAAAATTATTCTGGAAGAACTAAAGCGATTAAAGGAACGTTAATTCAAGATGTGTCCGTAGGTTTATTTCTTCTACTTCGCAAAAAGATCACAATGGTAATTATTACACCAATTATTACAATTCCATCAAAGTAATTTGAATAGTGTAGAATATTTTTCCATTCCTGGCCAAGTTGCATTCCTATGTATGTTAAAGCTGAATTCCAAATTATAGAGCCAATCAGAGTGTATATGATGAACTTCTTGAGGTTCATCTTTGCTACTCCTGCTGGCAATGAAATGTAAGTTCGAACAGCTGGTAACATCCTGCTTATGAAAGTTGATCTATCTCCATATTTTTTGAAATATGATTCTGTAAGTTCAAGATGGCTTTTTCGAAGTAAAACATATTTTCCATATCTCAAAATAAATTCTCTTCCTAGTCTAAGACCTATGTAGTATGCAATAAGTGAACCAATTAGATTTCCTATAGAGCCTGCAATGATTACACCTGCTACATTGAACTTGCCAGAGACAACAAGATACCCAGAAAATGGCATGACAACCTCACTTGGAATTGGTATTAACGCACTTTCTGCAATCATAAGCAGAAATATACCAATATATCCAGAACCAGAAATTGTTGAAATTATAAATTCTATCAGATTATTTAATATCTCGAGGGTGACCAATTATTTTTACCACATTCCTCCACCACTGCTTGGTTCATCAAAGTTTTTTTGGGAAGGATGGCGATGAGCTTTTTTCATATGCCTTTCTAATCTCTCAGAATCGTTTAACTCCAAACCACATTCTTTACATTTTGTTTCAACAACTTCTTTTTTCTTAAAAAGACCCATCTTTAACACCTGTATTATTGAAAATATTAATTTTTATTCTTTTATGAGTGCATGCTTTTTATATAATAAACAAATTAAACTGAAAAAATCAATGGCATGACTATCTTACTTGAAGGGCATTTACCACTTTGGTGTTTTCAACATATTTGCTTTGATCCCACGCACTTATTATAAGATCAGATTTTTGCATTGATTTTACAAAAACAATGTCATAATTTAGAGTGATATAATTGCCATTGTTTGATGTGGAAATGGTTGTTTCTACAAAATACTTGTGTGGATCAACAATTTGTAGTGGTTTATCAGAATCAAATATGATGTACGTGTCGCTATCTTTGATTTCTCTTGATGCCCCATTTAGATTCATGTATAACGTAACGTGTTTTTTTTGATTAGCACCCAACTTGTCCCACATGTGTAGTTTTATGTTCACTTGTTCAAATGTGGTAACTGTAATTGTTTTAACATTGTTTATTGGCCCAGTCAAAGTATAGTTATTGCCTTGTATTGTTAAACCATTTTGAATTTTTAGATTCTCATACCCTCTAATTGTAAAGATACTCACTCCCTTTGATGTTGCCTCTGAATTTTGGTAGATATATGTTGGAATAAGAAGCATGGATATTGCCAATAACATGTAGATTGTCTTGTCATTCATAGTATTGTGGAACTATCCCGAGTCCTTATACGTTCGTGAGTATTTTATCACACTTACAAGGCATTCTATCAAATCTATTCCTGATTGATGGAGTTTGGTCTACATTTTATCAATACATAATCAATGATTCCATTTTGGGATACTTGTTTCATTTTTAATAATGATTTGTAGAGAATATTTTCAAGATATGGAGAATATTTCTTCAAAATTCTTTCTCTAAGATATTTTCTATTTTTTATATAATAATCAGCCAAGGGTTCATACACGTAATGACCAATTGATTGAATTTCGTCTATATGAAACCCCTCGTTAATTATTGTGGTTTTGACATGATCCAAACTGTAGTGTTCAGATGCCCATGTTAGTGAAAGAATCCCAAGTTTCATAAATGATGCTAGTTTTGATGGAACTTTAGTAACTGGTATTGCAATTATTAGTATGCCATTATTTTTTAGAATTTTTCTAGATTCTCTGATAAATTGACTTAGTGGCCTAAAATGCTGTGCAGACTCTAAGGCAATTACTCTATCTGCATAACTGTTAGAAATAGGCAAGGAGGTAGAAGTTGCATTTACAAATCTAATATCGTTTGTCTGTAAAAGAGCATAAGAGTTCTCTTTCATATCTGAAATATTGTTACCAATTAATTTTGTTGATAACACTAATTGTTGAAAATTGGTGTTTATGCATGTGATGTTGATATTTCCATATTGTGATTTCCAATATGTTGCGGGTGCAGAAAAACCACTTCCTACATCTATGACAATACTTGCAGAAGCCAAATCTGAAATCTCACCAATTAGTTTACACAGTTCATTTTGTGCTCCAAGTGGATCTGCTGGATTGTTTTTCCAATACCCAAAATTAAGCATATTGTTATCGGTAGCAAGTTGCATTAGCGGAGATAATGAATTGTAAAGATTCACAACATCACGCTCTCTGCGTCTGAATGCCCATAAAAAAACTTGTAGCGGATTTATTGAAATCATATTATCTAAACTAATAATTTGTATTGTCTCTAATTATTATTCTATACGTAAAAGATGTTTTTTATTGAACCATGTATAAACAATGACATGGACAGCTGTGACACAAGAACACGTGCATACAAAAATGGAAAGACTTTTGATCAGTGCAAGCAGATTGCTGAAACAGTTTCTTCACAGATTGCAAAAAAAATTAACAAAACAGGAGTTGTTTTATGGACCGAAATTTTGGAAACTGTTGATCACGATGAGCTAGTCTACAAGCTTACTCTAAAATATCTCAGGCGTGATGGTTATAACATTGGAGACTGGAAGACTCCTCAAGTTACAAAGATCACTGTTTAGAATCTATTGCACAATTACCTAAACTGGCTTTTCTGATGTTTCTTGCCATGATAAAAGGAGTGAGAAGCAATATTGGAATTGATATGGAAATAAAAATAGTTTGGAGTTGTGCCTCATAGCTTGTCAAAAATAATGTGACCCCAGTAGCCCCGGCCCCTAGACCAAAAAGCATTGTAAATGCGGTACCTGCGCATGTTGGACACCCTACAAAGAGTCCAGTTATGGCACCAAAAGTTCCAAGACTTTTTCCTTTTCTTGACATGGTAAATGTTTTTGAAGATATGGTAAAATTCAGACCTACGAGAAAAGAAACCACTATTAGCAAAACAAAATTCAAAGGAATTATCTGTAAACCAACATGTTCTGTAAAAAAGGCTAGAATCATTGGCATGTATCCTGGAAGATCACAGCATGATGCAATCTCAGCATGTGGAACTGGAAATCCATAATCGGTAGCGTTTAGTTCTGGTTTGTATAATATTATTCCAGAAGCAAATGCAAAAAAAATTCCATAGCCTATTGCACTTGCAACAAAGATTTGCTTTGCTCGTTTATTATTTATGGTATTTGCAATAATTGAAGAGATAGAGTTGTTACTATCTGCTATTTTGATCTTGTAGAATCTGTACAATCCCCAACCTATTGCGCCAAATGACATGAAAAGAATAACATATGTAGCTATGGCAAGTCTTTCTAGTGAGGGCATTGCCGCAGGTGTGACTGAGATTGCATCATTTCTTGCATAAACTAAAAACGAAACAGCTATTGCTACAAGACCTACAATTATCAAAGTGCGATAAGAGCGATGCAATATGGCCTGTTTTTCCAATATTTCGATGCGACCCTTGCTGACATTAAATTGTATCTGTTTTTTCCAAAGGATTTATCTGCAATGATTGAGTGATAGAAATTAATCGTGAAGATCAATGAGATTCAAGACTCCGATTATGTCGACACGAAAATAACGTATGTAGGGTTTGTTGATCCCTATGGCGTAGAGGGTCTACTGATTCTAAGATCAGACGACGGAAAGGAGTTTCACATGAGAGCCTTTTCGGGTGAAGTAGCTAGACACATAACCAATTTTGTTGAAGGGCAAAGGGATTCAATACCGACAATTTACAACATGATTGAAGAAATTTCTGAATTAAACGAATTGCTCTTGGTTAGAATTAAAGTCTATGAAAGTGGAAACGTATTGCGTGCAAACTTGTACTTTACTGGAAAAAATGAATTTGTTATGAGAAACTATCGTGCTTCTGACGCAATAGCGCTTGCATCATTTTATAATATCCCAATACTAGTAAGAAAAAATCTTCTAAAAGAAAAGACGGAAGCCTAGGTAATTATTTCGTCTAATCTTCCTTCTTGTTGAGCTCGTTTGAGCTCCATTGCAATTCTTCTTCCAACTCCAAATGTAGTTCCGTACTTGTATTTTGTGTATGGACTAGTTGTGGCAAGAATTGGATTTCCAGGAACTCGAAGTGACACATCATACACTACAATTTCCAAATCTCGTGTGATTACACTTTGCAATGAAAATGGACCTATGATTCCAGGTGCATATTCCTTTTTGACGGCATTGACAAATTTATCACCTGCAGCCAAAACTTTTTCCAAAAGTGATTCTCTTATGCTTGCGGGAGTGTGACCCACTTCTATATTTTGTAGTTCTATGTTTGTTTCAAGTTGTTGTCTAGCAGGAAGAGAAGTAAAATCATGTATGTTTGTCTGCAATCTTCTCTCTATGCCTAGAAAGTCAACTTCATCTGAGATTGGCGTGTAAAAGTAATTGAAATTAAAATATGTCCCTATCACATGTTCCTCAATGCTTGCACTTTTTAACGCATCCCTTGAAACAAGTCCGCGTCCAATCTTGATTTCTGCCTTGTCTTTGTATTCCGAATACGATGAAACATTAAAGAAAGCTCTCTCCAGTTTACGAGATTTCTCCTGTACCTTAACAATAACAGGTCTGTCTATGTCCTTTGGGTTTTTGAAAAGTTTGGGATGTTTTATCTTGGCTTTTTCAAGCAGATAGTATTGATTCTTTGGGTGTGAACGTTCTTCTGCTTGAAACAATGATCTATTTCCAAATATTGGTACTTTGAAATTATTTTCAACATTATGATATCCAAGATAAGCAGTAAGTGCTCTGTGTGGTACAATTACGGTGTTTGAAGCACGCAGACGATCTTGAATTTTTGGAGATAGCATCTCCTTGAATTTATTTAGAATTATGATCTCATCTGCAAGTCTGGAAAATCTTTTGTATGGAACCTCACGTCCTTTTTGGCACACAACTACAGTTTGCAAATTTTCGTCTTTTGCACCATCCATTATTTCAAGTGCAGAATGACTACCAAGTGTGCCTATGGTAAGATCAGAATATTCGTTGACAATTTTCTGAATATCTGATCTTTTTATCATATGGTAATCTCTTTTTTGTGGATAAAAAAGCGTTTTTTATTTTAAATCTTCTTTATCTTTAAAGTCCTTTAGTTCTTTTTCAGACTCTAATCTCCCCTTCTCAAACTCACCTTTTGCTTTACCAAATGTGCGAGCAAGCTCTGGGATCTTTTTTGCACCAAAAATTAATGCACCTATAACTATTACTACTATTAGGATTTGTTCATAACCCATATGTGTATTATTTGGACAGCTTAAGATTTAAGTGTTGCAATATGTTTTGCACGACGTTCGGCAAAAAACATACCTATGAGATATAGTGCCATCATTGGGCCTGAAACAAACCACATGGTGACGCCGCTCCCATCTGGAGTTATGGCTGCACCCAGAATCACTATAATTATTACAGCATATCTGATATTTTTTCTCCAGAACTTTTCGCTTACTAGTCCTGATGCCGAAACTACATACATTATCAACGGCAGTTGAAATGAAACACCAAATGATAAAAGAAATTGTAATACAAATGTAATAAAGTCAACAACATTAAGAAAAGTCAATAGCTCCGATGATTGACCATACTTGTAAAGAAATTCTAGAATATAAGGCGTGACAAAAATATATGAAAAAATGCATCCAGCAATGAAAAGACAAACAGCTGGGATTGTCATGGATCTAATTATCTTAACTTCTTTTCTGTCAAACGCTGGAGCTAAAAATCCAATAAATTCTTTTACAATTATTGGCATTCCTATTGCTATGCCAAGTACAACGGCAACATAAAATTGAGCAAAAAATGCCTGACCTGGTGCTGTTTGGATTAATTGTACTGTTGATGGTAACAATTGATGTTTCATTGCTACAGTAACTTGTGCTGCCATGTTGTCAAACGGATTTGGGTTTGGATAATACAATGTTGTTCCATTGTAAACAAAAGGTGTCAGATGAAAACCAAGTATGAAAAACGTGATTATGCCAACCGCAATGACCATTCTAAGTACACGCTTTCTAAGCTCATCCAGATGTTCGCCTATTTGTTTTAGTTCATCCATTGGATATTAGAAAATGCGCAAAACCATATTAATTCTCTTTTATCATGTCAGGCTATATGTTCAGTTTGTTACCAGTTGACAAATCTTATAATGTGTCCCTAGGAGCGAAATATGTAAGAAATGGTTAAAAAAACGCCAAAGAAAGCAAACAAGCTTCTATGGATAGCGATTCCTCTCATGATAATTGGACTAATAATTGTAATTATAGGATTGATTCAAGGATATGACACAAACTCTACATGGGTAATTGGTATAGTAATCATGTCTGGTGGTTGGATATTGTTTAAGATTACTCCTAAAAAGAATTAATTTTCTATATTTATTTTCCTGGGATAGGCAATATTTTATTTGCAGGCAGATTACTTTTTTCCTGTTCTGGTACTGAAAAGTTCTCAAGCTCTACAGTGATCTCAATACTTACTTCAAATGTTTTTTCAAGCTCTGCAGCAAGTTCAGCAATATCTTTTGGTAAGTATATTTCACGAGAACCTTTCAAAAATATACGTTCTCCTTTTTCTGCCTGTTCGCCACCAAATTTGTCCTTTAGGAATTTGGCTAACTTTTCCACTTCATCGCGCTTTATCATGTTATAATGGAATACTATTCCATGAACTGAAGTATATTCCCAAGGTGTTCCATTTCTATAACAAAATACTCCAAAGTGCGTCCCTTTATCGTCCTTTGTACATTTTATTTCCCATACTAGTACTTTTTTTGGATCGTATTGTGCTTGTCTAAACTCATCTGTGGAAAGCTTCCAATATCGTAAGCGTGTCATGTTATCAATGAATAAATATTCGATTATAATAGTGCTTTTCTGAATAGATTTCGAGACTTTATTATTATCACCACGCATAGATCTGAAATTGTCTATACTAGACAGAGCTCGCACTAGAGAATCATACCTTGAGAAGATTAGCGTATTTGTGGGACTGGTTGAGTTTGTGTTCGTGCCAATTTACTCAAATCATTCGACAGGTTCAAGAATTTCAATCCCTTTTTAGTTGATCTGTAAACCAGTGTATCTTTTTCATGTGTTATCAAACCATTTTGCTGTAAATAATACAGATATCCCGTGAGTTGACTGTAAGAGAGACTTGCCTTGTACATTATCCTTGTCTTTCCTGCACCTCTTTTTGCAGCCTCTAGCATCTCATTGAGAATTTCAGTTCTACCACGGTATAGTACCACACATAGAAGAATCTTCTTTATGATTTAAGATGCGCTGACATTGGTGTCAGTATTAGGGACAAATCTGTCTACATGTTGTAGAATTGAAAACTTAAGATTTGTAAAAGATGAAAAAGATGATCTGGATCAGTTGTTTAGAAATTCCATGCATTCAATTTCTAGGTTTAGGATTCTATGTTATAATTCTCTGAATTGGACAAGGGAACAATTTTACCCAGCACATATAAGAGATCCAAGAATTTCAATCCCTTTTCAGTTGGTCTGTAAAGCTCTGTATTGTTCTCGTATGTTAATAGATCGCTTTTTTGTAGAAATTTCACATATTCCTGTACTTGAGTATGAGAGAGATACGCATTATACATCATCTTTGTTTTTGTAGCCCCCGTTCTTGCAGATTCTAAAATCATAGCAGTAATTTCTGGTTTGCTACGGTTTTGCATCATATAAATAAATGAATATTTTATTTGATTTAAGCCGCGCTGACATTGGTGTCAATTTTAGGGACAAATCTGTCAGTATGTGGATGTCTGTTACTAGTCATTTGAAAGCGTTGATGCAAATATTCTGCCTTTCTCGGTCAAACCAACATTAATCTTGGATTTTTCAACTCTTGATTCAACAAGACCTTTTTTCTCCATCCAAACAATATGTTTTGCAAGTCTGCTATATTGTAGATTGGTATCAAGTGATAAAATGGTCTTTCCCTCAGGACCTTTTTCTGTCATGGTTTTGAATATACGCATTAAAGTTTTCATGCTAGGCTCAAAGTTAGGCTCTAATTTTATGTCTTTAATGTCTTTTGATACCATACCATACCATACCATACCATACTCTACCATACTTTGTACCACATTTGTGCGGTACAATCTAATATAAATTATTTTCACTAAAATCTAAGATCCATAACAAAAAGAAGTTGACAATGGTTTTGCACTATTCCTTATTGATAAACTCGTTCGCTTGTCTGTTAAAAATTAAAATAAAAAATTGATTCATTCTCTTAACTTTTCGAATCTTTTGTTGTATTTCTCTTGATTCTCTGTGATTAATCCGTGATTAGTTTTATCATCATATTTTGTTTGTTGGCGTTTGAGTTCCTTTAGTAATTTACTATCGATTTCTTTTCTTATTTTAGTTACTTGTAATATCGCATCTTTTTTTGCCTTGGCATCATTTGCACCTTTTACAATAAAGGCTCTATTCTGAAAACGATTGGTTGTTCTAATTCTAGTTTTTCTAGTGATTTCTTCTGCCAGATCAAAATGCCCTTGTTCGTGTTTTAGAAGCAATGTACTACCTTTCTTACTATTTTTTTTCATTACCCAAGAGAAATCAGGGATAAAAACTGCTTGGAGTTGCATATCTCTAATCTTAAATTTGAATTTGCTTCCAGTCTTAATATGCTCAATAAGTGGCTTTGATTCGAATCCTATTGCTGAGCTAGCTGATGCTTTAGCTTTAGGATCAGATCTTTTTTTGAAATCATTCCATTTTAAGATTTGAGTCTTATTCCAAATAATTACCGGAAGTTCTGGGTTTGTAGATGTGTTATTGACGAAGATTTGCATACATTTATCAACCATAGTTTACGGTCGGTAGAGCTATTAAACCACACTCACATCTTTGTCCGTTTTATGGACTAATCTGTCAACATGATAGAAAAATTGAAAACTCTAAAAATATTCATCATCTCTCATACCAACTAATAAGATGCACTCACTGCAGGAGTAAGTAACATTTCTCACTAGAATTCTTTAATCAGGATAATCAGAATCATTTTATGAAATGATATTTCTTTTTATTAATATTATTTATCGTATTTAGGATCCAGTTATATAGGATTGTCCCGTACATATGCCAGGTTGGTAATTAATTCTCAAATAATCGAGATTGTCAAGAACAAAAAAATAGAGCCTAACTTTGAGCCAAGCATGAAAGTTCTATCTCGTATCATGAAATCCATGACAGAAAACGGTTCTGAAGGCAAGACCCAGCTATCACTTGATACCAATGTAAACTATGCAAGACTTGCAAAACATATTGTTTGGATGGAGAAAAATGATCTTGTTGCATCAACAATTGAAGAAAACAAAATTAAAATTGCTTTGACCGCAAGTGGCAGAAAATTTGCGTCAATGATCTCAACTACCAAATAACAATTCAATTTATAATTACTGACAGATTTGTCAGTAATGCTGACAGAATAATACATCATACTGACAAACTAGTACATGAAACTAACAAAAATGTAAGCGCGGCTTAATAGCATTATCAACAATCAAAATCTTAATGGCAACTACAATGAAAAAAATTCTCATTCTTCCTATAGTGGTCGCCATGATTTCTGTTATATTTTTTTCTATCCAAGGTGTCACTGCAGCAGGTCCACTAGACCTAACAGGTGTCAGCAACTTTGCTCTTCTTGCTAATACATTTACCGCAGGCGCAGGAACTACTATAAACGGAGATCTTGGATATACCGTACCACCAGCAGCTCTTCCAATAGTTCATGGTACAACTTTCATAGCTACCGATCCTACTTATATTAACGCAGAAACAGTTCAAGCCAAGCTCATTGCAAACGCAAACGATCCAACACAAACTGGAGCTTGTACAACAACACTTACTCCAGCAACTGTCTTAGACACTCTCGGCGACATAACACCAGGAGTCTATTGTATTACGGGTGCTGTTTCAATAAACGATGTAGCTACTCTTAACGGTAATGGAGTTTACATTTTCAGACTGGGCGGCGCACTTAATACCGTAGCTGGCTCATCTATTCACTTACACGGAGGTGCACTAGCTGGCAATGTATTTTGGGTACCAGTAGGAGCTACAACACTTGGAGCAAACAGTCATTTCGTAGGAAATGTACTAAGTAATGCAGCTACTTCCGTAGGTACACTAGTCACTATGAATGGAAGAATCTTGTCAAACGGTGCAGTTACTACAGGAGCTTCTGCTATAATCACAGCTCCAGCAGCTATCACACCACCAGATACCACACCACCTGTAATCACTTTGATAGGTGCTAATCCTCAAATTATTGTAGTCGGAGGCGTCTATACCGAGTTGGGTGCTACTGTATCTGATCCAGACAATGTCGGACTAGTTGCAACAATAAACTCAAGTGCAGTTAATACGAGTATAGTAGGTTCATACTTGGTAACCTATAACGCAGTAGACCCTGCAGGAAATCATGCAATTCAAGTAACTAGAACTGTCAACGTAGTTGCCGTGATACCACCACCAACAATTACTCCAGGAATTATTACACTATCTGATCAAACATCATGTCAAACATTAGGCGGAGTTTGGACTGTTGCAACTACAACATGTACAGTCTCTACATTGACAATTAATTCTGGTAACACACTAGTTATTGCATCTAATGTTGTTCTTAGCAACACGGGACTTATCACAGACTTGGGTACAATCACCAACAGCGGACCTATAATCAACACTGGTACCATTACAGTTGGTCCAACTGGCATTTTAACTACAACAAATACATTTAGCAACACTGGAACCATTACATCATCTGGTACTATAACAAATAACGGTCCTGTAACAAACGGTCTAACAGGTACTATTACAAGCAGTGGACTTATCACAAACACTCTTACTGGTACAATAACAAACTTGGGCACAATCACCAACAGCGGACCTGTAACCAACTCTGGCACTATGACAAATAGTGGCACACTCACCAACGGTCCAACAGGTGTCATTACAGACAATGGCATTATAACAAATAACAATGCAGGTATAATCACCACATCTGGTGCCATCACGTTACCAACCTCTGGTAAACTAACCAATGCACTAGGAGGCACAGTTACAAACAGTCTCAATATAATCAACAGTGGTACAATCACCAACTCTGGTGCACTTGTAAGCAGCGGTCCTATTGACAACAGTGCTACAGGTGTCATAGTCAACACAGCAACAGGTCTTGTCACTAATTCTGGTATCTTGACTACCTCTGGTACTGTTACTAACAGCGGTCCTATTACTAACAGCGGTCCTATTACTAACAGCGGAATAATGACCAACTCTGCGCTAGTCATCAACAGCGCTCCGATCACCAATTCTGGTAGCATCACAGATTCATGTGGTGGCTCTATTAGCGGGATAATTGTAGGTAATCCAATAAAAAATACCTGTCCAGTTGTTTAAAAACAATACTTGAATAGTTTCTGTAATGTAGTATTCATTTAACGCAAATCATGCAGACCCAAGATCAAGAAGATAATCAAGGAATTCAGTATTAGTCATGGCAGAATTTTTTTTGCGCGCATCTTTTACAGCTTTGATAAATCTCATAAAAGTTTTCAGTTTTACGCTAATTGTTTTGTATTCTTTTCTAGGCAGGATATAGCGTTGTCCTGTTATGTATTAAGTCCTTGGTATGAATCTTGAAACATTTGTTCCTATTGATATTATTTTTGTCATTTTAGAAATAAATAAATTAATGTGTGATTGTCCCGTACAAAAACAAGGTTCTGTACCATGATGTTCTAAAACAGTAGGAATTAAGTTGAATCAACAATGAAAGAAAACAAAATTAAAATTGCTTTGACTGAAAATGGCAGAAAATTTGCGCCAATGATTTCAAAAATTACCTGATTTAGTACATAACATCGACAAACTTGTCTATGATACTAACACAAATGTTAGCGCGACCTAAATGCCATTTTAATCATTAGATAAAACTGTTGACTAGAAAAATAAAAAAAATAACCAAAATTTTAAAGAATAAAAAATTGGATACTGACTTTAAACCAAGCATGAAAACTTTGTCGCGTATCATGAAAGTCATGACAGAAAACGGCTCTAAAGGCAAGACCCAGCTATCACTTGATACCAATGTAAACTATGCAAGACTTGCAAAACATATTGTTTGGATGGAGAAAATTGGTCTTGTTGAATCAAAAATTAAAGATAACAAAATTAATGTTGTCTTGACTAAAAGTGGCCGAGAATTTGCCTCAATGATTTCAAAAATTATCTGATCTAGTACATTACACTGACAAACTTGTCCATGATACTACACATACGTACATGATACTAACACAAATGTTAGCGCGACCTATTAGCATTATCAACAATTAGACTGATAATGACAAACATGAAAAAAACACTCGTACTTCCTGTATTTGCAGTGATGATTTCTGTTCTAGGAATTTCTGCACAAAATGCAATGGCAGAAACCTTTACAGTATCTGATCTACTATCATGCCAATCTCCATCAGTAGGTGGAGTGTGGAACAACGCAACTTCCACATGTAAAATCACTACTCTTGTAATTGGTCCTGCTGACACACTAGTTATAGCATCAAATGTTGTTTTCAACATAGGAACAGTAACTAGCAGCGGCACCATCACAAATGATGGAACAATTAACATCGCAACCGGCGGCGTCATGACAACCTCTGGTATTGTTACCAATAACGGTATCATTGCTAGCAATGGCGGCACAATAACGAACAGTGGTCCATTCAATAACTTTGGCGTTATCACCTCATCTGGCACAATAACTAACGGTCCAACAGGTGTTATACAAAGTGACGGTAAAATAACTAGCAGCGGTGTAATCACATCATCTGGTACCATACTAGTAAAAGAAACTGGTATGCTAATCAACAATGGTGGCACACTTACCAATACGTTGAATCTGGTTAACCACGGCACGGTCATGACAAGTGGCACCTTTACTAATAGTGGCCCAGTTATGAACAGCGGCGTCATCACAAACCAAGGTCTGCTTACCAACAGCAATACAATTGCCAATGATGGTAGCATTTTCAACCTATGTGGTGGAAAGATAGTTAATTCAGGAACAATAGCGACACATACAGTACAAAACATCTGCGTAGCTTTAACTTAAGCACGCCTTCTTTTTTTTAAAACACAAAAAATCCTTTCTGATTTTAAAAATTAATTTTAATCAAAGATAAGCAATTATGGTTTCTAATCTATTCATTGCAAGCGATCACTTTCGTGCCTAAAATTGCTTATATCTATTCACAAAATGCTAAATATTCGCTTATAAAATTGTGTGCATGGAAGTTATTCCTAACATACGCTTAGAATTATTATCTGAAATGGAAGAAAGGTATGAAAAAAAAGACAAAGAGTATTTTATGCATCTTTTAGATCACAAAGACTTTGTCATAAGAACAAGAGCAGTATGCATTCTAGTAGATTTTGGAGGAGAGGAAATGGTTTCACATGTTGCTACTGTATTAAAAAATGATTCAAACGAGCTTGTAAGACATGAAGCAGCATTTTCGCTCGGTCAAATGTGTTATCGTAGTGGAATAAAGCCGCTTGAAGATGCAGTCAAAAATGACCCTAGTTTCTTTGTAAGACATGAAGCTGCAATTGCACTTGGTGTGATAGGTTCTCAGGAAGCAAAAGAAACACTACAAAAGGCTCTTGAAGATTCAAGCGAGCCAGTACGAGAATCTGCAGTTGTGGCTCTTTCTAATTTGCAATTTATGGAAAAATTAAGTAAAAACGAAAGATTTGCCAAGCTAACTGGCGGTTAGAACGGTATTACTTTTGTTCCTTCAGGAGTAGCTTCAAAATTGTATATTGTATCAACATTAGAGTTTTCAAATATTTCAGAATCATGCGTGATTATAATAAACTGAGATATTGCAGCTAGATTAGCTTCAAACGCATTAGAAAGAATTCCTACTAATGATTTTCTACGCTCTTCATCTAAATGTGTAGTTGGTTCATCAAGTATAATGAAATTAAGATTAGAGGAACCTAGAATGTGTGCCATTCCAAGTCGCAGAGCTAATGCTATGCTAACTTTTTCACCGCCACTTAGAGAATCAAGTTCCAAAACTGTATTTCCAGAATAACATAAAATTCCCACATCTCGTGCCTTTTCCCGCAACAAAACTCTTTGAATCTTCACGTTAAATGCGGACAAATATTCTGATGCTTTTTGCGATATCAGGTTTAATGCCCATGAACGTAAACTAGTTGCAACAGGTCCGTCCCTGTTAAAAATATGACCCCGAATTTCTTCTAATTGCAAAACATATTTTTTTACTAAAACAAGTTCTTCTAATGCTTGGAAAATTTTTTCTTGGTATACTTCTGCAGTCTCTATCTTTTGTGTTAATGCACCGATTTCTTGTTCAGTTGTACTAAGTGATTTACGTTTTTGATCAAAAGAGATTTTTAGATTTTTAAATTCAATTAGATCAAACCCATCTGTTTCTTTTTGAAGTGTTAGTATTGTTTTACATAGTGCTTCGGAATGAGGATCTATTGCTAAATGTATCAGATTTTTGGATGTATTCAACTCTGATGGGATTTTTTGAATGTTATTTTTTAACATAAATATTTCTTCTTTTAGATGTGATAATTCTTGAGGCTGTCTTATTCCATGTATTGAGAGTGTTCTTTCCGCATTGAGAGCCTTTTGCAGATTTTGCTCAAGAACGTGTTTTTTCTCACGATTTTCTTTTTCTAGTTTTGTTAACAAGTCTATTTCATTTCGTATTTTTGTAATCTCACTGCGAAGATGTTCTTCTTCAAAAAGAGGGTTGAGCGTTTCTACTTTGGAGTCGCAGACTGGACATTTCCCATCTTGTAGTTTTAGCTTACCTGCAAGTTCTTCTTGGCCATCAAGTTTGCCTATCTTTTCTACAAATTCTTGAATCTCTTTTCTTGATGATTCTAACTCTGTTTCTATTTTTATTAGTTGCGACTCAGTTTCTTTTTTAGATGATATGTGGTTAAAACATCCATCACAGTCGGAAAATTTTTTCTCTTTTTCCTGTATTTCTTTTTTTAGAGAAGCGATTGCAGTTTTTACATATTGAATGAGTTCAGACTTTCTTGTTTCTAATTCTTTTATCTTAATTTCTTTTGCAGATTCTGAATCTATCTTATTTTGTAATTGAACAAGTTCATTTTCTTGCATTTTCTTCCTTGTGATCATCTCTTCTTTTTGTGGCCTTGCTAGATTGATCTCTTTTGTAAGAAGATCAATCTTAATTTTTAGACTTTCAATATCCCTGTCATCATATTCTAATTTCTCTTTTATAGAAACACGAAAGTTTTCTATAACATATTTCATTATTTCAAATGCTGTATCAAGTTTATCAATTCCGATGATGGCATTCACTAATTCCTTGAATTTTTTTGGGTCTGCATTAATTATGGAATTAAGTTCACCTTGTTGAACAATTGATGCCACCTTAAGCTTATCAAAATCCATTCCTATCAAAGACTCGATTGTCTTTGTCATAGATTCGCCAAACTGTTTTCTTTCCCCTGCTGCAAGCGGTATGAGAGTGCCATTTTTTTTCTCAAAAAACTGGGAGGAAACTGTTCCTTTTGAATCAATTTTGCGTATTGCCTCAAACTGTCTATCTAAAATGGAGAAATTTACCTTAGCATACGCCTGATTTGCACCTCGGCGAACCAGCCCCTTGTTAGAATTTCTAGTATGCTGACCAAACAGTGCAAATGTTATTCCATCTATGATGCTTGATTTGCCTGCCCCATTCTGACCGACAAAGACTGTTACACCCTTGTTAAATCCTAGTTTTGTATTAGAATGGGAAAGAAAATTACCAAGCTCTATTTCGTTTAACATTTTTTCACACCCTTTTTGAATTGGTTAAAGTTTTCAATTACCAAATGATTTGCATCGTCAATCTGGTTTTTTGAAAGAAGTGGAAGTAGATCATTAATTGCAAAATTTGCTAGACTTTCAGAGTTCAGTATATCTTTTGCAAGTTTTAACATTTCATCATCAATTTTTGCAGGCTTGTCAATAAACACTGAACCATTATTTTCTTCTGACATTATTGTTTTCCAAAAACATCGTAGTGTAAGAGGAACTAGTTTCGCAATTTGAGATTGGACAAGGTCAGTCTCTATGTTGTTTCCATGAATTTTTATTTCAACTATTGGTTTTCTTGAAAATGATTGTATTTTTTCTGACAAGTTGTTTACTTCATTTGTCAGGTTTTCAAAACTAGTTCTAACTGAATATTGAGGTCTGGTATCAAGTCTTATCCAATTTGGTTTTGCTTCAGATGACGAGATATCTACTTCGTAAAACCCCTTCTCTGTTTCCTTGATTCCTTCACTTGAAGTAAGTTCTATGGAGCCTGGATATGCTATAGGACCTCCTAAATGATTGAATTTTTTTAATTCCCTCTCGTGAAGATGTCCCATGCCATAATAGGTAAAGTTCTTTGGAAGATCTGTAGAATTTAATTCTCCTGCAAACTTGTTGATCTCTGTAATTCCTTGATGTAATACAAGAATTTTATGACCTGTGTGATTCTTTGCTTCGGCATCAGCCATTACAAAATCTTGTTCAAAGGTATGAATCTCATTTTTTCTTCGTTTATCATATCCTAAAATCATGATGTCTTTGTATTGGAACGGTTTTCCATTTCCAATATATTTAGAAAATTCCAAATTATGATAAACAAATGGGATTGGTGTTGCACGTATCCTACTGATGTCATGATCACCAAGAATGAAAAAAGAATCAATATTATTTTGTTTTAAACGCTTTAATGCATTTGCTAAAACCAATATCGCCTTTCCACTGGGAGTGGGTACATGAAATATATCTCCTGCAAAAATTACAAAATCTACATGATCATTTATTGAAATATCAATTGCTTGATTAAATGCAGAATATACATCGTCTTCTCTTTCCTCTGAATGATATTGTACAAATCCTAAATGTGTGTCTGAGATATGAGAGAAAATCATTAGTCCATCAATAGATCTTTTTGGATTAGTCCCCTTGTTGACTCAATGCCAATTTCTTTGAACTTTATAGATTCTGACCATTCTGATACTGCATTTAAATCGGAACCCGCCGTCTTTCCTTTTACTTCATCTATGTGTACAATTGCTGGTAGATTGACCCATTGTCCTATGAGAACAGCATCACCTATGTTCAAAGACGGTAACTGAGAAAGCAGATCCTTGCTGAGTGATTCTGCAGCTGAGGCAATTTGTTGTTGATCATCATCTTGTACAATTTTCATTATGGCAAGAGAACCCATCTGGCTTAGTACATTTGGATCAATATTTCTAGGTCTTTGAGATACAATACCCAGTCCAATTCCAAACTTTCTTCCTTCTCTTGCAACTTTGGATGCCCAATATTTTGTGTCAGTGTGCTCTCCTTTTGGAATAAAAACATGTGCTTCTTCAATTATTACAAAAATAGGGGCAGAAAATTTATTATTCTTTCTTGAAGATTCCTTTCCTCTTTTTGCCCAGCATGCGTCTTTTCTATCTGTTAGCAACTCTTGCAAATAGTATGCTAGACCTGCATTTGCCTGTCTTTCACTTAGCTCCGCAACACTTAGAATGTTAACTCTTCCATCTTTTATCAAATCAACAGGATCTCCACAATCTGGATCTAAAATATCAGAAAATCTATGTTTTGCATCATCAATCTTGTCAAGAACTCTACTTGCACTATCTGCATATCCTTTTGTTGTATGTCCAAATGATGAAACGCTGTCTTCTAGTGCTGTCCAGAAATCTTTTGCCTGTTTGACCGAATCAGTAAATGCCTCGCGTAATGCTCGTTGTTGCTTGTCTGCATTTTCTCTAATCTCTATTACTTCAGCAAGCTTGTCTGCTTGTAATAATCTTGGATTTATTTTAGCTGTCATTATGTTGATTTTTGGCAGATTGAGATTTTCATAATCATTGTGATAATCAAAAATTATTAGTGTCCCTTGAAGAGTTGCTATCTGTTTTGCGATGAGCGATACTAGGTTACTTTTTCCCATACCCGTCATAGCAAGTATGCCTATGTGTCTTGAGACAATTTTGTTCAGGTTTACTTTGGCTTCAGTTTCCGAATTTCTAAGAAGTGCACCTATTCTAATCCATTCATTTTCCTTTGGGGCAAATATTATTCCCAAATCATTTTCGGTTGCATCAAGTATTGAAGATCCTGGTAATGGAGGAATTGCAGGTAAAACAGCTTGTCCTTTTTGTAACTTGTCTAAAAATCCAAGAATTCCTATTTTTACTTTATAGTTTTTATCGCGAGAATTAAGAGATGCTACCTCTTTGCTTTCTATAGCTTCGTCAAAGTTTCGTACATCTGTGAGTGCATCACTTGAAACAATTGATCTTTCTACTAATCCGAGTAGCTTTCCATTTTGTGAATCAATGATAACATATTCTCCTACTGCAAGTGGTTTAGATGACTGTGCGGTAACCTCAGTTGGCTTTGATTCTCCTATTACAACTCCTATTGTCATCCTAGCACCTCTCTTGATCCAATTTCATTTCCTAGTCCATATAGACTAACAAGTCGTGCAAGATCCGTATATGTTATCTTGCATTTGTTGTGCGCAAGCTTTAAGGCGTATGGATATCCAGAAACGCTATTTTTACATAATTTATCTAAAAGTGATTTTACTTCTGTTTCATCATGATCAGATCCAAATAATTCAATTTTTATCAACGGTGTAGACTCACTTAATCTTGCATATGTTGATGAAATAACTTTGCCTGGTCCTAATTCTTTGTCTACAAAAATTTTACTAAAACCTGCCTTCTTTGTGGCATGATTATAGTAAAAAATATCTCCTGCCAATGAACCAAGTTTTTCAAATTGTTTTCTAGCCGAAGAAGTTTTTGATATGAATACTACATTGTTTCTCTTTTTTATGGCTGCTGTAATCATGGAACTAAGGGAGGATTGTCTAGTTAGAAACTGAGAATATAATGAACCATCTAATATCACCACATCTGCTTTATCTACAGACGCTGTACAGGCATCTATTTCCATTTTACTGGCCTGTGTCTCAAGTTCAGGTGACGGTGTACCTAGACCATGATTATGAAATTCTGAAATCACAGTACTATCTGATTTTATAGCTACCGCCGTAACCACCCAAAGTTCTAATCCTTGAAATTTTGTGCTGTTGTAGCTACTATCTATTCCGGCAATTTCACAATCCTGCTTCTGTGGCATGTAATCTATCCAATTGTGCTTGGCTTCCTCTATGATCTGATCAAATTTTTCTCCTTTTAAAATAGAAAGTGTTTCCTCTCGTTTTTTTAATGCGTCAATATAGACAGTATTTAGCATAAGCACACTTTGTATACAAGCATAAAATGTTTAGCGTTTAAAACAGATTAGTGTACAAGCTAAGATGTAATCCATTTTCGCCTAAATCTTATTCGTAATTGTCTAGTACTTGTAAACAATAATTGCAAACAGGATACCCATTATCATCGTATTCAGTTTTACAGCGCTTGCATATTTTACGCATGTATAGTATTTTACAACATCCTGCTATTTTCATTTATGGCTAAAAAAATTAGGAGCTAATTTATTGCACAGGTACATAAGATTGCCGTGTTTGAAAATGAAAAAACTTGGGCTAGTGCAGTATTAAATAACTCAACTGATGAATTCAACGAGAAATTTGATCAAGCAATTGATGCAGTAAAAAAAGATTTTGGTAAAAAATACCCAATGATAATAGGAGGAAAAGAAATTTACTCTGATAATCAATTTCAAGTACGATCTCCAGCTGATACCAGGATTGTTATTGCAAATTTTCCGCTGGCAACAAAAGAAGATGCGCTTCACGCTATAGACTCAGCAAAGGATGCCTTTTCAAGATGGAGTCAAGTATCTTATCAAAAAAGAGTTGAAATCTTTAGAGAATGTGCTAAAACTTTGTCTTCTGATAAATTCCAGCTTGCTGCTATAATGACATTTGAAAACGGTAAAAATCGCCTTGAAGCTATGGGTGATGTAGATGAAGCAGTTGATTTTCTTAGATTTTATGCGGAACAACTTGAATCAAATCAAGGCTTTTCTAAGGAAACAAAGAGCGCCAATCCAAATGAAAAAACACAAAGCGTACTCAAACCATACGGTCTTTGGGGAATAATATCTCCATTTAATTTTCCATCTGCTATTGCAATCGGAATGACTACGGGCGCTCTCATTACAGGCAATTCTGCAGTTCTCAAACCATCTAGTGATACTCCACTTTCAGCATTCAAATTTGTAGAATCAATCTATCACAAGCTTCCTCCGGCAGCTCTGAATTTTGTTACTGGTGCAGGAAGTGTTGTAGGTAAAACAATACTTGAAAGCCCTCTTGTTGATGGAATTGCTTTTACTGGCTCAAAAGAAGTTGGAATGTCAGGCTTTCAATCTTTTGTCAAGAAACAACCGCGACCATTTATTTCTGAAATGGGAGGAAAGAATCCTACAATAATTACAGAATCAGCAGATCTTGAAAAAGCTTCAGAAGGAGTTTTACGTGCATCATTTGGATATGGAGGACAAAAGTGTAGTGCCTGTTCCAGAGTTTATGTGCAAAAAAATATTGCAAATCAGTTTATGGAAAAACTAGTATCAAAAACAAAATCCATCAAAATAGGTTATCCTTGGCAAAAAGATGTTTTCATGGGACCAGTCATCAATGAAGATGCAATAAACAAATTTCAAAGAGCATCGGAGATTGCAAAAAAAGATGGAAAGGTTGTATTTGGTGGTTCGGTTCTAAAAGATTTAGATTGTCAACACGGATACTTTGTAGAGCCTACGATAGTTACTGACCTTCCACAAGGACATTATCTGATAACAGAAGAATTGTTTTTACCATTTGTCTGTGTTATTCTGTTTGATAGCTTTGACGAAGGGATAAAGATGGTAAATAAAACCAATTATGGTCTTACTGCTGGGATATTTAGCAAAGATCAGAAAGAAATTGAGACATTCTTTGAAAAAATCGAAGCTGGTGTAACTTATGCAAATAGAGCTGCAAGTGCAACCACAGGTGCAATGGTTGGAGCCCAACCATTTGTAGGCTGGAAAGAATCTGGAATTTCAGGTAAAGGGGCTGGAGGGGAATACTATCTTCTTCAATTTATGAGAGAGCAGACTCAAACTCGATGTGAATGAATAAAGGAACTTCCCAACAGCAAAATGTTTCGCTTTCTTTCCTTTAGTCTTCTAATAGAATATGGAAGCCAGTTTGTTCCATATGGAATGTACTCTGATACCAAAAATCCCTTTTTTACAAGAATTGGTTTTATTTCATCTCGTATTCCCTTAAGCATTTGGAACTCAAATTTTCTCTCATGAGTTTTGTACAGTTGTATTGCCTCATCAATTAATTTAGAATCATGTGTTGCAATACCAAATTCATTGCCATTGGCAAAAAGCATTTCCATTAATTTCTTATAATTTTCATCAACCTCTTTTCTTGTCTGAAAAGCAGTTTTCTTATCTTCATGATATGCTCCTTTTACTAGACGGACTTTTGCTCCTTTTTTTAGTAGATCCGCCAAATCTTTTGATGTTCGCTTTAGATTTGCCTGAAGAGCTATACCTAATCTTTCATATTTGTCAAATAATTCATCATAGATTACAATGGTATCATCAGTATGTTCAGATGATTCCATGTCAATCCAGACAAAGGATTGTGATAACGATGCTTTTTCTATTATTTTGCTAAAGTTTTCAGTGCACTCGTTTTTATTTTTTGATAATCCTATCTGGGTGGGTTTGATCGATATACCACCTTCTACTTTGGATTTATGTAAATTAGCAACAAGAACAAGATATTCTGATACGGTGTTCTCGATTTGATTTTTCGAAGTCATATGTTCTCCAAGTTTGTTGATTATTGCATTCATACCGTGCTTGTTTGCAAGGCGTGCTGATTCCAATGCTTGCTCCATGGTATCACCAGCTATCCACTGTTTAGCTATTCTGAAGAGAAATCTCTCCATTAATCCTGATTCTGCTTGTTTCAATTCATTGACCTTCCTTTCACTATATCTAATTAATTTCATAATATTTCTAATTTAGGTTTGTTAATTGAGAAATTTCCCTAACGCGTCTAGAATGGAATCATATGGTATATGGGTCTTACAGGATTTAATCCTCTTATATTATATCTTTCAAGAACTTTGTTGCCTAATACATTATAACCAGTTTTAGAATCTTGTTTTGAATATGAGTAAAACCGTACAATCGGATAGAGCAAAAATTATTCCACTTGTTTATGTTACAGCTGCTACTACTGTTGTTGCAGGAATAATTCACATACTGCTAACGCCTCATTCCCTTTCTGATGAAATAGGGCAGGGAATACTATTTCTTGTAGGTGGAATATTGCAAGTATTCTGGGCGTTACCTGTAATCAAGGGATGGAATAAGACATGGCAATATGTCGGAATTGGGGGAACTGCTGTCTTGGTAGTATTGTGGTTTTCTACACATGTCAACGGTCTGACTCATGGTAGAGGGCTTGGCGGAATGACACTTCTTTTAGAGGTTGCTCAAGTAGTATTCATAGGATTGTGCATAGTGTTACTCAAGATAAGACCAGTAATACAAAAAGATAATACAGTTCCATCATAGATTCAAATTCCAAGAAACGCATAAAGTAAATTCAATTTATGTATTAATCTCGTTTATGCAGGATTATTTTTCCTATTACTAATAGCTTTAACAAGGGTTCATTATAAGATTGATTATCTTGAAAAGAATCGGACTTTTGGGATGTGGTGCAATTGGTACTGAAATTGCCTTGGCAATTGATTCAGGAAAGATTCCAGCCAAACTAACCCATGTTTTTGATTTTTCTAAAGATGCCTCAAAATTACTAGTAACAAAACTAAAGGACAAACCTGAGATCACTGAAAATGTAGGTTTACTTGCTGCTGCACCAACTGATATCATTGTAGAAGCGGCATCCCAAGATGCAGTTAGGGATAATGCACTAAGTATACTACAAAACAGAAAAGATTTGATGATCATGAGCGTTGGTGCACTTTTGGACGAGTCCATTTTAGATATTATAGTTGAAGGTTGTAAGGATTTCAAAAGATCAATCTATCTTCCATCTGGAGCAATTTTGGGTCTAGATGGTATACGCTCTGTAAAAGATGAATTAGAATCAATTACATTAGTTACGACAAAAAGTCCAAGATCATTAAAAGGAGCAAAATTCTTTGAAACTTCGAAACTTGATATTGAAAATATTAAAGAATCTACAACAATTTTTGAAGGTACAGCACAAGAAGCGGTTCGACTCTTTCCTGCCAATATTAACGTGGCAGCTCTTCTTAGCTTGACTGGACTTGGAAGTTTAAACACAAAAGTAAGAATAATTGCAGACCCAAATACTGACAAAAACACTCATGAGATAGTAGCTCAAGGCAAATTTGGCAAGTTCTCAATCAAGGTGGAAAATATGCCCAGTACTAGTAACCCAAAAACAAGTAGGCTTGCAATTTTGTCTGCAATAGAATGCCTAAGAGCGGTATGTCAAGATGATATTAGAATTGGAACATAAATGGCAAATATTGCCATCATATCACAACATGCCCTCAAATATGTCATAGACCTTATCCTTTAAATGATAAAAATCTCCAATTTATTTTGGTCAAATGAATTTAAAATCAGAAATCTTGAAGCTTAAAAAAGAAAAAGATGTTCTTATTTTAGCTCATAACTATCAACTCCCTGAAGTACAGGATATTGCAGATTACGTAGGGGATTCTTTAGGATTATCAAGACAAGCTGCAAAAGCAACACAAAAAACAATTTTATTTTGTGGTGTACACTTTATGGCAGAAACCGCTGCTATAACTTGTCCAGACAAAAAAGTACTCATACCCGATCTGGCTGCTGGTTGTTCATTATCTGATACAATAACTGCAGATCAATTGCGAAAATGGAAAAACGAACATCCAGGGGCAATAACGGTAGGTTATGTGAATACAACTGCCGAAGTAAAATCTGAGCTTGATTATTGCTGTACATCATCTAACGCAGTAAATGTTGTGAAATCAATTCCGGAAAATAAAGAAGTTCTATTTTTGCCAGATATGTTCCTAGGATCATATGTTGCAAAGATGACAAATAGAAATAACATGTTTATCTGGGCAGGAGAATGTCACGTTCATGCAGGTATAAGATCACAGGATGTACAAGAAAAACTAAATCAGTATGCCAATGCTGAATTTCTAATACACCCAGAATGTAGCTGCACTTCATCAGTTATGTATGATGTTGCATCAGGAGACTATGGAAACAGACAGGTTCAAATTCTGTCTACTGAAGGAATGATGAACCACGCAAAGGATTCTTCTTCGAAGAAGTTTGTTGTTGCAACAGAGACAGGAATATTATACAGAATGAGAAAACAAAATCCAGATAAAGAATTCATTCCTATATCAGAAAATGCCGTATGTAAATACATGAAGATGATAACTCTTGACAAGGTATATGCTTCCATAAAAGAAGAAAAATATGAAGTTAAGGTTCCAAAAAATATTGCTCAAAAAGCACAACTTGCAATTGAAAGAATGCTTGCAATCAGTTAACTTCTAAACTCAAATCTAATCCTGGTGCAGAACTAGTAATTTTTCCAACTGATATCATATCAACACCTGTTTTTGCATATGATTGAATGTTAGTAGAATCAATACCTCCTGAAGCTTCAATTCGTATTTTGTCTCTTAGGTGTAATTTTTTTAGAATGTTGATAATTTTTGAAATTTCATTTGGTGAGCGGTTATCTAACATTATTATGGATGCTCCCGCTTTTGCAGCAAGAATTGCATCATTTAGGCCTTCAACTTCAACTTCAACTATTTTGTATTTTTTACGTGCCTTTTGAACCAACTCCCAAACAGAATCAGAAACTGCAAGATGATTATCCTTTATCATAATCATCTGATCAAGTGACATCCTATGTCTATTGCCTCCACCAATTTCTACTGCGTCCTTATCAAACAAACGTAATCCAGGTGCTGTTTTTCTTGTGGAATAAAGTTTTACTTTTGGATTTGTCTTTTTTATTTTGTTTACAAGATGATTGGTTTGAGTTGCAATTCCACTCATTCTGGATAATAGGTTAAGCGCGGTTCTCTCACATGATAATATGGTGTGAGCAAAACCTGATATAATTATTATTTTCTGGTTTGGTTTAATTTTTGAACCATCTTTTTTTAGAATTTTTACTTTACATCCTCTTGAGACAAAGAAGTATTTTACATATTGTACTCCAGCTACTACTCCTTCTTGTCTTGAAATTATACTTGCAGTGATTTTTTTTCTTGGTAAAAGATTACTTGTAATGTCTCCTTTTCCAATATCTTCATCTAAAAAATTATCAAGCGCTTTTCTTGCACGTATGTGCAATCTAGGTTACCTTTAGAGCATACTTGCCCATCACTGTTATTCCCAAAGTTTTTGCAACTACCGATGTAGCTGGATCAACTATAAGAATAGAACCGCGCCAATCTGGCGTCAGGTCTGCTGATTTGCAATTAGGGCATACTTTACCTACTGTTACAAATTTACATTTTCTACATGCCATTTCTTTTACCATATTAATTTCACTTTGCTTCTACAACTTTCTTGGCTTTTTCTGCCGGTGGAGTTTTAGCTTTTTCAGTTTGAGCTGCTGGAGATTTTGCTTTCTTTATCTCTTCTTCTATCCACTCGTCTGCACCAAGGAAAGGCTGTCTGCATGTAATACCTATTTTCATAGCTGCAGTTTTTCCAAGAGAAACTGCAGTTATTCTTGCACGAAGGGTAGTACCAATTCTCATTGTTCTTCCACTTTGATTAGCAAGTATCAAACCAGATTTTACATCGCTTTTTAGATAATCATCCATAATTTGTGAAAGATGTAGCAACGCGTCAGTTGCACCAATTCTTACAAATGCGCCAAAGTCTGTAATCTCAACAATCTCTCCTCTAACAATTTCTTGAAGTTTCGGATAGAATGTCAAAGCTGTAAATTCAACTTTGTGATATGTACCACCATCGCCAGAAACAATCTTTCCCATTTTTTCAACTTTGGTATCTAAAATCATAATTACATAACCAAGTTCAGGATTTATCATACTCTCGTATTTTTCCCTAAGTATGGTAGTTGCTGCTTTTTTGAGAGATTCCCCAAACAATTTAGGCGGAATTCTAACTACGTCAGTAAGTGTAGATATAGAAAACATCTAAGAAATTTAATAAAATTTCAATTTATGAATCTTTGGATGATAAAATTGAGCATTTTTGCCTATGTTTAAATATCGTATTTGGACTTTTTCAATTTATGGTATCAGTAGACGATGTACTTAGAACCCTAAGCACGGTAATTGATCCTGATCTAAAAAAAGACATTGTTTCTATGGGCATGATTAAAGATCTAGAAATCAACACCAACGATCTAAAATTTACTCTTGAACTTACAACTCCAGCATGTCCATTTAATGATCAAATAGAAGAGGATGTTAGAAAAGCAGTAAGTACACTAGGAAATTTAAAACTTGATCTGAAGGTAACTGCCAAAGTAATGGAAGGCCGTGCACTAAGCATGGATGAAATGATGCCAACTGTAAAAAACATCATTGGTGTAGCAAGTGGTAAAGGCGGAGTAGGTAAGACAACGGTTTCAGTTAACCTCGCACTAGCATTGGCACAGTCTGGTGCAAAAGTTGGATTGCTTGATGCAGACATTTACGGACCTAGCGTTCCATTGATGCTTGGAATGGGAAAAGCTGTAATGGAAGTTGAAAACAACAAGCTACAACCAGCTGAATCCAATGGACTCAAAGTAGTTTCGTTTGGATTTTTTGCTGAACAAGATCATCAAGCAGCAATTTACAGAGGACCTATAATTTCAGGAATTGTCAAGCAGTTCCTTGTTGATACTAATTGGAGTGATTTGGATTATCTTATAGTTGATCTTCCTCCAGGTACTGGAGATATCCCACTAACACTGGCTCAAACTATTCCAATTACTGGAATACTTGTGGTTACAACACCGCAAGATGTTGCAAGTAATGTTGCTGTAAAGGCATTTGGCATGTTTCAAAAACTAAACGTTCCAATTATTGGTATTATAGAAAACATGAGTTATTTCAAATGCCCAGATTGTAAAAAAGATCATTACGTTTTTGGAAGGGGAGGGGCAAGAAAAATCAGTGAAAAATATGGTATTCCATTCCTAGGTGAGATTCCACTTAATCCTGGAATCATGGAAGGTTCTGATTCAGGCAGGCCAGTGCTAGTGACAGATCCAAAATCTGCACACGCATCTGCATTTACTAATGTTGCAAAAAATGTTGCAGCAAGATGCAGTATATTGGCATCCCAGTTAAATGAGGAAATAAAAGCCGAAGTAGCTACACAAAAATAGTTTAAAACAAAGATATCTTGTGCATCTTCCAGAAAACCTACGAGACAAACTAAAAAAACCATTAGGAGTCTTGCTTAAAGATTCTGATATAACTAAAGAGAGTATTTTGAAAAATATTCCGCTGGGATCATTTGTAATTTCAGTTGGCGATGCAACAACTGAAAAATTAATCAAGTATGAAATAGTGCCATCGTTGCAAATTGTAGATGGTGTAGAAAAGAGAGTTAAAAGAGAAATGCCATCTGGAAATATAAAAACTACTTTGAATTGTAACAATCCTCCTGCAGAAATTACAATCGAAAGTGTAAAGACAATAAAAAAAGCATTCCAGTCTACAAAACCGGTAAGGATTACTGTTAATGGCGAAGAAGACTTGTTGGTTTTACCTGTAGTGGTGTATGCACCTGAAAACTCGATAGTTTTGTATGGCCAGCCAAATGAAGGACTTGTAATTGTACCAGTAAATGTAGAGATGAGAAATAAAGCTCAATCTATCATGAATTCTATGAGATAGAGGGGAATGATGACACGGTGGCTGTATGATAAATGATTAAGCTACACAAGTTCTGACCCTGATAACTATTTTCGTGGTAAAATAGAAAAAATAAACTAGTTCAAACAGAACAATTGACAACTGAAATTAAACATTCACTAAAACACTACATGTCATGAAGATTGATTCTAATCTGAGATTTAAAATTCTAGAAAAGACTGGAATTTATGCAAACAGGTTTGGAATACAAGAACCAAGAGTACTTTTTACTACTAAAGAGGTACTTGAGGTGCCAAAAGAAATGACTGAAGGAAGACGAACCTCTGCGTACAAATATTATGGCGTTTCCTATATGCAACACAACATGATTTTTGTAAATGTTAGAAAAATGCCAGATGAAAAAACTCTAGAAAATACAATTGTACATGAATTGATCCACATGCGGTTCCCATATCTTAGCCACGGTAAAAGATTCAACAAACTAGTAAGACAAGGACTTGCAGGTAAAACGTTTGCACCATACAAGAAAAGAAAATAGATATTTTGCGTTCTAATATGGTTTATATTTACCGCAAATAGGCAAAAATCTAGTAAATGACGCTCAAAGAAATGATTCCTGTTGGTGCGTCAGTTATCGCTTTTATCATTGCCACAATCCTGGCAGCGTGGGTATCTAAACAAAAACCTGGAACACAGCAGATGCTAGATATTTCAAATGCAGTAGGGGTAGGTGCAATGGCATTTTTGAGAAGAGAGTTTAGAATTGTTATTCCTATAGCTATAGGTCTTGCAGTCTTGATTGGTGCTGCAATTGGATCTACTAACGGTATTGCTTTTGCAGTTGGTGCTGGACTTTCTGCTATTGCGGGATTGATCGCACTTAAAATCACAGTAAAAGCAGCGGTTAGAGCTGCAAACGCATCTGGAAAAGGACTTGGGCATACCTTTGCACTTGCATTTAGAGGCGGAGCAACAGTAGGTCTTGCTGTACCTGCTATGGCTCTTTTGGGCATGAGTTTACTCTATTTTGCATTTCCTAATCCTATCACAATTGCAGGAGTTGGTATAGGCGCTAGTTTGATTGCCTTGTTTATCAGAGTTGGTGGTGGCATTTTCACAAAGGCTGCAGATATGGGCGCAGATCTGGTAGGAAAAGTAGAAGCAAATATTCCAGAAGATGACCCACGAAACCCAGCAACGATTGCTGATAACGTAGGAGACAATGTAGGAGACGCAGCTGGAATGGGTTCTGATATCTATGAATCATATATTGTAACTATGCTTGCATCGTTACTGATTGCAGGATTGATTGGAACTCCACAAAACTTGTTTTATCCAATGTTAATTGGTGCTTCAGGATTATTTGCATCTATAATTGGTATTGCAACTATAACACCTAGAAAAATGACAGATGTAAACAAACCACTTGCCAATGCATTTTATGTTTCTGCTGCAATAGCTATTGCACTTAATTTTGTTTTTACATATCTTTTCCTTGGTCATACACAGATTGCCTATGCACTGTTTGGTAGTACAGTGATAGGAGTTATTCTAGTTCCAGTAATACAGAGAATTACCGACTACTTTACAAGCTACAGATTCAAACCTGTACAAGAAATTGCTGCTTCTGCAAAATGGGGATATGCATCGCTTACACTAATGGGAATAATACAAGGAATGCGCTCAACAGGTCCCTTTATGATTGCCATTGTTGTTGCTCTAGCTACATCATATGTACTGGCATCATCTGCAGCACCAGATCCTACACAATCTACACTTTATGGGATCTTTGGTACTTCACTTACAGCTATGGCAATGCTAAGCCTTGCAGGAATTGTATTGAGTATTGACGCATTTGGTCCTATCAGTGATAACGCCGGTGGAATTGTAGAAATGACAAGTATGGGAGAAGAAAACCGCAAAGTCACAGACGAAATTGATGCAGTAGGAAATACTACAAAGGCAGTGACTAAAGGTTTTGCAATTGCAAGTGCAGGTCTGGCGGCACTGGCTATGATTCAAGCATTTCAATATGAGGCAGGAAAAGTATTTCATCATGTTTTTGATTACAGTCTTTCAAATCCAGCAGTTGTTATTGGATTGCTTGTAGGTGGTCTACTACCATTCTTTATTACAAGTCAGCTTATTTCTGCGGTAGCAAGGGCCGCCTCTAAGATGGTAGAAGAAGTAAGACGACAATTCAAAGAAACTCCGGACATTCTGACAGGCAAAACAAAACCTGATTATGCAAAATGTGTAGATGTTGCAACAGTAGCTTCACTACGTGAGCTTTGGAAATCTGCAACAATAACAATTGCAGCTCCAATAATACTTGGTATTGTTTTGGGACCCTCTGCAGTGGTTGGACTTTTAATGGGTGCAGTAATTACAGGAATTTTCTTGGCCTTCCATTTGGCAAATACTGGTGGTGCGTGGGATAATGCCAAAAAGTATATGGAAATTAACAAACAAAAAGGAACCGAAGAACACAAGATCGCAATAGTTGGTGATATAATTGGAGACCCTTACAAGGATACTGCAGGACCTGCACTAAACACTGTCATTAAATTGTTAAACACTGTGGCGATAGTTTTCGTATCTGCGTTTGTTGGTATTTTTATTCTGTAGATTAATCTTATTTTTTGTCATCAACAACAAGTGTCATGTCAAGCTCATCTATTTGGGCCTCGATTGATTTTCTCATGGCATTGTTGTGATCCGGACAGAATTTGAAGAATCCATCCAATGTCTCAAAGCAACCACATATCCATTGAGTTCGTATCTCTCCTTCTACGGTTAATCTATTGTACGTGACTTTAGGTTTGTCCATGTTTCTCACTTATGTGACTGTTCTAAAAAGACTTTGTCAGAAAAAGTTAAAAAATTAAAAAAGAATTATGGGCAGCCTTCCATCTTTTGGATGAAATATCCATTTTTACGGATTTGTTCTGCTATTGGTTCTGGAGCTCCTTGAGTGTGGCAAAATTGGCATTCTTCTGTTGAAACAGCTGCATCTGACTCTCCAACTGATTTTAGCCATTGCTTTGCATACTCTATGGCCTTTTTGTGGTCTTTGACATCTGTAATAACATCAAAGTGCATGGTGTGGCCGTCCTTGGCCTCTACATATGTATCGTATACGTGAATGTCCATATTTTGACAATTCTGAGAAGGGATATTTAATCTAAATCACACAAGATCGGCTGTTGATCCATAAGGTTACACTGAATATTCCGAAAATAAAGACCATAGATTTAGAAATAGATGACGAACTAGCCCCAGAAACAGTATCTTCTTTTCTTAAATGTCTGCCACTTGATGTGGAAATACAGTCTTGGGGAGAGGAACTCTACACTAATGAAACTCCTATTGTGGTAGGTGCAGAGAATGCAAAACCCTTGGTAGATTTAATGGATGTAGCATATTGGCCCTCAGGAAAAGCAATATGTCTTTTTTTTGGGCCCACCACCATAGGCAAAAAAGACGAGATCAAACCATATTCACCTGTAAATGTAATAGGAAAAATCAAGAATACTGATAAGAAATTTCTAAAAAATGTATCTGATGGTATGATGGTAACTTTTAGACTCTAAACTATTAGGTATCCTTTTACGCAACCTGATCGTATATACTAGTGATTGTGGGGCTTTAAAACTCAACTCAAATGCAAAGAATGCGATGCTACATTTTTCGATAAAGAACACTTGGAAAGGCACAAAAAAATCATTCACAAATAATTCTACTTTATTTCTAATGGTATGGATACAATTTCTGATTCAAAAATATATGCCTTGAACTCCTTATTTTTGTTGGAGAATATGACCCATGGAACCGGATTTATTGCCATGTATCTCTTGTCTGTTAAAGATGGATATGCCATAGAGTCTGGATGAGAATGGAAAATTCCAATTACTTCTAGTTTTCTTTTTTCTGCTTCATTGTAAGCTTCTAGTAATTCATCATTAGATATTGAAAAGTTGACTGGTGAATTTTCTACATTTTTTGTCAAAAAAACATCTTTTACATCAAAGGTTTCATTTTCAATTTTGCCAAATAAAATTGCGCATGATTCATTTGGAATATTTTTTTTTGCATGATTGGTAAGAAGTTCTATATGATTTTGTAAAAGCTCCAAGCTTTTTTGCAAGTTTATCCTGCTGTAACTTTTCCCATCATCCAAGGATGTATTGTGCAGTAATATTCTGTTGTACCTGCAGAACTAAATTTGTATTGAAATGTGTTGCCAGCTTTTATTAATCCAGAGTCAAATGTTCCTGATGGACCTGCACTTGGGGTTCCACTTGTTACAGTGTGTGATGCTGAATCTTTGTTTGTCCAAACTACTGTGGTACCAACCTTTGCTGAAATCTGCGCTGGATCAAAATATTTCTGTCCAGCACTTTGTGTTGATGCACCGGTAGAAATTGTTACATTTGCAATAATTGGTTTTTGTGATGCAGTGATCGTTATCTTGCCAGTCATAAAGGGATGTATGGTGCACATGTAATCATATTCCGTTCCATTTAATTTTGAGGTATCAAGTTGATACGTTCCTCCTCCCTTTGTTATTAAACTTGAATCAAATGTTGCACCTGCATCAGATGCACTTGTTACTGTATGTGGAACATTGTCATTATTTGTCCATTCAATTATGTTTCCTTTTTCCGCTGTAACGATATCAGGTTTATAGTTAGGATTGCCTTTGATTGATGCATTCACAAGTATCTCTACTGGTACTATGGGTACGTTTGAAGCGGGCGCAGCATTTGTTACTGTCTCAGTTTGTACCGTGGTTGGTTGTAATGAAAATTGAGCTCCAGGCCCTATGAATCCTAATGCGCTGTATGAAACAATTCCTACTCCCATGGCCAATAAAAATATCACAGATATTGGTTTAAGGTATTGTGACATCCTCATTGCAGTAAATGCTATGACAACTGTAGGTATGATTATGATAAGTAAAACTCCGACAAATCTTGGTAATGATGTAACATTGGTATTCTGACTTAGGGCAAATGCGCCAACGGAACCAGATATGCCAAAAATAACCAAAGTTGTCGCTTTAGCACGATTGCTTGTTGATACTCCGCCACTTAGGATTCCAGCTGATAAAAATACCAGCCCAATGAACATCGTAAGTCCTGAAAGCGCCTGCATTCCAGTAAGGAATGTGTTTGCGATCCCAAGATAAGACAAGAAAACTCCGGCAAGGCCTATGGCAGTGAGGCCCATGCCAGGCATCATTAGGTCCCAGTCACTCATTTGTGGTACTTCAAATTAGTGAGATAATTAATCCTTTTGAGTATCTATTGACAAACTTCGAAGAAATTAAATTCCCAGCAAAACCGCTAACAGAGACATTGGGATTAAAAGAAGTACTGGAAATATCTAAACCTCGTATCATTATTCTCCTTGTAATTACGGCAATAACATCAATGTATGCTGCTAGTAAATTGATAGGGCCTACACTAAACTATTGGGGTCTTTTGTATATTATTATAGCTGGATCGCTTTCTTCTGCTGGCTCTAGTGCCCTAAATCACTATTATGATAAAGACATTGATCCCTTGATGAAACGAACTAGCACAAGACCGATTCCTTCTGGAAGAATGTCTGCAAAAAATGTCTTGCTGTATGGATTGATAGTTAGTTCAATTTCAGTAATCTTTGCATGGTTTACTCTAAACCCTCTTTCTACATTTTTCATCGCACTTGGAATATTTTTCTATGTGATTGTTTATACTGTATGGCTTAAGAGAAGAAATTCTTCAAATATTGTCATCGGTGGATTTGCGGGAAGTGCAGCATCTATGGCAGGTTGGTCTGCCGCAACTGGTTCTATGGATATGCTAGGAGCTCTTGTGGGAGTTTTGGTATTTGTCTGGACACCGTCCCACTTTTGGTGTCTTGCAATGAAAATAAAAGATGATTATGCCGAAGCCAAGGTTCCAATGCTTCCTGTTTTAATTGGAATGCAAAGAACATCAAAGTATATTTTGGTAAATACTGCCATCTTGTTACCATACTCTCTAGCACTAGTTGCATTTGGACTAGGCTATGTGTATCTTGTAATAGCTGCAATATCTGGTGGTCTGATGCTAGTGTATCATTACAAACTTACGAAAACACCAACTTCAGAGTTTGCTTGGAAAGCATACAAGGTTACTGCACCTTATCTTACAATAATATTTGTTGGAATAGCACTGGATGCAGCATTTCACTTTCCAGTTTTTAAATAAAATAATTTATTTTAAAATTTAGTAAAATTATTTCATACTTCTTCTGGGATCTCTTGTTCTTGGTCAACACCGGGAAATCCAGCTTCATAATCACGTTCTAACTTTTCTCTACTTTGTTGCTCTACTTCATCTACCTCGTTTTCTTTCTCTACTATTTCTATTCGACGTTGTTCTTTTGTGAGCCAACTTACCTTGACTAGTCCATAAATTTCCAAACTGAGTAATGTCTTATTGAATTCATCCTCTGGAATTGAAATTCCTCCCTTGATTAACAACTTTGAAAGTTCCGAATCTGTTAAGGATCCAGATTCCTTTATCATTTCATATAATTTATTTTTGAATGGTATTGTCATATTCTAACCGTAAAATGTTTTATCGATTGGTTTTGGTATGGCGTATGATATATTCTCTTTTATTGAACCATACCATTCATCTACACTTTTTGTTATGGAAGGTTTGACAAGCTTTAATGCTGACGCAAAATCTGTGCTCCCTATCTTAGCAGAATCATTTTGCATTGCATGTACTGCAGCTTCTCTACATATTGCAACAAGGTCTGCACCACTATAATTCTTTGTTGCTACAGCAATTTCTTTCAAATCTACGTCTCCAGAAAGAGGCATGGTACGTGTTAGTATTTTGATTATCTCTAATCTACCTTTTTCATCTGGAGCTGGTATGAACAAGATCAAATCTAATCTTCCAGGTCTTAAAAGCGAGGTATCTATCAAATCAGGTCTGTTTGAAATGCCAAGCACAATAACTCTGGATGCTCCACCATCTTCCATCTCTGTTAAAAGCTGACTCAAAAGCCTCTCTCCGACACCGCCATCTTCCATAGATTTCGCTCTAGCAAAAGAATCAAGCTCATCAAAAATTACAATACATGGAGATGATGCTTTTGCTTTTCTGAATATCTCTCTAATTGCTTTTTCAGATTCTCCTACCCATTTTGATAAAATTTCTGGACCTCTCACGAGGATCATGTTAGCTCCACCTTCAGTTGCAAGTGATCTTGCTAGAAGCGTTTTTCCACATCCTGGTGGGCCATAAAGTAATGCGCCCTTTGGAGGTTTGATTCCCATTTTTTGGAATTTTGTTGGTTCTTTTATTGCCATAATCAAGTTGTCATGTAATGTTCTTTTTGCATCATCTAATCCGCCTACATCTTTCCACCAAATCTTTGGACTTTCTACATAGAATTCCCTCATGGCAGTAGGCACAATTTCATGCATTGCATCGTAAAAGTCTTGCAAACGAATTCTCATTGATTGTAAAATTTCGGCAGAAATTTTTTCTGTCTCCATATCTATCTCTGGTAAATAATTTCTAAGTGCTTTCATTGCAGCTTCTCTACATAATGATTTGATATCTGCTCCAGTGTAGCCGTGTAGTTCTGCTGAAAGTATTTTCAAATCTACATCTTCATCAAGCGGCATTCCTCTAGTGTGAATGTGAAGTATCTCTAATCTTCCATCTACATTTGGTACGGAAATTTCAATCTCTCTATCGAATCTTCCAGGTCTTCTTAGTGCTGGATCTACACTCTCTGGTCTATTTGTTGCACCAAGTACAATGACATTTCCTCTATCTGTAAGTCCGTCCATTAAAGCTAAAAGCTGTGCAACCACTCTTTTTTCTACATCGCCATATGCTTCTTCTCTTTTTGGAGCAATAGCATCAATTTCATCAATAAATATTACACTTGGAGAATTTTCTTTTGCTTCTTTGAATATGTCACGGAGTCGTGCTTCTGTTTCTCCATAATACTTGTTCATTATTTCAGGTCCGTTTATGGAGAAAAAATTTGCCTCTGATTCACTAGCAAGTACTTTGGCAATCAAAGTCTTTCCACATCCTGGTGGACCGTATAACAAAATTCCGCTATGTGGTTCTATTCCAAATGTTTGGAACACTTCGGGATGTCGTAATGGCAGTTCAACAATTTCTCTCATCCTTTTTGTCTGTGTCTTTAATCCTCCTATCTCTTCATATGTTACTCGTAATTTCTTATCAATTGATGTCTCAGTTAGAATTGTAAGAATTGTGGCACGCTCTATCTTAACAACTGTCTTTGGTGATATTTTATGAATCTTAAAATCCATCGAGTTACCAAGAATCATTACAGAAATTTCATCACCTTCAGAAAGTGGTAGACCTTTGAGTCTGTTTTTTACAAAATCAGTAAATTCCTTGTCAACTGTAACATTTCCATTTACTGGCATGAGCACCACGCTTTTTGCAGGTTTTGCTACAATCTTTTTCACATTAACAAGATCATTAATTCCAATACCTACATTCTTTCTTGTTTGACCGTCAATTCTAATCATGTCTGGAGCTTTGTTATCGTCATCAGTTGGCCACACTATTGCACAACTTGATCTTTTACCAACAATTTCTACCATGTCGCCAGGTTCTACCCGTAAATATTCCATAGCTTCCGGTTCTATACGAGCTCGTCTTTTTCCTACATCTCTTTGTTTTGCTTCGCCAACACGCATTTGAAGTGGTTCGTCTTTACGTACCAAAAAAACACCTACTTTACATCTACAGATGCCCTACTTGCTCCAAGGACTTCAAACTCTCCTACTCCTTCTATTGCCCTGACCGTGTTTTCAAGTGAGTCCATCTGCCCATCCTTATCTTCTAATGAAAATTCTGCGCTAATAAAGTAGAGACCAAAAGCTAATGGCTCTTTTGTGTATTTTGAAAGCTGTATTCCATCTTTCAATGTAGATGCGATGTTTTTTGCAACTCCATCTAGATCTGTTTCTGTACCTGTTGGAAGAATTTTTGCTCGAAGTAAAAGACGTGCCATTTTTCTATGGTCCATCAAAGTTGCAGGATTTGCATTTATAGGTTTTAGCAGATTCTCTACAGCTCTCACATCTCCAAACTAGTATTGTACCACAGCTAGGGCAGTTGAATTTGACACATTTATCATTAGGCATGATAGGTCTATGACATGAGCTGCATACTGGTAATGCAATAGATGATGACATGTTGACAGCTCATAAAAAACCGAATTTATACCTTGCTTATCATTTGCATTTCTTCTCATGTTAAAAGTCTTCTAAACTCGCTTCCTAAAATTGCCTGTACTGCCTTAACTGAACCTTTTACACCCAATAGCTTTGCAAGTGAGATCGTATGAAAATCAAAGGATCCTTCTTTTGATATTTCTTCTACAATCTCTGGTGTTATGGACTCAAACATTTTGTTAATTGATTTGTTGTCTAGTCTTTCAAGAAGACCTCGTGCAAGAAGCATATGTTCAAACTCTTGACCAAATTTATCAGTCCATGTTTTTTGATATTCAAGAAGATCAGATGATTTTCCAGACTCTAAAAATTTAGAAATGGATCTTCCAGCAAATATACCTCCAAGACCGCATGAATAAATACCTCCTGCAGTGGTAGGCTTTGATTGGCCAGCGGCATCCCCAATGGTTATAATATTTTTTGACACAAAATTCTGTATAGGTCCTTTTATCCAAATTGGAGCATAGATCTTTCTTATCGTTGAATGTTTTCCTTTCTCTTTGAGAAAACTCTCAAGAGCGACAGCAGCATTGATGCCTTTTCCTGCCACTCCTACCTTGGCTTCATCTCTTCTGGTAGGAATAATCCATGCAAAAAAACCAGGGAATTTTTCTTGATCAAAATATACTTCGATTCTGTCCTTTTCAATCCAATCTGCATACACTTCATACTGTGCAGATTGCAATATTCCTGTTCTGTCTTTTTGAATAAGTGAAGAGACTCCTCGCGCATCAACCACAATTTTACATTTTAATGAGCCCTCTGAAGTTTTGATTCCATCGTCAAAAATCTCTCTTAACGATGATCTAACACGGATTTCTGCACCATTGGTTTGTGCTTGATGTGCAATTTGTTTGTCAAATTCACGTCTATCTAAAACTATGACTTTTTGAGATCTTGCATCCAATGAAAAACTCTTTTTTGCAGGTGAAAAAACTGTGGCTGATCTTATCTTGTTATCAAGAGTTGCTCTCATGGGTACTACTCCAAGCTCATCTATTCCCATTATGCTGACTAGACCCCCACAATGCTCAGGTGTTCCAATCTCTGAATCCTCCTCTATGACTAAAACGCTATGACCTCGACTTGCTATTTCTCTTGCACAAAGAAGACCAGATACACTGCCACCTGCAACTATGACATCATAATCCATGCTTTTTTAATTTGATTCAATTATTTAATTCAATTCAAAAGTTTAACATACTCTAATTGGTTTTAAAAATGGCATGGGTTTGGTTAAACAAGTCGTTGTAGTAAGAAAGGATCTTAACATGGGTACTGGAAAAATAGCTGCTCAGGTTGGACATGCGTGTGTTTTAGGCGCAGAACATGTTAGGAAATCTCATCCTGAGTGGTACAAGGAATGGGAACTATCAGGTCAAGAAAAAGTTGTTGTTAAAGTGACCAGCCTTGATGAATTGGAGAAAGTAAAAAGACATGCAATATCTCTTGATCTTCCTTGGTCAGAAGTAACAGATGCAGGTCATACTCAAATTGCTCCTGGAACAGTTACATGTATCTCCATAGGTCCAGCTCCCGAGGATAAAGTTGATAAAGTTACAAAAGATCTAAAACTGCTCTAGAAAATCTTTCAAAACTAGGGCGTAAATGGTTTTTCCCGATCTCTAACTTTTCCATCAAATGATGCCGTAATGTTATCCCCCACTTTTGCATTACATGGGCCAATTTTTACATCAAATCCGTCATGTGTTTCAGCAGTACAGCCTGTTTGATCTATTAATACGACTTTCACTGTCTCTGTAACCTTGTTTGGGATTAAATTCCAGAAGGGAAAAACTGCTACTGCCATGACTATGATGGCAGCTGCTATGGAACCAGCAATAATCTGTTTCTCATTTTTCATGATTAGTATGGTTTACACGTCTAGTAATTAGTGTTATTCTAATTCAGATAAAGTTGTTTTATGTTGATTATATTTATGAAATGAGTTTGTTAGAACCTCTATTTTACAATTGATTAGTGAGTATTTTTCAAAATTGATAATCAGAGAAATATTATTAAATCAAACAATATTGAAAAATTTTATGTTTGTTGTGATTGCAGAAATCCAGCTAAAAAAAGGCTTGGAGTCAGAATTTAAAAATTGGGTTGGAGACTCAAACAAAATATTGTCAAACTTTGATGGATTCATTGGCAGGCGGCTTTTAGAATCACATAATGGTAAGCATTTGATGTTAGTTGAATTTGAAAGTAAGGAAAAATTTGAAAAAATGCATCAAACTACAGAACATGCTAAAATCCAATCAAAAAGTCATTCATATATGAATGGTTTTCCACAACCAAAGTTTTATAATGTAATTTCTCAATGATTTAGAATCTCATAAAGAACAACTGCACTGTTGTGTTCCGTGTTTTTTGCAGAATATGTGAGCATAAGTGTTTGTTTTTCTTTTACTAGTTAATCTATCTACTAATCCTAAAACCATCTTTTTCTTCAAATATGGTTATACTAGGTAATGGATTTTTTCATGGTTTTTGTAGACTGTTTCATATCTTGTTATGTATCCACAATGTGTACATGAGAAAAATTGATCCGTAGGTTGATTGTTTACAGATTCTAAAACTTTTCCATTTATTGATACAATGGAAATTATATTATTCATATTTATGACTGCAAAGTTTTCTTCCTCACCGATAGAATTTAAAAAATTTTTTATTGATTTTACTACTAGGCTTTCATCAATTTTTTCTTGATCATCTATTGGCGCTAACATAAATTCATGAGATTTAAGTGCCGGAATGGCTTCTATCTGATCAGACACATAAACTGCAAGTGCTGATTTTATGGCTTCTACTTCCCTGCAGTTTACAGTAATCATACCCGTAAATTAAAAGCGTATTATTTTAGTTTAACAACCTATGAAACAACAATTTTTTTTCTTAAATATGCTAATTTGGAAATATCATAATGAAATAATATAAAAAACTAATTGAAAATAGTAGGAGCGTTTTTATGTTATAATAACGAGTTATTGGTGGTATGAGTACACAAAAAGAAAAAACAGATGAATATTGGTTATTTGCTCAAAAATGTAACAATCTTTTACAAGATGACGAAATCAGATTCGCAGGTTGCATAAATTCGATGGGCCGGCTTGTTGCAGGTGGTTTTAAAGAAGGAATAACACCACTTGAGGATGAAGCAGAGAGACAAAAAATGTACATGGAATTGGCATTACGAGTATCTATGAGGAAAGATTTTGATTATAGTCTTGGCGCTGTCAAATATTCTGCATCCCGCAGACAAAAAGCAGTAATGATAAGTTTTCCAATAAACTCAAACGTCTTGTTAGTTTCTGCAGAGCCAACTGTGGATATCGACAAGTTTGCAAATAAGATTATGAAGATAATCGGATTACAATAATCCTGGTTTTTCTATAATTTAGCTGACAAAACTTTTTCTGCGTCTTTTGCGCCATCACTTATTAGTTGTTTAATAGTGGCAAGCGAAAAGTCCGCATTCTCAAAGAGAAAGTGAGAATCCTCTTCTTCCTGTCGCTTTATGCGAATTATCTCTCTTATTATTGTACCACGTTGACATGCTAATTTGTCATATTCAGATTCTATTTCTTCAAACTCTTTTTTTGCTTTTTCATTAAGATTAGAAGATTCTATAAAATCGTGCATATTTTTTATCAAAGAAAGATATCTTGAAATGATTTTTGACATTCTGATTGCTTGCTCTGTCTTGTCTGAATCCATGATGTCTCTTGCTCTATGCCATGATTCCATCATATTTTTTGGTAGGTTTTCTTTGATATGTGGAAATAGATCAACCACATACACCTTTTTATCATTTATTGGTGATGCGTTAATTACTTCGGCTAATGGGGTATTGCTCAACAAAGATCCATCCCATAGATATCTACCACTTATTTTTGTCCATGCAATACCATAAAAAGGATAACCACAACCTGCGACAATATGAGTCTCATTAATTTTGTCATACTTGCTATCAAATATGGAGGGTTTTCCATTTTGTACATCTGTGGATGTAATGATGAGTCTGGGGCTAGATGAATTTTTCAATTTCTCAAAATCAACACGATCTTTTATTGATTTTTTTAATGGCTCTACATCATAAAGATAGGGGCTATTACCATACAGAAAATTGAATAGATTTGGTATAAACCATATGGGCTGAAATGCATTAGGAGTTCCCCACATGGAGACAAACATTGATGATAATTGTGCTCGTTTATTTTGTGGTAAAAACGACGGCGTGGCAGTTTCTGCTAGATTCAGCCAAAAATTTTCAAGGTTTTTTATAGGCTCATCATTCTTAGACCCAGCTATTATAGCAGCGTTAATTCCGCCCATGGATGTTCCTGCAACTATATCGAACTTTATTCCATGTTTGTCTAATGTTTTGTAAACTCCGCATTCATAAGCACCAAGAGAGCCGCCGCCTTGTAATACAAGCACTGTCTCAAAATCCAAGTTTTTATCATCACGTGTTGATAACTTTTGCATCGGTATTGATACTAATGAAAAATATTTAAAGTATTGAATCTGCGTTAATTTTTTGTATTAGATTGAAAATCATTGTAACATTCTAATACAATAATGGGTATTGGTTTTGTTATGACAGTAAAAACAATCAATCCTACCACTGAAGAAGTTATTGCTGAATATGAAATCATAAGTAAAGACAAGATCAATGAATCTGTGAAAAAATCAAGAGCTGCGTTTAACGAATGGAAGAAAGACATTAAAAAAAGATCTGCGTTTGTACATACTTTAGCTGATGAATTAAGAAAAAATAAAACTGAACTTGCTTGTGTTGCAACCAGAGAAATGGGAAAGCCAATCAAGGAGGCACTTTCTGAAGTAGAAAAATGTGCATGGGCCATGGAATTTTATGGTGACAATGGAGATATTTTCTTAAATCCTGAGATTGTTAATACCGATGCAAGAAAGAGCTTTTTGTCATTTGAACCAATTGGAATAATAGGAAGTATAATGCCATGGAACTTTCCTTATTGGCAAGCACTAAGATTTGCTGCACCTTCTTTGATGGCAGGAAATACTATCGTTCTCAAACCAGCTAGTGCAACAATGCAATGTGGAATTGAAATTGAACATTTGTTCAAAAAAGCGGGATTTCCTGACGGTGTGTTTCAAACTTTAGTTGGTGACTCTAGTATTGTAGAACCGATGATTGATTCAGACATCAACGCAGTAACATTTACGGGAAGTACCTCGATAGGAGCAAAGGTAGCTCAGAGAGCAACATCGCAGCTAAAAAAATGTGTTTTAGAACTAGGTGGCAGTGATCCCTTCATAGTTTGTGATGATGCTGATGTGGAAAAAGCCGCAAATGGAGCTGTCAAAGGTCGTTTTATTAATTGTGGTCAGAGCTGTATTGCATCAAAACGATTCTTGGTAACAAAAAACATTTCAAAAGAATTTATTGAAAAATTTGTTCAAAATACAGAAAAACTCCGTGTTGGCGATCCCACTTTGGATGATACCGATATTGGTCCGCTGGTAAACATTGAGGGCCTAAATAAGATAGATGAACTGGTGACAGATGCTGTCAAAAACGGTGCAGAAGTGTTAAGTGGTGGAAAACGAATAAAAAACAAGGGCTATTTCTACAGCCCCACTATTATTGCCAAGATTTCGCCAAAAATGCGCATGGCACAAGAGGAAACTTTTGGCCCCGTGGCGCCAATTACTGTTGTTAATAGTGAAATGGAGGCAATAAAAATTGCAAATGATTCCCAGTTTGGCCTTGGAGCAAGTATGTGGACACAGGATCTGGTAAAAGCAGAAAAATTGTCAAAAATGGTAGAATCTGGGATGGTGACAGTTAACAATGTTTTGATTTCAGATCCCAGGATTCCTTTTGGCGGTGTAAAACACAGCGGCTTTGGCAGAGAATTATCAAGATATGGTATGTTGGAATTTGTCAACATAAAATCAATAAGATTCTATGATCAATTGGTTCATCATCATCACGTAGAATAGGGATTCTATCTATGACCAATAAAATCATACTAAATATTGACAAGGCAATTTATAACGAAGGAGAATATGTTAAGATAAAATTAGATTATGAAACACTTAATCCAAAACAGACACTACACTTTGTTGTCTTTGATCCATCCGAAAAAGAAATATTTAGTGCAGATCAATACATTAATTCACAAAAAGGATCCTACTCTACTGTTTTAAAGTTCGATACAAAACAGTGGAAAACTTCTGGCAGATACAAGGTTGCTGCATGGGACCAAGAAGGAACAAGAAAGGAAATTTTCTTTCAATTCAAGGGAAAGACTCCATAAATAACTTATGCAAGCAAAATAGAACCGTTCTAGGTTTTTGTTTGAGTCTATTCAAATACATTATAATTTCATTAAAAATCATAATATTTAGAAGACTTCCATCTGAACAAGCTAGAATTAAGCTGGACTTGGGAAATAATAAAATTGGGAATCTGATAAAACTTGCTTCAAAATTAAAATAATATGGTCATGATTTATCACGTTTCTTTATTTTTTCAACATGTTCTTTTAGAAGTTTAACCATCTCATCTTCTCTATACTTGTGCTTTTTTTGTTTAATAAGATTATACAGCACCAAAATATCTTGGTTAGTTGGATGTGATCTCTCAAACATTTCTTGCTTAATTCCGTATCTTTCGATGACTTTCCACATTTCCTTCAATGATGGATCTTTCCGCGTGTGAGACATGACAACTATAGGAAATAATCGTACAATCTAAATTATTGCCCCCTAAACTCCATTTAATAGGATTATTTCAAACTAATTAAGTTTAGTTCCTGGATAGAGAAGAGTAATGCGTGAAATGGATCATAAAGAATCTGCTCAGAAAACAATTGCTGCGTCTCGGTTCATTATAACTTCAGAGATCCAGATTATTAGTTGTGAGTAACATCTGAGACTAACAGAACTGTTGTTATTAAGACTACAAAATACTAGTGAACCATTGTTGGTCCAATCGATTCAATCATTCCTTTAATCTGTTCTGGTGTTGCATTCATTATCTCATTTTTGGCATATTTCCTATTCAGTTTCTTTTTGGTAAAAACAATACTCATTCCTTTTGGCATACATGATAAAATCATGGAGTTTAGGTAACCATCTAATTCATCTTGAGTACAAAATACAGTAATGAAATTTGAGGAAACAAAAATTTCATCAAATAATTTGTCATCCATGGCTGTTTACCTTACTTTGATATTTCATTATTGTTAGTCCTATTATTACCAAACTTGTTGTAACTACAATCCCGATAGTGGGAAATGAAATCAGTATTGGCATCATACTTGCTCTTCTTTCTACGAATTTGCTAGCAAAATTCAAAAACACGGACTTTGTGCCCATAAACATCATTGCCATACCCCGACTACTTTGGCTAATCTATAAAGACTTGCGACACATTGTTCAGTAACATGGTTAACTAAGCCACATTTAGTTTGTCATTGTTTTCTATTTTTTAGGCTTTTGAGAACGCTTCGGTTTTTTCGAAGCATAATATTCAGCATTTTTAGTCATTTTTTATAGAATTTTTTTAATGCCAAAGTTATGTTTTTTTGAAGTATTTTGTCTCCAACATCAGGTATAATGTGAGTGTAGTGTAATTCTTTCTTGATAACCGTGTTTGCTATAGCCCTTGCAGTTGCCAAAAGCATGCCAAGGCTTATCTTTTGTATTTTTTGATCCAAGATTGCCCTCATCAAGTATGGGAATACTAGTGCGTTGTTTACTCTATTATGAAACCTGTAGCTTCCTGTAGCAATAATTTTTACACCGGCTTTTTTTGCAATCAAAGGATCAACCTCAGGTTCTGGATTTGTAAGGGCAAAAACTATTGGATCTCGATTCATAGTTTTGATCATACTAGATGTCAGCATATTTTTGACTCCTGATACACCAATGAATACATCTGCATTTTTTATGATTTCTATAAATGCCCCCTTTTCTTTTTTGAAATTAGTCGAACATGCAATAATTTTTTTGTATTTGTTCATGTTTTTAGCTCTTCCTTTGTATATTGCACCAACTGAATCTACCACAATGATGTTTTTGCAACCAGCAAATTTGAGTAGACTTGCAATACCAAAACCTGCAGAACCAGCTCCAGCTATTACTATTTTGATTGAGGAAATTTGTTTTTTGACTAGTTTTAATGAGTTAAACAATGCAGCCAAGGCGACAACTGACGTTCCGTGTCGGTCGTCATGAAATACTGGAATGGCAATTTTTCTTTCAAGCTCTTCTGCAATTTCCATGACTTTGGGAGATTCTATATCTTCAAGGTTTATTGCACCAAAAGCTGGCTCTATTGCTTGAATTGTTTTAATGATTTGATCTTTTTTAGTTGTGTTAAGACATAACGGAAAAGCAGTAATGCCGCCAAACTGTCTATACAGTACAGCCTTTCCCTCCATTACTGGAAGTGCTGCATAAGGACCAATGTTTCCTAATCCTAGAATTCTTGTTCCGTCAGTTACTATGGCAACATTGTTTCGTTTTGATGTGAGGATATATTTCTGGTCTGGATGATGGAAAATTACCTCGCTTACAGCTGCAACTCCTGGAGTGTAAATCAACTGTATTTCTTTTAGATTTAATTTATGAGTTTTATTTCCAAGTAAAATTCTGCCTTTTAGTTTCTTGTGTAATGCTATGGCTTTTCTTGCAGTGACTTTTGGTGATAACATGCTTGATGGTAGGATTTGATGATTAAAAAATAATGTGCAATCCCTAAGAAAGTAGGATTGCACCTATGATTCCAGCACCAGTTATTGCACCTAGACCATAAAAGAGCAGGTCAAACGCGACCACTTTCTTGAAAGGTGCACGTACTTCCTTGTGCCATGTGCTAGATTTTGTTCGTGTTAGTTCTGATTTTGATTCCATGCTTATACTAAACAAAGGATGTTGATAGTCTCTAATCAGCTAATTGTATGAATAATAAGCTAAGTTGTTGAGCTTAGGTAATCTACAAAATATGCATTACTATAGAGTATGGAAAAAACAGAATGTCTTGGGTGTGGCTCGCCAGAAGCCCTAGTCGTCTTTGAGGCAAAATATCGAGGGTTCAGAGGTACTTGCCAAAAATGTGGTGCAAATTGGCCAGAATCTTAAATTTATGCACGTAAGATTTAGATTCATACTTTGTAAAATCTGCATATGGAAAATAATTATGAAAATGCAGCAGAAGATTTTTTAGAACTAGCAAGCGAACAAAGATTAAACATAATCTTTAACCTTCTTTTGAAAAAAACAAAGATCTCCAACATGGCAAAGGAATTGGGTGCAACAGTTCAAGAAGTCCATAGAAATTTTGAACGACTATCTGATGCAGGCTTGATAAAGAAGGACAAGGATGGATATTATGATCTCACTACTTACGGTAAAACTATCTGTACTCAAGTGCCTTCGTTACTTTTCTTGTCCAAAAATAGAAAATATTTTGAAAATCATGATTTTGGAGATATTCCAATGAAGTTCATTCAGAGAATTGGGGCATTATCTGAAGGTCAACATGTGAAGGGCTTTGTCAAAGTACTGGAACAATGGAAATCCATATACAAAAATGCTGATGATTACATTTATCAAATTTTTACTGAGGTGCCTCTTGATCTAATCGAACCGCTTCTTAACAAAGTAAAACACGGTATAAAACTAAATTATATTTTCTCAGAATTTGTTATCATACCAAAGGGAAGAAAAGAACTTTTGGCTAAACTTGGCATGAAAAGCCTCTTAGAGAAAGGTTTGGTTGAAAGAAAAATGAAAAAAAATGTTAGTGTGGTAATTGTTTTAAATGAAAAAGAAGCATGTGTTGTCTTTCCTACACTTGATGAGGACGCAGATATGCGAGAAATGTTCTACAGCAAAGATCAGCTTTTTCATGAATGGTGCTTAGATTATTTTAGATACTGTTGGTATGGCTCAGGTGTTTTTCAAGAGGGAAAACTCAAAGAATAGGAACCATGTTATCTTTTATCTAAAATGCATCAATTCAGCCTGAAATATCTACGATGTGTAAATTGTTATGGTATGCTAGATATAGAAATACTTGAACAATCGTATGAAATTGAAGAAGGTTTTCTTATTTGTAACAATTGTAACAACACATATCCAATAATTTCAAAAATTCCAATCCTGTATTCTAATTTCACATCGTATTTTTCTAATCGTACTCAATTGGGAGGATACCTGATGACTAGAGCAAAAAATGAAAAGATAAAATCATTTGTAAAAAATTCACTTGGAAAAATAAAGAATTCTAATTCAGATGTAACTCCTATAGAAAAACGATGGGTAGCTACATACAAAAATAGCATCAAGTCTAAATTTTACTCGCATATAAAAAATTCACTTGATAAATTTTCCAAAACTGACCTTGCATTAGAGCACGGTTGTTCAATAGGATATGTTACAAAATATCTGGCAAAAAAACATGATATTGTATTTGGAATAGATCAATCTTTTTTTGCCATATTAGAAGCAAAACAAAATAATTTTAAAAACCTTGATTTTTTTGTAGCCAACTCATTAAATCATCCTTTTGGTAAAAATAAATTTGGTTTAATTGTTGGACTAAATCTATTAGAACTTGTTGAACCGCAAGATCTGCTAAATGTTTTATCTAAACAAGCAAGTGATGTTATTTTGATTTCTGATCCATATGACTTTGAGAGAGGAACAAATTCTGTAAAACATACAGTTGATTCTAAATCTCTTAGATCTGAATTAGAAAAAAGAGGATTTGTCATTATTCAAAATACAAAAAAACCAAAGTTTCTGCCTTGGAAATTAAATATTAATTCACGTTTGGACCTTCACTATAAAGTAGATTTGATTATAGCAAAAAATAATAAAAAAAGACCACGTGGATAGAATTTATCTAAAACCATTTGCTAGTTTACTTTATGGGATATGGAAGAATTTTTGGGCTTGTAATGTTGTTTACGATACTTACTGTATCGTTATTTTTAACCAAATCTCTTGCTGAAGAAATACAGATTCCACCGTGGATAAAAAACAACGCCAAGTGGTGGTCAGAAGGACAAATTGGGAACAATGATTTTGTTAACGGAATTCAATATTTGATACAAGCTGGAATGATGAAAGTTCCACAAACTCAATCAGGATATGGTTCTTCCCAGCAAATTCCAAGTTGGATTAAAAACAATGCTGGTTTGTGGGCAAATGGTACCATAACTGATAATGATTTTGTTAAAGGCATTCAGTATTTGATACAGGAAAATATCATACAAATTAAAACAGATCAAGTCATGGTTTTATCAAGTTCAGCATTTGAAAATAACGGAACCATTCCATCAGTTTACACCTGTGATGGGCCTGGTATCTCTCCGTCATTAGAAATAACTAATGTGCCAAAAAATGCACAAAGTCTTGCATTGATAGTGGAAGATCCAGATGCACCTAGGGGAACCGTGACCCACTGGATTGTTTGGAATATTTCTCCACAAAAATCTCAATTTACTAAAGGCGAAAAAATAGATTTTCCACAAGGAATCACGGTTTTTGGTACTACTGGTTATGGTGGACCATGTCCTCCATCTGGAACTCATAGATATTTTTTCAAATTATATGCACTAGATACTATGCTTGATCTTGTAGATGGTTCCACAAAAGATATGCTCGTACAAGCAATGAACGGCCACATTTTGGAACAAGCTACTTTAATGGGAAAATATTCTCGAACTTAGCTTATATTACAACAACTAAGCTCGATATGCAATTATTCTATAATTTATCAAGTTGTAGTAATATTGTATCATCACGAACCTATCATCATGCTTAGAAATCCTGAAGAATTAGAGTATGAATCTCAGCAGGCATATGTGATGATTAACTGTGAGGATGGTGCACAGGAATACGTGATGGAGGAGCTAAAATCAATTAAATGCATCAAAGAGATATCAACCACGATTGGTTCATATGATATTGTTACAAAAATTGCGGTTCCATCAGTGGAGGCCTTGCGAGAAACTATTGAATTTAAGATTAGAAGAATCCAAAAAGTTCGTACAACTACAACAATAATCTGTGAGCAATCAAAATCATTTCCAAATTCAATAGAAGGAGAGATGTGTCATGTCTGACCTAACTCCAATACCTTTCAAATATGTCGACTCACTTGAGCCTAAGCAACACATTGCATTATTCTATGAAGAGTCCGAATATGCAAGATTGATAGAGTTTCGATTTATAAAACATGGGTTAGAAATTGGCGAGCATTGTGTATATGCAACAGAAGAAGACTCTGGCTCTATAGTGCTTAAGATGCTAAACTATGGAATACTGTTGAGATACTTTCAGAGTAGACAATTGAAGGTTTATCAAATTCATCGTACTTGTGGCGGCCGTGATGAAATAATGAAAAGCTGTAAAAGAGACGTTGATATGATTTTGTCCGATCTAATTCCGCCCTTTAGGATAGTCTCAAGAATAGTGCAAGATGTCAGTACTACTGATGGAATGTCAGTTGAATTGGAGCTTGAATGTACCACACATGACAAGTTTGAAGATTTTGGAGGCTCTCTGATATGTCCATATGACCTATCCGGAATAGAATCTAGCAAACGGAAACAATGGATGGAAGAGCTTAGGACAAACCATCATGCAGTAATTTATGCCCCAAGATTTGGAGAGGGCGGAGTTTTTTGTGCTTTATGATCCTCTGGATTCGCTGAAATAACTTAAATTATTTTTTGTTATATTTCTCAAATATCTACTTGCACAAGATTTTTTACATGTTACTTTATGATGAACTTTTACTAGCACAATGAAGTCAATTAACTATACATTACTTGGTGATGAATCAATTGCAAAAGATTTTGGCAAAAAGGGAACATCTACTGATATTACAATATATGATAGAAAAGAATCTGACGTTGTAAAAACTTGGACTATTCCTACTGGTTTTCCAGAAAAAATACAGCCACTTTTTCAGGCCATCAATATGGGCGAATATGTAATTTTTTATGTGACAAATCTTGATAAATTCACAGGAGAACAAATTGTTGCACTAGACGTTCTTAAAAAAACCCATGGTTTGTTATGTCACTCGTATGGAGTTGATAGAAACAAACTCCTTATGATGATCAAGGGTACTGTGGTAGAACAATACAAACTAGTTGAACTTGATGATCTAAAGAAAGAAGCAGATGCCTTGCAACCTGTAACAAAAGACGGCAAGACCAAAATTTCAATAGACCATTGCTTTGATGTCAAGGGAGTTGGAACTGTAATCTTGGGAAAAGTAACTCAAGGAAAGACAAAAACATACGATAACCTAAAACTCTTGCCTAAAGGCTCTGATGTTGTAATAAAATCTATACAAATGCATGATGACCCAGTAGATGAAGCAATTTCTCCGGCACGTGTTGGCCTTTCTGTAAAAGGAATTACTTCAGACGATGTTCAGAGGGGGGATTTATTATGTATACCTGACTCAGCTCAAATATCTCAAGAGATAACTATAGATTATTTGCAAAACAAATTTTTCAAAGGAGAACTAGGTGAGAACCAGATGTTTCTTATAAATATAGGATTACAAATTAGACCTGCAAAGATCACTTCACTAAAACCTATGAAATTATCATTAGGCAAACCTGCAGTATTTGAAAAGGGTGATGTCTGTGTTATTCTAAAACCGGAATCACAAACCATTCGTATTGTGGGTAGCGGAACCATTATTCAATAAAATTACGTTTTTTCTATTGTTTACAGTTAAAACCATTTTTTAGTTTTACTACGCACAATAGAGTAGATAGGATAATCAAGTTTCAATCCTGAAGAATATCCTGTTACTAAATTAAAATTATATCTCTCTAAATTTTTTATGATTTGATGCAAATCTCCACCTACAACAATACTGTTAGGCATTGCCTTTGAATTCATCTTTGCACAAAGGTTTACAGTTGAACCAAAAATATCTTCATTTAATGAATTTGATGACTTTGCTATCATTACATTTCCATAATCTATACTTACTCTGTAATCTACAGTAGGAAGGCTTTCTTCATGCATTTTTTGATTGATTATATCATGTGATTCTATCATTGCCATACTACATTCCAAAGTATCTGTGAAAGCCGACTTGCTTATTCCATCTGAAGTTTTTGGGAAATAATACAAAAGACTATCACCTATGTTTTTGATTACGATTCCGCCAAACTCTTTCACAATTACTGACATTGCATTAAGAAAAATACTGTAATATCTACACAATTTTCCATTAACCAGTTTTGATGTCGTATTTGTAGAATTAACTGCATCTACTATTCCAACACAACAACTTTTGTAGTTTCCTGCAAATGTAACTTCGTCATAAAGTGTATCTCTTAAGAGTCTGTATAGGTGTGAATTTGTACTGTTTAGATGTTCTTCTATTTGTGAGTTAGATAAATTATTCATAACTGTTTAATGATAAAATAAGATGATAAGATCAATTTAGCTAATGTTGTAAATGCTTAGCTTTTCTATAAAGCGTGACTAATATCAGCAGCAATCTATAGAATTACACATGAATCGATTTGAGTATGTTGAGTGTTTGGGATGCGGATGCAATAAAGCACTCGTAATTTTTGTACGACAATATAAGGGCTTACGAGGTACGTGCCCAAGTTGCGGTTCAAACTGGCCTGAGTCATAAATGCAAGTAAGATTTAGATTGTAATAGTGTAAAATGCTAGCGTATGAATTACGATTATGAAAAATTCGCAGACGATTTTTTAGAGTTGGCAAGTCAACAACGTCTTGGTATATTATTGAGACTTTCAGATAAAAAATCCAAAGTCTCTATAATTGCCAAAGAACTCGGTGCAACAGTTCCTGAAGTATATAGAAACTTTGAGCGTCTTGTAAAATCTAACCTAATTGTTAAAGAATCTGACGGTTACTATAGCATTACAACATATGGTAAAATTATATGTAATCAAATTCCATCATTAGCATTTTTGTCACAAAACAAGAAATACTTTAAGGATCATGGTTTTGGAGATCTTCCACAAAAATTCCTTCAAAGAGCTGGTGCGCTTGTAGATGGTCAATATGTCAAAGGATTTGTTAAAGTATTAGAGCAATGGAAGAACATTTATAAAAATTCTGATGAATATGTGTGCAATATTTTATTTGAGGTTCCGTATGACTCTGATTTGTTAGAACTTTTAGTAAAGAAGGTCAATAAAGGAGTAAAAGTGAACTCTATATTTTCAGAATCAGCTATAATTCCTAAAGATAGAAAACAACTCATAGAAAAGCTTGGTTTTAAAAAACTTATAGAACAAGGCCTTATTGAAAGAAAGATGAAAGAAAATGTACAAGTTGTTGTGGTTTTAAATGAAAAAGAAGCATGTGTGATGTTTCCTAAAGTTGATGGTGAAGTCGATGTGAGTGAAATGTTTTACAGCGATAATGTTTTTTTTCATGAATGGTGTTTTGATTATTTCAAATACTGTTGGAGTGATTCTAAAGTTTTTCAAGAAAGTAAATTAAAACATGAATAAAAAATGTTTTTATTAAATTTTCATCTGTCTAACAATATTTCATAAATTTTACATGCTACAAATCACCATTCAAACTGATATCCCTCATATGCACGCACGTTAGAAGTCTGCCACCTTATCTCAGTTCTATCTCTAAGATATTTGATTTCTGGAGGTGAGGCATATGTTTTATATCTCGTTGCTGGATCCACTCTAAGAACACGCGGTGCGATCTCTATACTCTTGGGAATGATAAACTCGTATTTGAATTTCTTACAATCAGTCGATAATGTGTAAAAGAATTTTCTTTCAGGCTCTTCCCAATCATATTCTAATTTTAATACACTTTTTTGATTGGGTTTTATAGGTTTGTTTAGCTTGACAATGAATTCTTTACGCTCTGGTCGATTTACATTAAGACTTGTAATTTTGATTTTTTTATTATTTTCATCTTTTATAACTACATTCAAATCGGCAAAATCTCTTGGAGTGTCTCCCTCAAGATAATATGATACTTGATCAGTTGGTTCATTTGTAATGTTAATTACATTCCAAAGCCAAGTATGGTGACACATCATGGTTTTTGGATCTGTTATATCCAGTCTTAATTCAACTTTGGGAAACAAGAATTTTGTGGGATTTGGATCTGTCGCAGTTACAGCGGCTATTGGATTGAGTGGTGGAAGCCTATTTCCAAAACCTTCACCATATACATTGAATATTGTAAGTTTTTCCCCATGTTTTATTTTGTATTCTCCAACATGGTGCATAATTGATTTATTTTTAGACGTTAATTTTCTGATATCTGCCGCAATTCTTCCAGAAGTCAATATTTGCATAGGTCTAGCCAAATCCATGACTCTTCTTGCCATAATTATTCCAGGTCCCCAAAAGTTTTCTTTTCCTGTCAGATCCTTTATGAGATAAACTGGACCTGTATCAATTCCTATCCTTATTTTTAATTTGTTTTTACTTTTTTTGGATTGATTATATTTGGATAGTGATTTGTGTAGTTCAATTGCAAGGTGAAGTGGTTTTTCAGGCGCATCATTAAATCCTATGACCATTCCATCTCCAGTTATATTCATGACATCTGATTCAAGGTTCCTTCTGATGAACGTGTCCGTCTTTCCTATCAATTCATTTAGTACCCATACATTTCGTGCTTGATCTTTAGTTAGGATGGTTGGATCAGAGCTTCCCACTATATCAGTAAAGAACCAATGAAATGTTTTTACCAAGACTGGAATATTCACTGTAGGATCAAAATCACTATGTTTTAGAACTCGCAATAAATGGGAAATAAAACCTTCTGGACAATCTTGCAGAATTTGAAAACTATTCATGGTAGTTTTTAAGGACATTTTTAACTTATGTCGTTTGATCTCCTGAATCAACCATTCCTTATCCTTATGAGTTTCATCAAGTAATCCTAAAACCTCTGCAACATTTGTCATTTTTTGGAGTTTTTTATTATTGTCTTTGTGTTTCAATGTTACAGGTTTCATAATCTCTAAAAAAGCATGAACTTGTTTAATAAGTTAAATGAATAATTATTGGCACACAAATATCTTTATGACATTCATTAGATAATTGACTATATCAATTTATGACTAAATACAAATGGATGTAATTCTAACAACATCTAAGTTAACATGGAAATGGATCACCTATGCCAACGGTGTTTTCCACCACCATATTATTATCCAATTCATATGTTATCATAGTTTACCTAGTTTATTGTGTTGACTACATATCTTAGCTAAGAATTTGTTGTATCAGCTAAGCATACACTATTAATGAATTATGAATATTCATCATGTGGTAAAAAAAGAGATTTACAATAGTCTTGATAGTTTTAAAATTGACAATTTTTCATTAAATGTTACAATTAATGATTCCTTTTGGAGGTAAATGAATAAAATTGAATAAAATATTCATAAATGATAAACATCAAATACCTGATTCCAAAACCGGAAATGGGTTTGTTCATAGTCTATTTTCTAGACTCTGTAAAGGGGAGATTACAATAATTATTAATACAAAAACTTCATTATTAATTAAAAAGAAATTCTTGCCCTCTGTAACTGTTCTTCTAACAATCTGTGCAGTATTAATTTTTACAAGTTTTACCCAATTTGCAGAAGGTGCAACACTTAATTTTCCTCTTCCAGGCTGTCCGGTTCACATTACTCCTGGTGATGCTCAAGCCGGTGCACCTTATCAATTTTTTTATGATGATTCATCGAATCCAGTGTTTACTACTAATAATAAAACTGACACAGTTACAATTAATGTAAATTCCACTTCAAATCCTGCTGGCGTACCGTTAGTACTTACGGAAACAGGACCTAATGATGGAACCTTTACAAATACTAATTTCGTATTTACAGAAGGGGGAGATAATATATTTCCTCTAGAACGAGTCGTAACTATTACACTTGCAGAGTCAGCAGGTACAGATCCTCTTAATGTAAGAGTGAGATCCGATTCTGATACTACCGGTTTACTTGTACCGTTTCATCTATCTGGTACTAATGCAACTACCAAATTTTTCAGTGCCAATGTGCTTTTTACTGCTGGTCCTTCATCAGGAAATTCTATACATGCACAATCAGGAGATATTGTGACTGCAATTGATCCGTTATCTGGGTATGCTTCGAGTGGATTGATTAGTACCAGTGATCCTACTATAGGTGCCTTACAAGTAAAATTTAATGATATTGTAACAATTTCATTAAATGGTGTCTCTTGTACTGCTATTGTTGATGATGAACTTGGAGTTCCAGGCGGAGGAGGTGGAGGCCTAGTTGTTAGACCGGGTTTTGTATTAGATGCATTAGCGGCATTATCTGCAATAGGAGGAAGTCCATTCATAGTGACGCCGCCCTCATTTGGTGGCGGGTTCTTTCATTATTCGGATGGTCTTACAATTGTCAAGCCCGATGAAAAACATGTTTTTGATATTTCAAAATACAATCAAAATATAGAAGATCAAGTACTATCTGCTGGACAACCAGTAAACATGACTTTCAAAATGTTTGATCCTTATAATATCAATGCAATAATTCATTCTGGACTCTATTTTATTACAAAGAGTAGTGACATGATTACTCCAAACAGTATTGCATCAATAGTTTATGATAAAGGTTCAAAATTAGAAATAAATGATCCTACAAATATGTTATCTAAGGCTACAATAATTCCTTCAACAGATGGAAAGTTTCAATATTTCACATTCCACTTTGTACCCACCAGATCTTATGAAAAAATGTCTTTTCTTGATAGATCATGGAATGATCACCGATATTCTACTGATGTGAGATTTCACGATGCAGGTATCTCTCAACCAAAAACAGACGTTATGCCAGCGGGAATAACAAAGTATGATAATTTTAAAGATCTTATTTCACTGATTGAAAAAGATGGATTTAAGAAACCACATATTATGGCGCATATTCATAATGCGGCTGACGTGTTTTCATCGGATGAGGGCGGCTATGTTTACTGGTTGCATGATTCCATTACACATGCTGTTACCTTGGTAATTTCTGATAATGAAAAAAACACACTGTATTCTTTTACTGAATCATTAATTCCAAATGAAATTCAACCAAAAGGAGATTATGGTTTTATGAAATTTACCACAAAACAATTGTATAGATTGGTGGATTCTGATGAAGAACAAAAAGTAATGGAACAAGAGGAAATCAAAGCAATACAAAACACCTCAATATATGAACATCACTAAAATTCATACTAGTATGTTTTACATGTTTTGGTGTGTATATGACAGCCACAATCTAATGTGGATTTAATAATACATTAATTATAATTTTATATGCAATATGTTGAATTATTATAAAAAATAATTCAAATTATATCAGAATTACAATATTCTAAAAATAAAAAACAAAATGGTTATTAATATTACAAATAATGATGAATGGGGTAGAATTGGGTTGGTAATGATCATAATATTATTAAATGGAGTTAGATGTGTTTGAGAAAATTTTCTAAAATGTTTCTAAACGGTTCAATTACAAGTATTGGCATAATTTTAGTATTGTTTGTTTCTACTGGTTTTGGTCATGCATTTGCTGATTGCCCGAATAATTCCTGTCAAATTGTCTTTGATGACTCTTCTACTGGATATGTCATAGGTCATGGTGCAAAAATTAATGTCACAGATACTTCACCTGGATCTAATCCGCAAATAATCGTACAATTATTTGATCAAAATAATAATCCTATTGGGACGCCACTGACATTAAACATGATGACTGCCAACGGTAATGATGTATACTTGGGTTCGCCATCAACTGGTTTGCCAACTTACTTAATGTTAAATGGGAATTCTAATAGCAATACGAGTGATCCCCCAAACTTTTACGTACAAACACCAGGTTATTTCACAGTGTCATATACTGATAAGGTAGGTAATAAAATTACATCTCTTCCACAGCAAATTGTTGCTGCTGATCCACCAAGCACCCCGTATTGGCCCCCTTATCCAACGCCATCTAATTATCCACAACCTTACAAAACAGTAATAATTTCATGTACTGATTCACATGGAAGAGCGGGCTCTAGCGGTGATTATATTTGTGATACTTGGAAAACAGCAACAGGATTGCAAATTCCATTTACTTATCTTGGAGTTACAGCAAATTTCAAATGGCAATGTGATCCTAATGATCCAAACGGACCATTTGAAATTCCTCCTAAAGACTATCCATGTCCTAGTACACAACACAAGGATGTCTATGTAGAGGTAGATTGGATGCAAAACCACGCTCCTAGCAGAACTGCGTTACAGGATGTGATAAATGCATACAAGAATGCTCCTGTGACAAATCTTGACGGCACTACTGGAATATATCTACATATTTTTCTAAGTGCTGAAACTCCACACAAAACCCTCATCTCAGGTCCTTTGAATGGTGCTGATACTAGCGATTTTACTCAAATAAAAAACATGTATTTTGGGTCTGCAAGTGAAAGAAATAGGGATATTACTCATCCTGCCACAACTGCAGCTGCACTTTATTGTGGAATATCTAGTCCAACTCAAACAAAAGCAGATCAATGTGTAAAAAATGTTCTTACTGCGAAAAGGCAGGTATTTCATTATGCTCTATTTGGACATGATCAGGCTGCAGCTCCGCAATCATCAGGAATATCAGAAGTAGTAACAACTTCGCCATATGGTGCATCTAATGACTTGTTTGTAAGCCTGGGAGAATTTTCATATCACGTGGGAAGCATAGACCAACAAGAAGGAACCTTTATGCACGAACTTGGGCATAACTTGGGTCTTGGACATGGCGGATCCTATAGTGTAGCCAGTGATCCAACCGTAAATTGCAAACCAAATTATCTTAGTGTGATGAGTTGGTCAAGACAATTTTCAGACCTGTTTGTTTCTGTGGGTGGAAGACCGTTAACTTATTCTAGCGAAGGTGAAAACTCTCCAAGTAATCCAACTACATCTTTTAATATTGATGAAAATAATAATCCGATTCTTGAAAATCCAGTAACAGCATTACACGCCCAATGGACTGTATATGGTTTATCCAATGGTGCATTTTCTCCACCAATAAATGCGCTTCTCCCAGATTGGGATAATGATCAACTTATTGAAGGACAGCAATCAGATGTTGAAACTTCGGTATCTAATCCTACACCAATCAATAGTTTCACATTTCAAAATGCTACAATAGCTTCTACAGCTCCATCAATTACAGTAACTTGTTCTGATACTAGTCTAAAGGTACTTCACGATTGGGATGATTGGCACGCCTTGAAATTTGATATGACTGTTACAAGCAGCTTTTCTGATGGAGCAGGTGGAAAACGTGGATAACAAAATAAAATATCTGACATTAACCTCTGCTGTAATCGTATCACTGATAATGATATCTATTATGATGATGCCAAATAGCAATGCACAAACCACGTATTATGCAAATCAAACTATTAACCCCTCCGCCATGAAATTGCACTACTATCCATCAATATCTGGTATCATAAGTGGACAAACTTACACAATACATGTAGTACAACCAGTAACCCCCTATGTGCCAGCAAATCTGTATAATGATTGGGCCACATTTTCTACTGTATTTAAGGAACATACCGGAGCTGGCGCTGTCAATCAATACCATTGTATGGCACCAGATCTAACTGGTCAAAATCAAGGATATGTAGATGATAATTCTCAGGCAGGTTTTGTAAATAGAACATATCTTTACCAAAATCAAGATTTTAGCACACACTGTGATATTACAACTACTCAAGAAAAATCATTTCAAGCTAATAACATCCTACAATTAGATAACACCATTCACCAACTACCTCCACAGTTTTTTAGAATATATCCCACCGGATCAACTGCACAGGAGCTCTTGCATCAAAAACTAATGTTTGTTACCGATTTAATTTATCAAAATAAATACGATATGGCATTGACTCAGTTAGCTGATTTAAAAGCTACAATACATGGAGACAATCCAAACATGGCATCACCCATAATTGATACCGATGCTCAAAAAATTCTTCTTCCAAGAGTAGATGATTTGATGCTGCAAACGATTTTGGTCAGTTCTCCTGGCTCTCAATTGCCATCTGTGACAACTTCAAGTGTTCCAGAATATGGACCGATAGCAGTACTGGTGCTTGCAATAGCAATTATTTCTATAATTGGGTTCTCTACAAAGACTAATCTGAAATTTACAATCTAATTAATAACTTTAATTAGATTGTAAATCAAATGCACATATTTAGAAAAGATATTATGATATCAGAGCGTTAAATAAAATAATTAATGGCAGTTATTGATCCTGTAGCATTTATCTCATGGTCGGTAATTTCAGCTATTTTTATTGTAATAGTAAGCATAGTTCATAAAAAATATTCAAATCGTAAAAAAAATGAATCATCTTCACATTGAAAAAAAAGGCTTACGTGGACTTGCTATAGCAGAAAGTTTTCAAGAAAAAGACAAACTATCTAAACTTGCAGGTGTTGTTATGAGACGAGATTTTATCATTGACGGTTTTGTTTTTGGTCAAACCACTATAGAAGGAAATGATGCAACCGATTCTATATTACAAATGTACAAAAAATTACACAGAGACGATGTAAGTTTTCTTATGATTTCAGGATTAATTATTTCAATGTATAACATAGTAGATATTAAAAAAATCTGGAATGAAATAAAAATTCCAGTAATTGGTGTTACGTATGAAAATTCAAAGGGAATAGAAGATGCAATAAAATTTCACTTCCCAGATTCTTATAAATCAAAAATTAAAGAATATCATAATCTTGGTGAGAGAACCAAATTTATGCTTCATACTGGGCATGATTTGTATGTCAGAATTGAAGGTTGTACCATACACGAAACTAAAAATCTGTTAGATGCATTTACTCTTCAAGGTTCTATACCAGAACCACTTAGAGTCGCTCAATTACTTGCAAGAACAAAGATGTAGATTTTATAAATTATTTTCTTTCTTCCAACTTTACTACCCATTTGCTTTCTGTTAATCTAGAAGATGAAAACTCTATGCGACCTATCACCCTGTCGCCTTTTCGAACCATACCGTACTCGTTTTTCTCAAGTTTTAAAATGAACTGTTTTGATTTGTAGCCTCCTTCTATCACTCTGATCTTGAATCTCTTACTTGCTTTTATTACTAAATCTCTTGCTGCTTTAGGATCACCTATCCATGAATACATCTCAAATACACCAAAGTTTTTTGTGGTAATTTCATAATTGTATAGTCTTGCTTCAAACTTCCAATCCATTTTTTTTGCTTCATCATTCATCCATTTTACTGCTTGATCACCATATCCTTTCTCAATTCCAAATGATTCCGCATCAGTCACTTCTCTATCTTTTTCAAGTATGGTACATGAATCTAACTGCAAGCTAGTACCAATTGATTGTACAATATTATTAGATAGAATATACTCTGATACCTCATGAAACGTACTGCTACAGACATTCGTAAAGCAATTGAGACAAACTGGAATGAGTACCTGTCAAAATATGGTAATCTCTTTTCTTCTGATTTTATAAGCGGTTCAAGCCCACCCTCTGTCTTTGTAGGAACATATGGTTATCCAAAAGTGTCAGTAGGTCCCATGCTTCCGCCAACACATGGTGATACCATGATTTTAGATTCTCCAGAACAATGGATTGGCAAAAGCCTAGAGGAGATTGTAAACTATCGACTCAGTTTGGTTAGAGGGATACAAAATATACCAGTAACAAATCCTAGCGGAAAATACATTGAAAACCTTCAAGAAGTTGCAATGGCATCAAGACCGATTGATTCTGATATTCAATTTTTAAAAAATACCACTCCAGTTACATCAATTGATGGTGAAAATCCTCCATTTGGACCAATAGGGGAAATAAAAACAGCAAAATTTTCAAATTCCAGTTCAGACAAACAGATACAGAAAATCTATTACGACAAAGACTTACTTGCACAAGACTCTGTTTTGGAGCTTTACAACAAGGGCATTGAGATATCAAGAATTCAAAAATGTTTTAGCATAGGAATGTTTGGCAAAAATAGAAAGCTAGTTCCTACTAGATGGAGCATAACAGCTACTGATGATATCATATCAAAATCCTTGATATCAGAAATAATGCAGTTTGGTATAATTGACAGCTGCCAAATGTTTTTCTTTAACCACATTGGAAACTTTTTTTCTGTAATTATTTTTCCAAGTAGATGGATGTTTGAGATGCAAGAAGCATGGTATGATCAGCAGGGAAATATTGGATTTGGCTCTGACTTTGAGGATGGGAGGGGATTGGATCATTATCCAGCTACTGCAGGAGCACATTTTGCCTCAAGACTAGGTGTTGCAGAATATCTTTTTAAAAACAAAGTACAGGCAGCAGCTCTCGTACTAAGGGAGATAAGGCCAGAATATGCTGTTCCAGTAGGGGTTTGGCAAGTACGCGAGGGAATAAGAATGGCATTAAAACAAAAACCAGTTCTAGTTTCAAGTTTTGAAGAAGGTCTTGATCTTGCCTGTAAAAGTTTGAGCATTGATAAGAAAGAATGGATTGCAAAAAGCAACTTGCAAAAGGCAAGAAAACAAAAATCAATCTCAGACTTTTTCTAGTTACTAGAGTTTTTATTTACCACAAATTTCTACTTTATTAATGCAGAATAAAAGTGTCATTTATGCAATCTTGATACTTGCTAGTCCAACAATACTTGCTCTAGCTGCATTTCCTGACTCTTTTAGTCTAAGTTGGAATCAAGGTAGGGGAGGATTTCTTTTTGCAATGGCCTTTATTGCTGCAGAGCTCATTGGTCTAAAACTAGTCATCCCAAAAAAAAGACTGTTTGCTATAATTCCACTAGCTGCAATTGTGATCATATATCTAGTAAGTCTAGAATTTGGTCTGCGTGATTATCTAATTTCTGTCGCACCGCACTTTAATGTTCTACTAAAAGATTCATGGACTTGGATGTGGGATTTTATCGTAATGGCAATTTTCTTTGTTGCATCCATGACGATATTGTTTGGAAAAAGATGGATACGAATATCACCAGCAGGGCCAATATACACAGCTGGCACGGCAATAATTTTGTCACTTGACGCATTCTTTCCGTATGATACACTTGGGCCACTACAATATGTTGTGCCTTATCTAGTAAAATTTGATGTTTTCTTGATAAATTCATTTCATCTAGGTGTTGCAAGTGCACATGCAAATATCATGCTCCTAGTTGGAGAGCATGGCCCATTTGCCCTTCAAGTATTCTGGCCTTCAGCAGGCGTACATAGCATCATAATCTATTCTCTTGTGATGATGGCATTTTTACTCAAAATGAACATTCCAAGAAATAGAAAAGCCATGTACTTTGTACTTGGCGTTATAGGCACGATTGGAGTAAACGTGATTAGAATATTTTCATTATCGCTTTTTGTACTAAAAGTATCTACTAATGTAAATGAATTTGAATCATTTCATGGTATTGCAGGTGAAATAATGTTTCTACCATGGTTGTTCATATTCTTAATGATAGTGACATCTGTGGAAACAAAGCGTATAAAAAAACTTGAGATAGCTAAACAAGAACATGATAAAAATCAATAGAAACATAACTCCTGGGGATTATTTGCTTGCTGAAATTTTTGATGGATTGCAAGAGGTTGATATTCTTATGCAAGTTTTCAAAACCAAAGAAGAGCTTGATGATGTTTTTTTAAAAACCAAAGTAATTGTTGAAGAAAGTGATCATTACATGTACGTAAAAAATGATGATGCATCAATTGTAATTGGATTTAGGCATTTGCAAAACTCTGATTCAAAAATACTCTATCTTGATATTGTTCATGAGCTTGTGCATGTAATGCAGCAAAGACAAGGTCTTGATCTGTATGACAAATCATATGCATATGTTGATAGGCCAACTGAGATTGAGGCATATGAGATAGCAGTTCTGGAAGCAAAAAATCTTGGAATGAATGATAAAGAGATTTTGGATTATCTTCTTGTAGAATGGATTACTCCAGAAGAACACAAAAGATTGGCAACACATGTGGGTTTATTTTAGAAATACCTTGTTATGTTGTCTTGACCAGATATTTTTGAAAGATCAGATACTCTAACTCCAACTCTTCGTACCAAAATCTGTTGGTCTTCTAGGGCTTCTCTTAAAAGTAACATGACAGTTTTTTTGAGTTCATCAAGATTTGAAGTGGGATTTCTTAGAGTCTTTGATTTAGTTTTGTTAGATAGGTCTGACTGGGCAAACTGTATTCCAACTGATTTGAAAATTATATTATCTGAGATAATTGTAGAATGAATCTCATCACAAAGTTTCTCTAAATTTTTTGCCAGAAACTCATATTCTTTTGAATCCTGTTTTAGTGTGATTATTCTGCTATATTGTGTTGCTTCTTGCCTTGGAGAAACAGGTTCATTATCAATGCCTCTTGCTGCATTGTAAATATATGCGCCAATTTTTCTGCCAAACTTACTATTAAGAGAAAACACATCTAGATTTTTTAGTTGAGAAATTGTTTCTAGACCCATATCTGTAAAGACACTCTCTGTTTTTTTCCCTATTCCTGGAATTGTTCTAATTGGAAGGGGATCTAGGAAACTTTCAATCTTTTCTGGGGAAACTATAGTTAATCCATCTGGTTTTTTAAAATTTGAGGCAATTTTTGCTACAAGCTTGTTTGATGATATTCCAACAGTACAGGAAAGCTTTGATGACTTTCTAACTGCATTTTTTAATTGCTGTGCAAAATGTGATGCCTTGTCAAAATCTCCCTCTGTTCTTGATGATACATCAAGGTATGCTTCATCTCTTCCTACATATTCAAAAATATCAGCAAATTCTTTTATTGTATCCATTGCCATTTGTGAGATCTCTGCATAGTATTCAAAATCAGTAGGCAGAAAAACAGCATTGTGTACTGATTCTAATTTTTTCTTGGCAAATTTTATCGGCATGCCAGATTTTACTCCATAGTTTCTTGCAATGTAATTGGCAGTTGCTATTGCGCCGCTATCTCCGCCACGATCTGAAAATACACAAACTGCTACTGGTTTTGTTTTTAGATCTGGATTTCGTAATTCTTCACACTGTGCAAAAAAATAATCAAAATCTATGTGAAATATAATGCGTTTTTCCATATTATTTTGAGCAGAAAATTGCTTATTATATTATCGAAACCAACCATCTAAATATCTTCAAGAGATAGACTTTTCATGGATTACCCCATTATCGCAGAATCAGAGGGTGTTAAAATCAAACCTGAATTAATGGAAATTGAAAAACTGTATTATTGTATATTTCAGGACAAAGTGTTGCTTTTTTTTAAAGATCAAGGTGAATTACTAAATTGTTATGAAATTGAAGAAAAAGAAATTGTTGAGACTGTAAAAAACTCATCTTCTACTGAAGATGTTGAAAATATTCTTCAGAAATTTATAGATAAAGAGAATCTTAACCATTAAATAAAACACTACGTGAGATGCGTCTGTGAGCCGTATTCCAAACATAATATTCATTGGAAAAAAGTCAATTCCGACTTATGTTAATGCCACACTCACACAACTATCTGTAGAGCCAGTTGTAACTATCAAAGCTCGTGGAAAGAGCATAGTAACAGCTGTAGATGTGTCACAAATGATAGTAAAAAGACTAAACGCGGTAGGCTACAAGGTTAGTGGCGTAAGGATATTTTCAGAAAGGATGACATCACTAGACGGTAAAGAACGAAACGTATCCACAATTGAAATCGACGTTGCTCGCCCCTAAAAACATGGTAAGTACTTTTGTAAAACGTGCAACAATTATTGGATTGGCAGGAATTGCAGCAATCATAATTCTATATGTTGTATATGATTCCAATACCTGTCCTATAAAACAAATTAATGTTTTAAATGACATAAAAAAATATGACACAACAAAGAACCCGGATCTTTGTGCTGACATTAACAACAGAATAATTCAACTAAACCAATGTGGGATAGAAATGGAAATTCTTGATTGCGGTTAATGTATTGCTTGTAAAAGAAAAACAATCCCAAAGTATACTAAAACACCGCTAATTGCAATCATGAAAATGCTATATTTTTTGTTAGAAATTATCTTCTTGCCTTTTGATGATAGAAAAGCAACTGAACAAATCCATGCATAATCCATCCATATATGAAATGCAAACATGATGCCAATTCCTAAAAATGAATAAAGAATTATTGCATCCGTGATTAGTTTGAACCCAATGCTAAACCACCAAATGAGAAAAAATGGATTTAGCCCACTGAGAATTATCCCAGCAAGAAATGGACCGTGTTTTCCTTCAAAAATAGCGGATGGTTTTTTGATGATTGACTTTATTTGAATTCCTGCAAAAACAAAAAGACTTAACGCACCAAATATTGATGTAATTTCTCTAAACTGTGGTATTGTAGTAAGTGATATGGCACCAATTCCAAGCAAAACTACAAGTGGTAACTCAACAACAGTGTGACCGTATGCCATTTTTAGTCCTGTTTTAATTCCGCCCTTTAGGCCGTATGCAACATTGGCTGCAAAAAGGGGTCCTGGTGACATTACGCCTGATAGTGAAATCGTGATTACTATGATGGCAAATTCTACAAGTGTTACCATTTCAAATTAGAGATTGATTTTTGATTCAAGTATTAATAGGAGAATATCTTAGACGCTTGATCTGCCTTTTCATTTAAAAAATTAAGAACCTCTTTTACACTATTATGGTAAAAAAATTCCTCATTGCCTTGGGAGGATATGTTTACGCAGTATCGTTTTGCTGATCTATTAATGAAAATAATGTTTGATCTGTTTTCTATTCTAATTCCCTCATCAAGATCAAGGGTTTGAAGAAGTTTTTCAAGTTGATTTTTTGATATCTCTCTTTCTTGGTATGTCATCCGTACATTGATTCCCTTATAGGCGCTGCTTCTTCTTCAGTTTGTTTGAGATTTTGTTCTATTATTTCAGCTTCATGTAAAAGTGTGGGCAAATCACAAGATGTTCCTGGAACTAGTTTCGATAGTGCCGTACAGATTACGGCGCCAGATCTAAAGTCAGGTCCTGGATCCTGACCTTTAACTAGAAGCACAATCACATTTGTTTTTGACAATACTCCTTCATTTAATAAAATTCCAGGAATTCCAGGAATTGTACCATTTTGTAAAATTGGTATATCTGCATCATTTAGTTTCTTTTTAGCTTCTGTAGTACTGGCTATCCCCATGATATCTGGACCATCGCTTCCAGCTTTGATTGCAGAACTACTTAGGATTAAAGAGCACTTGTGCTGATTTGCCCAATTTAGCATTGCTCTTGCCAGTTCTCTGTGTAGAGATTCGTGTGGTGTTAGATATGATAAGAAAACTGCTACCTTTAGTGTGTTATTTACAAATATTCGTGCAGGAAAATTAGGTGTCCCATCTTTGATTATGCTTATTGGCATAAAAAGTTCTGAATCTATTACACCTGCTAATTCAAAATCGATAGTACTTGTCAAAGATTCTGTTGCAATAGCATTTGCTAATCCCGCATATGGGAAACCATCTATCAGATACCCTCCTTCTATACTGATTGGTTTTATTTCTCTAATTGTGATCTCAGAGGCCAATATCTTGACTATCTTCTAACATCCTTTTAAATCAAGATATATTTTATCTTGGTTTTTCTATATTGAATATAGTTTTTTGTGCCTATGAAATTAAAACAGGAGTTTATTGACAATGAGTACAAATAACTCCTTAATGTAATGATAAATTTCTGCCAATTATTATCAATAGTTTATAGATAACAGTTCAATTTCTAGTCAGATTATTTTGCCTAGATAATATTTATGATACTTGTCTATTGTGCGGTATGTGGTAGAAAAATGGCTGGTTTGCCCAGAGTGCATGACTAAAAATAAAGATGCATTATTTATAATCTGCCGAGAATGTGGTAGTAAGTATGTTCAGATAGATTATCTTACGATAAATGACATATCAAAGTATATGGAAGATCTCAAGTGTACCAACAAGGGCTTTCTCAAATACAATTAATCACCAGACAAATTTTTACAGATTAAAAAACACGCTCAAACTTTACAGAACCATAGAACAGTGTTCCAAACTGTTTTTATTATAAAATGGTCTAATATGAATAATGAAGTATCGTAATAGATACGAAATTATCGCAAGTATTTTAGAATCTGCAAAACAAGGAATAACAAAAACGAAAATAATGTACGATGCATTTCTCTCTTATGCTCAAATGGTAGGTTATCTGAAATATTTGCAAGAACATACTCTGTTGATATTTGAAGAGGAAACACAACTTTATAAAACGACAAAAAAAGGATTAGGATTTTTGAAGCTCTCATATGAATTGAGTCAAGTGATGCATTTCCCTGGTTCGTCGACAGAATTTCCCAAGTAAAATTATAATGTATCTAGCTAACCAGATATTGTATTGCTTTCATAAACTCATCATCTGAGACCTGCCCATTTGCCCATAATCCTGCAGTATTCTTAACCCATTGAGAATTCTGTTGTGATGATGTGTTGTTTGTGCTATGAGGAATCTGGATTATACCTTGAGATAGGAGATACTGGATTCCTTTTACAAAATCATCATAAGTTATGGAACCATCTGACAACCATTTCGCATTATTTTTAATCCAATGTGGGATGAAAAATCCTTGATTGGATAAAGTAACCCCACGTGCATCAATAAACTCGAATGAATTAATTGTGTCGTTTATTGCCTTGTAATCTTTCTTGTAGCTGTCAACAAGATTAATCGAATCAATTTGCCACACGTTTTTTCCAACAACAATGTCTGTTACAATGCTTATCTTTTCAGTTTGAGGTTTTTTAGGATATATTTCTGTCCAAGATTCAGTTATCTGGTATGCCTCTTTTCCGCCAAAATTAATTTTATTCGCACTTTTAATTTGATAATTTGAGCATTGGTATCCTTCCACATCAAAGGTTGCTGAACTACAGGTATTTCTTAATTCCTCAGTTAATCTATCTAGGAATTGTTGTCCCTTGTAATTTATTGAGATGGTATCGTTATAAATTAAAGTTACAGAAATGAAATGATTCCATAAATAAACTCCGTCTCTAAAAGAACCCAAAATTGAGCCGCCAGAATCAATTCCTGGATCTGCTGGAAATTTTACAATGGTATCATCAAAATACCAATTATTTGGAAATTCAATAGAGTATCCATAATGCAAATCTTGGTGAATTAATCCCTCTGCGGACATGGGTCTAGATATGGAACCTAGAAAAATTATTAACAAAGACAAGAAAAGAATTTTTTTTCTAGTAAAAGAACGCACATAAAATGACATGACATTATTCAATAAAAGATTTCTTGAATATACTGTTAGATGGTAATTTTTAATTCAGAAGCTTTGCAAAAAATATGGTTAATTTCTAGATGGGAATATTCCATTCAAGGCAATGATGCAATTTACTCCAAGGTATGGGTCTCTTACGTTGAAGGGTTGATTTCCTCCAATAATGCCACTTGAGGCAGCATTCATTGGAACCATATTGTTTGTCAGGGTGCTGTACATCTGGGGCCATGCTCTTGCAAGAACATGTCCTGTAGGATCATTTGTATTTGCTTGTGCAGTAGAAGCATACAATGTAGGACTGTGTGCAGGCAGTTGAGACACTGTAAGTGTGTGCGTTTCTTCTCCTCCCGTCTGTCCCAAGTTTATAGGTGACAGTCCATTACCTTGGCCGAAACCTACTGGGACTCGTCCTTGCATATCGGGAAGTGCAAATGTTGTTATTCCATTTCCTCCATAAGTCGTTCCTAAGAGGGAAAATAGTGCAGTGTTTTGAGATATGGCTAGCAATTGTCCATTACAAAACGCATATCCTTGTGGTGCAAAGTTAAAGCCCACAAAACACATCTCGCCAACAAAAGGTGTGGAACCACAGGCAAAGGCCTGGTTTGGTGGAGGAATTAGAAAGACAAGTGCAATTGCAGATATTATAAGAATAGAAGTTATTTTCTTCATGGGTTTGTCAGAGCAACTCTTGTATTTTAATTTTTATTTGATGATAACAATCTTGAAACTTTATTTTAAAAAATAAAAAATTAACATCTTTCCATTTTTGGTAAGATCATGTTTATGTATAACAAAATATCTATTTGATCGGGTTTGGGTTCAATGAATTATAATCCATCATATGAGAGGATACTAACTTGAAGTACGCTAAGATATTCTTTGGACTTGTACTTGCAATAATATTTTTCACATTAACTCCTACTCAGAGCGCACATGCCACCACTGGTATACTTTATGGAGCAGATATTTCAGGAAACCTGTTTGCAATCAATGTATCAACTGGAGCTGGAACTTTAATTGGGACAATTCCAGGGGGAAGTACAGAGATAACGTGTAAATCTGATGGTTCTCAATGTTTTAACCAACAACCGCCTCTGGCTTTTCTAATTCAACAATTTGATCCCTCCAACGGCAATCCTATTGGACCACCTGTGTTTGATGGAGCATCCTTCACTGGTCTAAGGTATGTTGGAAGTACCCTTTATGGCACCTATGAACTAGCTTCAACTGGACCATCTACATTTGCTACACTTGATCCGGTAGCTGGTACACATACCAACATTGGTCTTACTGGCGTGGGACCAATAACAGGACTTGCATATGATACTGTCAACAATATTATGTACGGAGTTTCTGGTAGTCCATCAAGCCCATCAAATTTGTACACAATTAATCTTGGAACTGGTCACGCAACCCTTGTCTTTAACACAAATATTCCTAAACTTGGCAGTCTTTCTTTTGGTCCTGATGGTAAACTCTATGCAGGCTCTGGTGTAAATGGAGCTCCTGGCGGTGAACTTTATCGAATCGATCCAATAGCAAAAACTATAACAGATGTTGGACCAACTAGCTTTAATTCAGTAAACGGCTTGACATCAATTGGGAGTACAACACCACCATCAATTCCCGACTTTCCATTTTCATTTAACTTGGTAATCATCTTTGTTGCAGTAGCAGCAGTCTATATGGGTATCAGACAAAAGATGACAACAAACTTTAAGCATTTTTAGCTACAGGAGATAATTCTTAAAATAAAAATTTGGAAAGGAGACAAACAGAAATGAATCTGTTAAAAATATAGTTTTATAATGCTTTTATTTGGTTAAAATATACCCTTTTTCGTGGAAACATTATACATACTCCTAAACTGTGATCTTGGTTCAGAAGTAGATATCATAAATGAGTTAATGAAAATTCCAGAAGTAAAAGAAGTACGAGGCACATATGGCGTTTACGACATATTTGTCAAGCTACAAGGTGATTCAGGTGCAACTTTGGAAAATATCATAACTCACAAGATTCGAAGAATAACAAAAATTCGTTCCACTGTAACCTTGACTCCAATTCTTACACAAGGTGGACGATAGGTCCAAAAATGCTCAAGTTATTCAATTCCTTTTCTTTAGAGAAAGAAGATTTTGAGCCATTTGATAAACCCGATGTAAAAATATTCATTTGTGGTCCTACACTTTATGATTATACTCATCTAGGACATGCGCGAATCTTTCTTACATATGACTTACTTTGTAGATACCTACAAGCAAAAGGTTTCAAGACAGACGTTCTTGTAAACATGACTGACATAAATCAAAGCGTCTTTAACAAAGCCATATCTCAATCTGCAGATTATAGGACTTTAACACGATTTTATTCTGACCAATTTGTAAAAGACCTAAAGTTGCTAAACATAGTTACCATTACGAGACTTGCACATGTTTCAGATTATGTAGAAAACATAACCAAACATATTTCATTTTTTATGAAAAACAAGAATGCATATTCTGCAAACGGAAATATCTATTTTGACACAAAAACCATATCCGATTATGGAATAATTTCCAAACAATCAAGACAACAACTAAACTTACATAGGATGGATATTGGGCCAAATAAAAAAAACCAAGAGGATATACTACTTTGGAATTGCTCAGAAGATTTTGGATTCTCATGGACAGGAGATTTTGGAGATGGAGTTCCATGGTGGCACATCCAAGACACTACTGTTGCCTTTGAAAATTTTGGCACGCACTATGATATACATGGAGGTGCCAAAGAACTTGCATATCCTCATCACGAGGCACATTTTGCACAATACAAAGCACTGACTGGTATGGAAAATCCGGTAAAACTCTGGATGCATGTTGGTCTTGTGTTATCCAACGGTGAAAAGATGTCAAAGTCACTTGGGAATATGGTTCTTTCTCGTGAACTAGTTGAGAAATACGGCCAGAATTTATTGCGTATCTACATTTTTTCCACACATTATAGGGATGAGATCAATTACAATGAAAACGATCTCTGCAACAAAAAACCATTACTTGAAAAAATTTACAACACTAAAAACAAAACTTCTGACAGTACTTCACAAGTTATTTCTGATTTAATAAATGAATTTTTTGTTTCTTTTGAAGATGATTTTGATTCTACACGTGCACTTGGTATAGTAGATAAAATCTGTACGCTAGTTTTGCAAGATGAGAGCATAAATCTACAAGATTTCGAAAAAATCACAGGTGTGTTGGGTTTGTCTGTATGATTGATAAAATAGAGTCAAATGATCTTGGATTTACGGCAATCTGGAGTAAAACAACCCAACTAGAGTGTGGCACATTGTTTATGAATGCAAATCTTCCTGGTGATTTATTCTTTGACAAGCTTACAAACATAACCTGTTTGAGTGAAAAAATGATTGATGAAACAATCAGTATTTTTCAAAAAAACCATATGCGCGCCTTTATTTATGCGTTAAATAATCCTAGTCTTGAAGAATTTCTTCTAAGCAAGAATTTTAAATTTTATGATACACAGCATGTTTTAAAAAAACGAATTATTTTAGGGAACGAAACTTCTCACGTACATCACATAGAAAAAAAAGACTCACTTCTATGGTCTGAGGTTTTTTGTAAATCTTATGACTGTTATGAATGGATTGATGAAGTAAATAACATTGTAAAAGATTCTTTCTCACAGGTAGAATATCTAGTAGATGCGGAACATAATGCATCATGTGTGGCGTTATATGAAAAAAACTCCATCTTGGGATTGTATTGTTTGGGAACTTTGCCTGAAAAAAGAAAAAAAGGCCTTGCTAAATTATTAATTAATCATGCATTAAATAAAGTAAAAATAAAAAACTTGGATTTTCTTATGCTTGAAACATATCAAAAAGATGAACTTTTAGGGTTTTATTCTAAATTAGGTTTTGAGAAAGTATACGAAAAAAAAATCTACACTATTTGAGCTTTGAAAGTAATGCAGAATAAAGAAATGGCAATATGGTTGTAGCTTCTGCATTAATTGTAGTCTGCATTGCTTTTTGTGTGACTTTGCCCCACGATATTGCTTCTCTTACTAGTGCACCACTTGAGCTTCCGTCAAATTCATGTGCAGTCGTAATGTAGACTGCATAATCTAAACCGTCTCTGTATTGGTTCCACCACAAGGTATGATGCTTTGATATGCCTCCTCCAATCATAAACGCGCCAGATTTTTCTGCCTTGAAAATTAGTCCAGACAAAAAATCTCCATCTGCAGCTACATTAAGCTTAAAGTCACTGTGTTTTTGAGTAAAAAGCCAAATTTGACTGCCTACTGCACCATCAATTATTCCAGGAACTACTACTGGTATGTTATTTTTGTATGCCCAATACAAGAATGATCCCTCTCCTAGATTTTCTCCTATCATTTTTGTTATGTCTGATGTAGACATTTCCTTCTTACCATCTTTGTATGCTTTTTCTAAAAACGCCTGCATCTTTTCCTCAATTATTGGACCATAGCTTTCCATTGGAACTAGCACATTTCCTAATCTGTGAATGTGTTGATCTGCAAGTTCATTGTCATCAAGTGTAAATGAACCTTCTAAATAATTTGAAAAATATCTGGCAATATCATGATCTAAAGCACCGCATGTAGTAATCACTACATCAAACATTTTATTTTTTATCATATCTGTAATTATTCCACGAAGGCCAGTTGATGTTATAGCTGCAACAAACGAGAGAAACTTCAGACATTTTTTATCTGAAATCATTGCACACAAAATATTCAATCCCTCTACTAAATTTCTTGATTCAAATCCTCCTGACTTTGACATTTCATCAAAAATATTTTGTACAGTGGCATCTTTTTTTATTGAAATGTCCTTGACTGGTCTACCTGGTTTTATCACAACTGTCGAATCAGAATTGGGTTATAAAATCTTCTGCACGTAGAATCATTACATAATAAACACAAGTAATTAATATGATAGAATAATTTGCGTAGATACGAGACAATTTGGGGAAAAAGATTCGTATAGCAATTGCAGGTGTTGGAAATTGTGCCTCTGCTCTAATACAAGGCGCACATTATTATTCTAAAAATCCTCAAGATACCATAGGTCTTACTGCATATGATATTGCAGGTTATGAGCCTGGTGATATTGAAGTTGTTGCAGCGTTTGATGTTGCTGACACCAAAGTAGGAAAGGATGTATCTGAAGCAATCTATGCTAGACCAAACAACACCATTTCAGTGGCTGAAGTTCCCCGTATGAATATTCCAGTACAGAAAGGTCCTACAATGGATGGAATTGGGCGACACCTAAGCCAGATTGTTACAGTCTCAAAAGAGCCAGACGTTGATGTCAAAAAAGTCTTGCGTGATACAGGGGCTGAAATGCTTGTCAATTATTTGCCTGTGGGAAGCACACAAGCTGTAAGATATTATGCTACTCAGGCACTAGAATCTGGAATTGGTTTTCTAAACGCAATTCCAGTGTTTATTGCATCTGAACCAAAATGGCAGCAAGCATTTGCAGAAAAAAAACTACCATTGGCAGGTGATGACGTTATGAGCCAACTAGGGGCTACAGTAGTTCATAAGACACTAGTAAAACTTTTCGTAGATAGAGGAGTGCTAATTGATGGAACGTATCAGCTTAACATTGGAGGAGACATGGATTTTTACAATATGCTTGATGAGGAAAGACTTGAAGATAAGAGAATAAGCAAAACAAGCGCTGTAAAAGCGATGGCTGATTACGATATTCCGATGAGAATAGGTCCTAGTGATTATGTTGATTTTATTGATAATGAAAAAATTTGTTACATAAATATAGAAGGAAAGTATTTTGGAAAAATTCCAATCAAACTTGATTTGAAACTCAAAGTCATCGATGCATACAACAGCGCTGGCATAATGATTGATGCGATTAGGGGACTAAAAATTGCTCTTGATCGAAAACTTACAGGTCCTATGACTAGCATCTCATCTTATTGCTTTAAACATCCTCCAATACAGATGCCATACACAGAGGCAAAAACTGCATTTAGAGAGTTTGTTGAAGGAAAGCGAGACAGATAACTAGAAAATTCTTATATCATTGAAAACGAAATTTTTTACTGCATAAACCAATATTTTTTCATGCGATAATAGTTGTTAGCATAGTCAAGGAAACTTGTCAATATTCTGTTATTTCACATATCTGAGCACCGAGAACATTGGTACATATTCGTAAGCTAGAGATCTTTGGCTTCAAATCATTTGGCTATAAGAATACGATAATTAACCTTGAACCTGGCCTTGTGGCAATTTCTGGGGCTAACGGCTCTGGCAAGAGCAACATACTGGACGCTATATCCTTTGCACTAGGTGAGAATGCTCCAAAGATAATGAGAGTTGACAAATTACGTTCGTTACTTCATGATGTTGATGGAAGTCGTCATGGTGCAAAAATAGCACGTGTGAGTTGTCACTTTGATAATACTGACAGGAAGATCCCAGTTGATTCAAACACTGTCACTATAACAAGAGAGATGGACGAGGCAGGAGAGAATATTTACTATCTTAATCAAAAAAAGATGCAACGAAATCATGTTCTTGACATATTGGAAGTTGCAAACGCAGGTATTCACAAATTGAACATAGTTCAACAGGGAACGATTACCAGAATTTCAGAATTTAATGCTGAAGAACGACGTAAGATAATTGAGGATATTATTGGTTTAGCATATTTTGATGAAAAAAAGACTGAAGCGTTAAAACAATTAGATGAAGCAGACAGACGATTAGAAATTGCACTTGCTAGAATGGATGAGATAAAAAAACGCATAGATGAACTTGAAGAAGAAAGGAATCATCAACTAAGATATGATCTTTTGGAACGGGAACTCAAAAGGTTTCACGCTATCCAAGCTTCTAATAAATTAAAAGATATTGAATCTCAAAAAATCTCTAAAGAAAGAAACTTGAATGCAATTCAATCTGAAACAAAAAAACTAGATGAACAGCGCAGTCAACTAAAAGATGAAATTAAGAAGCTAGAAGAAGAAAAACAAAAATTCATGGAAGAAGTAAATGCCTACAATGTTGCCAAGGCCGCAATAGATTCAGAACTCAGTACAGCTATGCATCAATCAGAGGCAGCAAACAGTAAGATTGTGACTAACACCAGACGATTAGGCCAAATAGATTTACGTCTTCCTGAAATTGAATCAGAATTAAGTACTTTGCATGAAAAAAGATCCCAGCTTGAAGTACAGATTCAACAACTAAAAGAATCAATAAACTCAATTAATGATACCAAAAAAACTGCAAACACAGATCTTTCATCTGTTGACTCTGAAATTAGTCATGTATTAAAGCAACAATCACAAGCAGCAACAAACAAACTCAAAGTAGATGAAAGAATAAAAAATATTAAAAATTCTCTTCATGATGCAAAACTTTCACTTTCAAAAACAGAACAAGAAAGAAATGATGTTGTAAATAAAATACAACAAAACTCAACAACAATAAAATCATTATTAGTACAAAAGGAAAATCTATTAAATCTTGAACAGAAATTAAAAATAATTCGAGCTGGACATGAAGCAACCATAAAAGAATTAAAATCAAGGCTGGCAAACATGTCTGAAAGAAAAGCAAAAATTGAAAAAGATGTTGAGGATACGACATTAATTTTAGAAAAAGCAAGTAAAGCAACTGCACAATATGAAGCAAAAATTAGAGTTGTCAAAGAAGTCATGCATGAGGATTATTCTATTGCAAAACTCAAAGAAGATTCTAAAAGATTGGGAATACAAGGTCTTGTTTATGAGATGCTTTCATGGGACAAACAATTTGAAAGACCAATACTTGCAGTAGGTTCTGATTGGTTAAAGGCGCTTGTTGTAAACGACTTTCCTACCTTACTTGGTCTTGCTGAATTTGCACAAGAAAAGAAGCTCCCAAAAATACGTATTATACCACTAGATGCTATTCCAAATTCGAAAATCTCGTTACCGCAAGAACAAGGTATAGTTGGTGTGTTATCTGATTACATACAATGTGACGAAAAACTTGTAGCTTTGAAGAATTTTATTTTTGGAAATATTATTCTAGTAAATTCAGACGAATCAGCATACGTTCTATCTAAAAAAGGATTTAGAGCAGTAACTGTTGACGGGCAATTCTTTGAAGCAGATGCAAATGCCATCGTAGTTGATATTCACTCGAAAATTTCTAATCTTACCAAAATCATTCTTCTAAGTACCTCCGTTGATGGTTTAGTTCAATCATTAGATCTTTTAAAAAAATTTATTCAAGACAAAAAAACTCAGCTTAAAAAAATTGAAAGGATAACAAAAAGCCTAGATAATAGGTATAATGCTTCTGATACAGGACTGGCAAACGTTGATCTTAGCTTTACTGATGCTAAAGCGAAACTAAAATCAATCTCTTCATCCGAAGAACACCTCACATCAAGAATTTCACAGCTTAAAAGACATGAAGAAAATCTGAAAACAAACGCGGCAAAACTTGAATCTTATATTGCTTCTTTAGAAGAACGAGTTTTGATGACACAAGAAAACTATGCTGAGGAAGAGCAGGCACAAATTGCATCTACGCTTACGGCATTAAATGAAAAAAAATCTACCCTTCTAGGCACTCTGAATTCCATATCTGCCCAATTCAGAGAACAAACATCTCAGATTACCATATTAACAAACGAGGAAACTGGATTTAAATCAAATACCAGATTACTTTCTCAGGAACAATCTACACTTAATCATGAAAAATATGATCTTGAAGTAGAGTCACGGTCACTGGTAAAAGAAAAGGAAAAAGTGGATCTCGTACTGGTATCGCTAAGGGAGAAAGAACAACAGCTAATATCAACTGCTGGAACATCAGTTTCTGCACTCAAAGAATATGATGCAAAGCTAAAGGATTTGTATGATGGTGAAAAGGCAGTTACAAAGGAAATTAACAATTTTGAAAGACAATCCGACTCTCTTTCACGCGATATCGGAGATCTTACTGAAAATGAAGTTAAGATACGTGATACTCTTTCCTCGTTTGGATACCACGAAATCTTGGAAACCTTTGACGTTGATCAAATATTTGCAGCACTAGAATCAGAAAGAAAAGCACTAAGTGGTTCTCTTAATACTAAAGCTCCAGAAACATACCTTGAAATTTCGGATGGATATCGTTCAATGTCCACTCGTAAAAATGAACTTGAAGAGGAAAGAAACTCTATTGTCAAATTCATTGAAGAAGTTGATAAAAATAAGAGACAAACATTTTTGGAATCATATGACAAAGTAGACAAAGATATTAGAGAAGTTTTTAATAAAATGACAGGAGGAAACGCCTGGCTTGAAATACAAAATGAAGACGATATATTTGCTTCTGGATTGTCATTTCTAGTACAGTTCCCCAATAAACAAAAAAGAGAATCTACATCAATCAGTGGTGGTGAAAAAACACTTGCAGCAATAACATTCCTTTTAGCATTACAGACACTAAAGCCATCGCCATTTTATCTACTTGATGAAGTGGATGCTCATCTTGATGCACTAAATACAGAACGACTTTCAAAAATACTTGAAGAACGTGCTAAAGGAAGCCAGATGATTATGGTTTCATTAAAGGATTCCACTGTGCAAAAAGCAAGTCTAATTTATGGTGTGTTCTCAAAGAATGCCGCTTCACAAGTAGTTTCGCACAAGATTTCAAACACGCAACAAGTTGCCAATTAATTTATTTTTACAAAACATGCTGCAAATCTATCTTTCTCTACTTGATCAAGCGGAGGCTCATCTTTGCATTTTTCAATGACATAAGGACATCTTGAACGAAATCGACAACCTTCATAGACGTCAATATCTACAGGTTCATTGATTCTAATTTTTTTATCTTGGTAAAGATTGTCTGGATTGGGCTCTGATATGGCATCTGTGAGTGCCTGCGTGTATGGGTGTTTTGGATGAAAAAGCACCTCATTAATTGGCCCTGATTCTACAATTTTCCCAAGATACATGATGGCAATTCTTTGACCTAGATAACGCGCTGTGGATAAATCATGTGTGATGTAAATATATGAAATTCCATGTTTTTCCTGAATCTCTCTCATCAACTCTAGAATTTCAGCTCTTACGGAAACATCTAACATTGATACTGGCTCGTCTGCAATGATTACCTCTGGCTTTGTAACTAGGGCTCTCGCAAGAACTATTCTTTGTCTTTGACCGCCAGAAAGCATATGTGGATATTTTTCATAAATTATCTCAGCAGGTTCAAGTCTGACTTCATGGAGTACATCTAATACAATTTTCTTTCTTTCTGATGTGGTTCCTATTTTATGAATTTGTAGTGGCTCCATAATGATCTCAGAAACCTTCATCCTGGGGTTTATAGCTGCATAAGGATCCTGATATATTATTTGACACTGCTTTCTTAGCTTGTCCAGGTTTCTACTTTCTCTAGTAACCTCTACACCATCAAAAAAGATTGTACCAGAATCTGGTTCTATTGCTCTAAGGATTAGTCTAGAGATGGTAGTTTTACCTGATCCTGATTCTCCTGCTAAAACGAGGACTTCGCCTTTTTTTAAAGAAAAGGATATTCCATCAACAGCCTTAACTATTTTTGAGGAAGAAAAAATTCCTTTATTTGTAAAGTACTTGGTTAGATTTTGTACTGAAAGAATCTCTTCCAATATGATATTAAGAAATTCGAATTATATCAAGCGATCATTATCGTCAAAATCTCATTATCGCAAGGTTTTAAAACCCATGAAATATGATAGAAATCGTGCAAAAAAAGATACTAGCCGGTTTAATGATTATTGTAATGTTTGGATTTAGCGGTCAATACCTTGTCAATTTGGCATCTGCTGATGATAGCCAAAGTACCATTCAACAGAATGCAGCTATTGGAGCTGCAAGGGCACTACAGAAATATTCTGATACTCATGTATTGCCATTAGATCAAAGTACTAACTATGCTGGTTCAACAAGTACTACAACTGATGAAACTGTGTTAGTTGATAGAAATGTAAACATTGCAAACGGTCAAATATATTCACAAGCAAAGGGTATGACAATCTTTAGCGAGATTCATGTTTTAGGCTTAGACAAATTTTCTACAGGTTATGCAGGTCTAACAAGCACTTCTACTGATGAGACGGTACACATGGATAGAAATACTCAGATTGCACTGTCAATGGCACAAATGGATAAAAACAATTACAAAATAGCGCTAGCATTAGCAAGTCTAAGTCCACACTATGTTGGTATAGATCAAGTTTCAACAACTGATGAGAATGCACGAAACAGAAATGTGTTGATACAACAAGGGATAGCAACACTGGAACAACAAAATACTGATTTGGCAGCTCAATTGGCAAGTTTGACTACAAACTATGCTAGCTTAACAAGTGTTTCAACTGATGAGAATGGAAGAGATAGACAAGCATATATTGAAAAAACTTTGGCAGATTCTGAAGCAAGAGCAATAGCACTACTTGATGAAATGAATGTAGCATCTGGTTCACATTATGTTGGTATAGATCAAGTTTCAACAACTGATGAGAATGCACGAGACAGAAATGTGTTGATTGCACAAGGCATGGATGTAATAAATCAAAAAATAGCTGGTTGCTATGATGCTGCACATCCATCAACATGTAATATCGGTACAGGCGCAAATTACACACAATACGCACCGTAGTGATTTTTTAAAATTATTAAATAATATTAACAATTGAATACTGCGTTTTGTTATGAGTTGCTAGAACAAATATTCCCATAAAATTATTCATAGAGCCAACACAAAACATACCCAGAGTCTGTTTTAATTTTAGGTGGTTCCTTTTTACATTTTTCCATTGCGTGTGGACATCTTTCATAAAATCTACATCCTTCCGAAGAATTTATCAAACTAGGAGGATTTCCACGGATGAATTTTGGCTTTTTATTTTCTTTCAGTGATGGTATGGATTCAAGTAGGCCTTGTGTGTATGGATGTCTTGGATTTTTGTAAATTTCCGATGAATTGCCAAACTCTACCATCTTGCCGCCATACATTACCCCAATTTTTTCAGCAATTTCAGATATTATTGCCAAGTCATGTGTGATTAACATAATGCTCATTCCATTTTTTTTCAGTTTTTTGAGTAGATTGATAATCTGTGCTTGTACGAGCACATCTAAGGCAGTTGTTGGTTCATCAGCAATTACAAATTTTGGATTTAAAAGAAGCGCCATTGCAATGACAATCCTTTGTTTCATGCCTCCACTAAGCTCGTGAGGAAATTTTTTTAATATAGAATTATTGAGGCCAACAGAGATTAGGGTTTCAGAAGATTTCACATTAAAGTCACCTGGATATTTATGCTGCTTTAAAATTTCATGTAATTGTTGTTCTATTGTGAACACGGGATCTAACGAATTCATGGCTCCCTGAAATATCATGGCAATTTCTTTCCACCGATATTTTTTTGTAAATTCTGATTCTGGTATTTTAATTATGGATTTGCCTTCAAATAATATGTCCCCTAAAACCACTCTGCCACCTTGAAGTGATCTCATTATGGAAAGTCCAAGGGTACTCTTTCCACATGCACTTTCGCCAGCAATTCCAATAGATTCACCATTTTCTAAAAAAAAACTTACGTCATCTACTGCATGAATAATCCCTGTATGTGTTTTGTATTGTGTTTTAAGACCAGTTACAGAAATGTAATGCATCGATCATTTTAGATCAATGATCTAAATGTGGGTTTTGGAAGAAGGGGTTATATTCTAGTTTTAGTAAGTTAAAAAACCGATTTACTTGAGAACGCCAATTTGTACTTTTGATGCCATGAATGGTATTCTTTGTCCGCAATGTGAGTCAAAACTAGATTCGGGGAAATTAACTAAAACAGATGTGGAAGCAGCAATCAAACTGGTACATCTTTCACAAAAAATACCTCAAATTGAAAAATTTACTCTTAATTCATGTCAGGAATCAACTGGCAACTATGTTTTGTATTTAAGCAGTTCCGATATTATGATGGTAAGACAAAGCAGAGAGCTTTATAGATTACTACAAGGCGAATTTCCAGGAAAGATATGGCTCGTAGAAGAAAGTGCATCTGATAAGAAATTCATTGAAGATCTATTCTTTCCAATCAAAATATTAGCTATTAACCGTGTTTGGGTTCCAGGCGGTATTCAAAAAACAAAAGTGATTGTATCTGGAAAAAGAACACCTAGATTTCCAATTGATACAGATAAGGTAGTCTCCATATCAAAAGACCTACGTGGAATAGAACTTGCAGTAGAGTTCGAGAGAAAATAAGAGTAATCTCATGGATTTCAAAAGAACTCATTACATTGGTCACCTTGAACCTTCTATGATAGGAACAAAGGTTATGGTTGGTGGTTGGATAGAGGACATACGAGAGCTTGGTAAACTTACATTCTTGACTCTGCGTGATGTTACAGGTGTTGCACAAATTGTTCTTGTAGGAAATGAATCACTAGAGCAAGCCAAGGAATTGAATAAACAAAGTGTAGTTAGGATAACTGGTACTGTTCAACAATCAAAAGCCAGAGATTTCCCATTTGAAATTAAATCTGAAAAAGTTGACATCTTGACACTAGCTGTACATCCATTGCCAATAGATCCTATTGGAAGGCTAGAAAGTAATATTGATAACCGGTTAAACGCAAGAGCACTTGATCTTCGTAATCAAAAAACTGCATCTATTTTTAAATTAAGACATCATACACTTGTCTCAATTAGAAAAACACTTACAGAAAATCATTTCATTGAAGTAAATACTCCAAAAATAATTGGCAGTGCGAGTGAAGGAGGAGCAAATCTTTTCTCATTAAAATATTTTGAAAAACAAGCATATCTTGCTCAGAGCCCACAACTTTACAAGGAACAACTTACAATAGGTCTAGAACGCGTTTTTGAAATTGCATCTTATTATAGAGCTGAAAAATCACATACAGTAAGACACCTTACAGAATTTACAAGTGTAGATATTGAAGCTGCATTTATGGATTATTTTGATGTGATGGATATTTTAGAGCGAGTTGTAACTAATGTATTTGATTATACAGAAAAGAACTGTACCATAGAACAAAAGATACTTGGCATTGAAATCAAAAAGCCTTCTACTCCATTTGAACGCCTAACATACAAAAAAGCAATTGAAGAATTATCAAATGATGGAATAAAACTTGAAATTGGAGATGATTTACAGGATTCGCATCTACGTACATTAGGAGAAAGACATCCAGGCTTTTACTTTTTAATTGATTGGCCCATGAAACTAAAACCCTTTTACATACATGAAAAAGACGATGATCCCACCCTGTCTCGTTCATTTGACCTCCAGTACGGATATCTTGAACTCTCTTCAGGCGGTACAAGATTACATGATCCAAAAAAATTAAAATCAAGGCTTGAGGAACAAGGGCTTAATCCTCACCAATTTGCAGATCATCTGAGAGCATTTGACTGGGGCATGCCGCCTCATTCAGGTTGGGGTCTAGGCCTTGATAGATTGATGTCTGTTCTTACAAAAATAGATAATGTTAGAGAAGTTGTCTTGTATCCGCGTGATCCAGAAAGACTTTCTCCATAAAAAGATAAATCTTATTCTGGTGAAAATATCCGTGCAACAGTGTGATTTCTGTGGCTCTGAATTTGGAGACCGTAGATGCTACTTTTGTGAAAAACGTTGTTGTACATCGTGTATGACAGATGATAGGACAAGATGTAAACGTTGTTACATAACAAAAAGAAAACTTGGTTGGAAGATTTTCAAAAGAAACAAAATCCTTCTTGGATTTATAGCATTTGTATGGGCATATACTGTATTTCCAATACCGCTAATTCCTGGTATTGATCCAACGTTTTATTGGGTTTCGTTTGGTGTCGCCGTTCTGATTATGATTCCAGTATGTCTTGCAATGTTTTTTTGGTCACTAGAGCCGCCAAAATCAGATCTTAAGTAATGTTTGAAATTACATGCCTAGCAAATTCACTAGTTGTAATATTGCCACCAATATCCTTTGTCTTTAATCCTTTTTGTACTACACCATATACCGCTGATTCTATTTTTTTTGCTACCGTGAAACATTTCTGATCATTGTTTTTCATTCCGAGCCATTCAAACATCATTTTTGCAGAAAGAATGAATGAAGATGGATTTGCAGCTTGTTTTCCAGCAATATCAAATGCAGCTCCGTGAACAGGCTCAAATAATGCAAAATTATCTCCTATGTTTGCTGCAGGCGCCATACCTAAACCTCCAACCACCTGAGCTGCCTCATCAGATAAAATATCGCCAAACAAATTGGTAGTAACAATTACATCAAACGTTTCTGGCTGCCTAATGAGATTCATGGCACATGCATCTACATACATCTGCTCAAAGTGTATATCCTGAAAGCCTTTCGCTATTTCACTACAAGATCTGGCAAAAAGACCATCTGTTTTTCTCATGACATTGGACTTGTGAACGCATGTGACCTTTCTTTTTTGGTTTCGCTGATCTGCCATTAAAAATGCGTATTTTGCTATACGTTTTGACGCATCTTCTGAAATTGTACGTAAAGCTACTACTGTATTTCCAATATCAAACTCCATGCCCGTGTAAAGGTCCTCTGTATTTTCCCTAACTATGACCAAGTCTATGTTGTCCTTTAGCGCTGGCATGTTAGGGTATGACTTTGCAGGTCTGATGTTTGCATAGAGGTTTAACATTCTTCTTAATACTATGATTACATCTGCGGCACTTTCACCTACTGGAGCCTTCAAGCATGCGTTTGATTTTTTAACAGATTCTAAAGTTGATTCAGGTAACGCTTTTCCTGTTTTTTTTAATGCATTATCACCAGCTTCAAGTTTTTCTATTTTTATTTTTAAATCAAGTTTGTCATTTACTGTTTCTAAAACTTTGATCACAGACTCCGAAATCTCCGGTCCTATACCATCTCCTGTTATGAGAGCAATTTGATACATCAGGTATGACTGTCCTTGCTTGTTAAATAAAATTATGCTTTCTTTTTGTTCAGACTAAAATTCTATGTTGATGATAAAACATAAAATTATTGTGAATAGCTCCAGTATCCCTTTCTTTTTTTACGCTCTATCTCAATTAGTAATTTTGTCAATAGCAATCCAGCTATGAACCCGCCAACATGTGCCATGAACGCTATTGATATTGACGCAAACGAGCCGACAAATGCAAATAGGATCTGTATGGCAAGCCAGTAATATCCTCTGATGTCGCCAAGTGCAGCTGTAATTCCCATTATGCCTGAAATTGCTCCAGACGCTCCAATCAAAACACTTGAACCATTTCCCAAAATGAATGATGCAATAATTCCATGCAGCAATGCGCCTGAGACTCCTGCTGATAAATAAATCAAGAGATATCTGGGTATGCCAATTGATCTTTCTGCAAAGCCTCCCAAATATGCAAGTGCCAAAAGGTTGAATGCAATATGGGCAATATTTGCATGAATGAACATTGAGGAAAATAATCTGATTATGTCATCTGATAAAGGGTGATTGTAGCGAAATAAATTATCGGGAACAAATCCATAGTGGGAAATGATTTGATCTTGCGAATTTGATAAAGTACCATATGCAAAAATCACACCATTTACAATAATCAATAATAATGTGATGGGAGAGGGACTAGATAGTTTAAGAAACATGTTTCTTCAATTATTTGGCAGATAATAAATTGTATAAAACTTAAAATTTCTAAGTGTATTTTTTAAGCCTGATTGCATCTATTTTCCTAAATTTTTCTGCTTGAGAATTTTCTTGAGCATTATTCTGTTTATGCCATCAATCATGGCTTGTACGCTAGTAATTACAATGTCTTCTCCTATTGATTTTGCTGATGCAAGATTACCATATGCATCTTCTACCTTTATTGTTACTTCACAAAGTGCATCAGAGCCACCAGCTATGGAATCTAACTTGTAATCTTTAATTCGTACTTTGGCTATCTCGCCAGTTATTTTTTGAATTGCGTTTATTGATGCGTCTACAGGACCTACACCATAATCAGTTCCGATAAAGTCTTTTCCTTCTATGTTTAATTTGACAAATGCATATGGCATGTTGCCCATACCAGTTGAGACAGAAAATCCTGTAAGATGTACTAGTCTCTTTAGACCTTGTGTTTGCATGACTTCTCCTGTTATTGAAAGCAATTCTACATCAGTGACATGTTTTCCTTGATCTCCAAGTTTTTTTACTCTCTCAAGAATTTCATGAGCTTGTTCCCTTGTTGGTTGAATCCCATATTCTTCAAGCATTGCGGAAACTCCATGAGCACCTGCATGTTTTCCTACTTGGAACCATCTTGTTCTGCCTACAAGTTCTGGACTAATTGGCTCATAGGTCAATGGATTACTCAAAACGCCATGGGTATGTATTCCAGATTCGTGTCCAAAGGCGTTTTCACCAACGATAGCTTTGTTTGGTTGTACGTGAATTCCTACTATGCTGGAGACATACCTTGAGGTCTCATAGAGAAGTTTTGTGTTAATGTTTGTCTCATATTTTTTATCAAATTGTAAGCATTGAAGTGACATTACCAACTCTTCAAGAGATGCATTGCCTGCTCTTTCCCCTATTCCATTTATTGTGACATGTGCACATTGAGCACCTACTTGTATTGAAGAAATTGCATTTGCAACTGCAAGACCAAAATCATTGTGGCAATGTACACTAATTGGTAGATGTGTTGCTTCAATCGCATCTTTAGTTATCTCTGCAATATATCCTGGAGTGGAATATCCCACCGTGTCTGGTATGTCTATTCTATCTGCACCTGCATTTGCAACTTCTTTGAAAACTTTTTTAAGAAAGTCTCTATCAGTTCTTGTTGCATCCTCAGCAGAGAACTCTACCTGCAAACCAAGAGATTTTCCATATTCTACAGCTTCTATTGCTTTTGCCAATGCTTGATCTCGTGATAGTTTTAGTTTGTACTTGAGATGTATGTCTGATGTTGCGATAAATGTGTGGATGTATTTGAGACCTGCTGTAACTGCTGCATCTATGTCTTTTTTATCTGTCCTTGCTAAACCACATATTTCTGCACGAAAATTTGCATTACATATCAACTTGATACCTTGCATTTCTCCATCGGAAATTACTGGAAATCCAGCTTCTATAGCATCAACACCAAGTGCATCTAGCTTTTCTGCAATACCTAGTTTCTGTTCTGGTGTTAGAGCTACTCCAGGTGTTTGTTCACCATCTCTTAGTGTTGTATCAAAAATTCTAATCTTCATTGACACCACCTCTTGAAAGTGCACATATTCCAGTTCTTGCGATTTCTAAAATTCCATACCCTCGCACTAGATCCTCAAATGCATTAATTCTGTCTGGTGTAGCAGTTATCTCTATTATGATTGAGGTCTTTCTCACATCATGAACTTGGCATTTGAAAGCATTTGCAAGATTCATTATTTCCATGCTGTCTGACGGCTTACTTACTTTGATCTTCATGAGTACTAGTTCTCTATATACACTCATCTTCTCTTCTAAGCGTTTTACCTCAACAGTATCGATCAATTTGTCAAGCTGTTTTATTATTTGATTGAGTTGTTTTTCATCAGCAGACGTAGTGATCGTCATTCTGGAGAATTCTGGATTTTCAGTTATACCTACTGAAATGCTATCTATGTTGTAATTTCTTGATCTGAAAAGATTTGTCACTTTAAACAAGACTCCTGGTTTATTCTCTACTAGTACGGAAATTATGGACCACATGGGAATCCCTATGATGGTAGGATCATGTCCTTGAGTGGCGTACCAGGTGCTACAAATGGTAAAACATCTTCTTGTGGATCTATTGGTATGTCAATTACAGTTGCAACATCACTTTTGAGTGCGGTTTGAACAGCTTTGCCAACTTCATCAATCGACTCGGCTCTTATGCCTTGAGCTCCATATGCTTCTGCTAATTTAACATAGTCTGGGCAGTTTTTAAGATCAATTCCGATCATCCTTCGATCGTAAAATGTTCTCTGCCATTGTGCTACCATTCCAAGTGAAAAGTTATTCATCAACAAAACAATTACAGGCAAATTATCCAAAACTGATACGGCAAGTGAATTTTCTGTCATGTTAAAACTACCTTCTCCCGCAATATCTAATACTGGAACACTTGGTTTTGCTGCCTTTGCTCCAATTGCAGCTGGAAATCCCCAACCCATAGTGCCAAGACCTGTTGAACTAAAGAAAGTACCAGGTTGGATGACATCGAAAAATAATGAAGCCCACATCTGATGTTGACCTACTTCTGTAGTTACAATTGATTGATGAGGTAACACTTCTCTTAACTTGCGTAAAATTTTAGCTGCACCAAGTGGATGTGGATGAAGCTTCAAATTTTCTCTATAATAATCCCTAGTTTCATTTACTCGTTTTAACCAAGGATTGTCGTCACCACGCTTGATTGCTTTTTGAACTAGCATCTTTACCATTATTCTCAATGACGCCTTGATGTCTCCTACTACGGCAACAGTTGTTGTTTGATTTTTGCCAATCTCTGCTGGATCTACATCCATATGTATGATTTTTAATCTTTTTTCAAATTCTTCAAATGTTCCGACCGATCTATCTGAAAATCTAGAACCTGCAGCAAGAACACAGTCTGCCTCAACCATCATTTTGTTTGCTTCTGCATGTCCATGCATTCCTATTGGACCAAGTGATAATGGATGATTTTCTGGAAATGATCCTTTTCCTTTAAAAGTAGTTACTACAGGTATCATGAGAAGTTCTGCTATTGATTGTAATTCTGCAAAAGCACTAGAAATTATTACTCCACCACCTGCAAGAATTATTGGCCTTTCTGCTGAGAGAAGCATGTCTATTGCACGTTCAATTTCTCTGATGTCTGGATCTACCCAAGGATGATATCCTCTGACTTTGACCTCGTTTGGAAAATGCATTTCGGCTTCATTTTGCTGTACATCTTTTGGAATATCTATTAAGACAGGACCTGGTCTTCCTGTTGATGAAATGTAAAATGCTTTTTTTACCACTGTTGGAATTTCAGCTGCGTCCATTGGTTGAAAAGCATATTTGACGATTGGGTTTGTAATACCAATAATATCGCTTTCTTGAAATGCATCTTTACCTATCATCTTTGATGGAACTTGTCCAGTGATGGCAATCATTGGAGCAGAATCAGCTTGGGCTGTTGCAATTCCAGTTACAATGTTTGTTGCACCAGGACCTGAGGTTGCAAAACAGACTCCAGGTCTCCTGCTTACTCTCCCAAATCCGTCTGCCATATGTGATGCAGATTGTTCATGTCTTACCAATATGTGGCGAATGTTGCTTTTGTATAACTCGTCATAGATTGGCAAGTTTGCACCTCCGGGTAGCCCGAAGGCTAGCTCCACACCCTCCTTCTCAAGGGCAACCATTAATGATCTAGCACCTGACATTTTTTCCATAAATTTTTCACCAGAAACTAAGCTGTGTTCTTACAGCATAAGGTCGACTAGCAATAGAATACTAGAAATGCTCGCCGATCCTCCTAACTTCATTTCAGTCTATAGAATTTCAACAAGAATAATTTATAAATATTGCTAGAAAAATCGACTAAATTTGTTAAAAACTACCTAGATACATGATAATTATTTCATTATACTTTACTATCACATGACAAAAAATAATGAATTTTGTGTGCTTTTCAAAAAACTTAAACACGAAGCTCCTCAAGCAAAGTTGATTTTGTCTGACAGAGAAGAAATACTGGAAATAATAAAGATTTTTTTTGATGCTGGAAAAACAAAAAATCTTGCACCGTTAGCTGCTATACAACTAAATGATACACGATTTTCGAGCTATAGTGATGTACCTCCATTTGACCTCAAAGATTATGCAACAACAATTGCCTTACAAGAATTAAGGTTTGTTAGCATATCTGATTATGAATATGAAATAATAAATCCCAAGATAGATCTTTTTGAAAACAGTGTAGTCGTTACGTTTCAATTAAGACAAACAGGGATGATAGTCGATAACTATAGTTTCAGAGGACAACACATTTCTATGTTAAGTAGAGCAACGTTTGTTTTGATAAAATCAACTAAGTGGAAAATAGTACATGTGCATCTTTCTAAAATATCAGACTAGTTTGATTTGGTCTTTTTTGATTTTGTCGATTTTGTTTTAGTTTTAGGTTGATCGGTAATTGTTTCAGATGCGGGTTTTGGGTTTTTTTCAATTTCTTTATTTTTGGTAAATATTTCGTGTGCTTCTTTGACAGTAACACGTTGATGTACCAGTGCACGAACTGCCTTTATCATTGGAACTGGATAGTCTGACTGCCAGATGTTTCTTCCCATGTCTACTCCAACAGCACCTGCATGCAGTGCATCATAAGTTAATTGTAATGCATCAAGCTCAGAATCTAGCTTTGGTCCACCTGCTATTATTACAGGTACGGGGCAACTGTTTACTACTTTTTCAAAGTTTTCACAATAATATGTTTTAACAATATGTGCACCAAACTCCGCTGCAATTCTACATGATAATGCAAGATATCTGGCATCGCGTTTTTCAAGTTCTTTTCCAACTGCGGTAACTGCAAGAACAGGTATGCCGTACTCTTCGCCCTCGTCTACAAGCTTTCCTAGATTTATAAGTGATTCATGTTCGTATGGTGCCCCTACAAATATTGATAATGCAAGCGCAGTTGCGTTAAGCCTTATTGCCTCCTTTACGGAAGTGGTTATCTTTTCATTTGAGAGGTCTTTTCCTATGATGCTAGAACCTCCTGAAACTCTAAGGACTATGGGAATAGAATACTTCTCATCAACCGAAGTTCTCAAAATACCTCGTGTCAACATGAGAGAATCTGCATAAGGTAACAACGGCTGGATTGTTTTACGTGGAACTTCAAGGCGCTCTGTTGGACCTAAGAAATAACCATGATCTACTGCTAGCATAACTCCACGACCACTATGTGGTCTGATTATGCGTGCTAGCCTATTTTTTAATCCCCAATCCATATCTTAATGTTCCAAAAAAACCTTAGTTAAGCGTTTCTGAATTTGTTATAATTATTTTCATAGCATCATTTCCTTGATGTGCGTATTCTAACGCTTTTTTTGATTCTGTAAGATCAAATCTATGTGTTATCAGCTTTTTGACTTGTACGCTGTTATCCTGAATTAATCTGAAAGCTATCACGGTATCAGTTTCTGACGCAGCATAGCTTGGAATTATTGTTATTTCCTTAGAGTATACTTTGCTGACATCGAGTTGAAGCTTAGCATCTTTGGTTGGAACACCAAACAAAACTATTGTTCCTCCTTTTCTTACAAACTCTATGGCTTGAGTTATTGCACTAAGACTACCTGTCGCAACAATTGCTATGTCAACCCCTCTATCCTGTGTCTTTGAAAGGATTTTTTCATGGGCCATGGAATCTGTTGATTTTATAGATTCAGTTATTTGAAATTTTTTTGCAAAATCCAATCTGAAATCATTCACATCAAAACAAAAAATTTCATTTAATCCATAAAATTTGCTTAACATTACATGCATCATTCCAGTAGGACCTGCACCAAAAATTGCAACTGAATCTCCTTTTTTTATTTTAATTTTATTCCATGCTCTTATACAACATGCAAGTGGTTCTATCATTGCAGCTTCCTCAAAACTCATGATATCTGGTATTTTTATGACTCCGCCATGAGATACATTCCATTCTGGTACAACAAATTCCTCCGCAAGCCCACATGGAAGAAGATTTGTTTCAGAATATTTCTGACACATGGTTTCATTCCCATGTAAACAAAAATGACACGAATAACAAGGTACATGGTGATGAACGAATACTTTGTCCCCTTTTTTGAAATCTTTGACATTTTCTCCTACCTGTACAATTATTCCTGATGGTTCATGTCCTAGTCTCATTGAGGGTTGACTGTACTGTCCATAGATTTTCTCTAAATCTGAGCCACAGACACCACACGCATGCATCCTAACTGATATTTCACCTCTTTTTACGTCTGGTTTTTCTATGGTTCTTATCTCTACATCTGCTGGACCTTTTACGTACGCTGCTTTCATATTATATTTCTAAAACGCCATGTCTTAATTTTTGTTTGTACTGATTAACTTTCAAAAAGCTTTTCCATATTTTAGATCATTCAATTATAGAATTTTGTATTTCCATAAATGTTCCAAAATAGTATTAAACCAGATAGGAAAATGATATTTATGCACGAAGGAGAGGTAGCACCAGACTTTGAACTACAGGCTAATGATGGCAGTGTGACAAAACTTAGTTATTTTAAGGGCAAAAAAAATACAGTTTTGTGTTTTTATCCTAAAAACCATTTGTTTGCATGTCCATCAAAAAAAGTCTTCAAAATGGCTCAAACTATAGTCTCAGCATATCCTGAGATTGTGGCTATGGATGCTGTATTGTTTGCTATATCTGTGGATACAATTGAGGATCAAAAGAAATTTGTCGAAGAATATAAGATTCCATATTTACATTTAAGTGATCCTAAAAAAGAAACTTGTAAAACTTATGCTGGCCTCAATCTGGCTGGTTTGGCCAAACGTTCTACCTTTGTCATAGACAAAGAAGGAAAAATTGTAAAAATTTTCCGAGAGATTAAGGTTGAATCTCATGGTAAAGAGATTATTGCGTCACTGAAATCCTTGAAATAATTTTCAATATTTCATCCATAAATATTTAAAGATCAGTAAATAGAAATGGATAGTGCTAGATCTAGTTGCAAAAAAATTATTTCTTACCAGAGGTAAGGGTGTTCACCAAGATAAACTAACAAGTTTTGAATATGCACTACGAGATGCTGGCATTTCTGGTACTAACCTAGTTTTGATATCTAGTATTTTCCCACCAGGTGCAAAGTTGATCTCTCGCGCAGAGGGGCTAAAACTGATCCGCCCAGGCAGCGTTCAATTTGTAATTTATTCTAGACAACAAAGTAACGAGCCGCATAGGTTGATGGCTGCCTCTGTTGGAATTGCTGAACCTGCTGATAAAGCCAAATATGGTTATTTATCAGAATATGAATCGTTTGGAGAAACAGAAAAGGAAGCTGGAGACTATGCTGAGGATATTGCAGCACAAATGCTTGCCTCCTCACTTGGAGTAAAATTTGATCTTGAAAAAAGCTGGGACGAAAAAAGAAAACAATGGAAAATTTCAGGAGAAATTTACAAAACAAGAAATATTACACAAAGTGCTATTGGAGATCCAAAAGGACGTTGGACTACAGTTTTTGCGGCAGCAGTCTTAATTCTCTAGTTACCGCTTTCTAAGAAATATGTAAATTGCAACGCCTGCAGCTGCAACAATTCCAATTAAAACGTATGGTGAATAATCTATGTTCGTGGGTTTGACAGGTGTTGGAGTAGGTGTGGTTGAGTTAACTGGGTTTTCAATTCCAGTAGTTCCATTTCCTATGGTTAATGTTAGATCATTTTTACTGGCAGATGTAGTTGTTCCAAAAAGATAGACTGCTGTTATCTGGTTGCCAGAACTTGGATCAAATAACCATCCTGCTTTTGTAAGATCTGATGGAAGTTTTTGTCCATTTCTCACTTGAGTTGGAACAAGATTTCCTCCGTGATCTGTAATTGCTTCTGGCTGATTTGATAATATAGTGATTTGAAGAATTGAGTTTAGAGGGAAAAACCCTGAGTTAAAATAACTTGATCTATCTAGCTTGTCGACTCCAAAAAGATCCAGAGGACTAATTGTAGTTATAGTACTTTTAATTGGAAAACGTTCTGATACTTGAAGTTGATAAATTGATACATCTGTTCTTGGTATTATGGCAAAAGTTACAGATGAATTAGAATTACTTACCATTTTTTTTGCTGCATCCAAAAACCCTCCGGCATCTTTTATTTGTGGAGGTAGTAATATGGAAGTAAAACCATCGAACAAATAATCTGATTTAGAACTTGACATTGTGTATACTATAGAAATTGTCCTATTCCCTGAAACTGCACCAGATGTACCCAACGCATTACTATATTCTCCTTTTGGATTTATGTAGACATTGTTAAACTCAGAATTTAAGTGAAATGCACTGTTAATGTCACCTATCAAACCATCTCCTATTATCTTAGATTGTGTCTGAATTTTTGTAATGTTGTATGATTGTATAAGTGATTGATCATTTATAGTCACCAAAACACACGAATCATATTTTGGAACTCCTTCAACACAGGTCTGTGCATTTGTTATTGTAACAGAGGTAACATTAGCGGTATTGCGTATTTTTTGATCAAGTCCGGTAGGGACACGCATTTCTAATGGACTGGTAGATTCAAGTCCTATGAATGCAGTTGTTTGATTTTGAAATTTTTGATCAACTAGAACTTGGGCTACCTCATGAAATGATGCAAGTTGAGGTTGTTGTGCATATGCACTAAAAACATTGAAAAGTAAAATTGAAAAAACAAGAGAAAAAATAATTATGTATTTCAATAAATGGACTTTTTTAGATCGAACTATTAAGTCTACTCTTGCAATTTTTCAATTTTGATTGCAAATCGTTGAAATGGTTCTTCTGAATAATGATCCTTGCATACAAGAATGGTTTCCTTTGGGTCAGGCCCACAGTCATAAGTAATCAAATATACTGGATCTTTATTGCAACATCTTGGATATTTCACTTGGCCTTTGTACGTGAAATAAAATAAAATAGTTTTAGTTAAGCGATCAGGATTCCAATGGTTTAAATGGTAATTTGTGCTCATTCTTGTTGACATCGGTTCAAACCGCAGGGGAACATGCCTAGCAGCTGGGGGCGCTTGGCTGCTAGGCGATTTTAATTATCTAGTTTTGAGAGTCTGTTAACTTGATTTTTGATATACTCAAAACCGTCTTGCCAGAATTTTTCGGATGAAATATCTATGTCATATTCTTTTAACAGAATTTCTGGTTTCTTTGATCCTCCTGCAGAAAGAATTTTGATATACGTAGGTGCAAAGGATTTGCCCTCATTTTTGTATCTCTGGAAAAACGATAATGCCAACAGATTTCCAAATGAATACGCATAGCAGTAAAACGGAGAGTGATAAAAGTGTGGAATACAACTCCACTCTACACCAAAATCACCTGTCATGTTAATTGAATTGGCAAATTGTTCTTTGAGGGTTTTCATATATTCATTTGAAATGTCTTCTACAGTTGCACCTTCACCGATTTTTTTATGTGCTGCAATTTCAAATAATGTAAAAAAGGCCTGTCTTGATATGGTTGAATAAAGATCATCTATATGTTCTGTTAATATTGATTTTTTCTCTTCATTAGAAACTTTGTTTAGAATCTCATCAAACAACAACATCTCTGAAAATGTTGATGCGGTTTCTGCTAATGGTAACGGTGCTTCTGCAACAAAAATTGATTTGTCTGATGCTGCAATGCTGTGTATGGCATGGCCCAATTCATGAGCCAATGTAAACACATCATTTGATTTGCCTTTGAAATTTACAAGAACATACGGTGTTATCTTTGGTGATATGGTGCTACAAAATGCGCCGCTTCTTTTTCCAGGTCTGATAGAAGAATCAACATGGTTTTGTATAAAGACTTTTTTTGCATATTCTGATAATGTTGGGCTAAAACCATTTAGTGTCTGTAAAACCATCTTGACTGCCTGATCATACTTGTATGACTTTTGTTTTACCTTTAATGTTGGAGCATAGATGTCATAACGTCGAAGTTTTTTCATTCCAAGCATTCTTGCTTTTAGTGTAAAGAATTTTTGAAATACTGATGCATTATACTTGCAAACAGAAAGAAGAGAATTAACTGTCTTGTCATCTGTGTCATTAGCGATATTTCTGACCGATATTGGGGATGCGTATCCTCTAATCTCAATGCTCTCATCTTTCCAATTTTGTACCAGATTTTGATATATTTCACCAAGAACTCCTTTTTGTCTATCGTATTGAGACAAGAGTGCTTTGTAGGCAACTTCTCTTGTTTTGGATTTAGGGTTTCTAACAAGTACACCAAGTTCTTCTCTGTTGTATTTTTTCAACTTTCCATCGATTTTTACTACATACTGGAATGCATTTGTGATCTTATCATAAAGTTTTACTAGTGCAGTGCTACCGGTAACATCTAATGTATTGATTATTTTTTCTTCAGATTCTGAAAGCGAATATTTGGCCAACAATCTTTTAAATCTTAAAAATTCTGATAATTCGCCTGATGATTTTATTAGTCTGTTTGCATTTTTTTCATCCAATTGTTTTTTCCACCATTGATCAAAATATAATGTACGATTTTCAATCTGAGAACCAAGCTTTGTCATTCTAGTTAATAATGATGTGGCTTCATCTGATTGAGTATCTGCAGAATATTCTAAAGAAGCATATCCGCTAACTTTGCTAAACTTTTCAGATATCTCCTCAAGGGAACTGAGGATATGTGCAAATTTTTGAGTAGAAATGTTTGGTTTAAGATACTTTTTCATTTTTTCAAAATTTCTTACTTTGGTTTCAATTTCTTCAAGCTGTTTTCTAAACGCAGTACTTTTTGGATCGGTTACAAGATCAGTCAAATTCCAAGGTCCTTGTTTAAATAAAGTCATTTTATATCGAAAGGTTTGTTGGCATTAAAATACCATGTGACAATTTTGTAATTGATATATAAAAAACATGAAGATAGAGAAATTATTTCGCTGATGTATCATGGGAGATGATCTTTGGCTGGCTTATTGTTGCTTTGCTGCTTATCTGAGATACTTGGTTGTTAAGCCAATCCCAAAAGTTTTTTTCAAATTTATGTGCTCGATAAACCTCAGCCGCTGCAACAGCTGCCGCACCTCCCAACGAAACCATGCTTGCAAGAAGTGCAGGAATTGCAATATCTCTGCCCCATGCTCCTGTTCGAAGAGTTAATTCATAGTTGTTATTTGCACCAGTTACTAGTACCTCCACATCTCTGATGCTGCCAGTTACAGTAGCAAGCTTCCCACCTTTATGTGCCTTAATACTCCAATAATTCTCAAACTTGTCCTCATGAATTATCTGAAGGCCCAATTCTTGGAAGTGTTGTTTAGTGGCGTTTATTAGATTGTCTACATCAACATTGCTTAGGTTGACTCTTTCCTCTTTCATTATCTCATTGTTATATTTTTAACATATTTAACGTTAGTTTAACAAAGTTACTGGACACATATTTTGTTATAATTAAAATATGATATTGAAAAGTACGAAAGCTACGCGGATTTTATATAGAAAAAACTGATTTAATGAAAGTATGAGTATGATAGCATGGAAATGTTATAGGTGTAATTTAACCTTCAAACAGGAAACTCATGCAATTATACATAAAGATATTTCAAAACACTCGCCGCGACAAATTGAGTTAGTTACAGCCTAAAAATCTCACTGGCTATTGGGTTCGAACATCAATTTTTCTTTCATGATTGCATCCTGACTTAGTGCCCATCCTCTTTTGACAAGTTCATTTGCAGTCGATGGGCTTACACAAGCTGGCAAGTTATTGGTTGTTTTTAATACTAGTTGAAAATCTGTCTTACAGCTCACGTCAAGAGCACCAATTCCAACATTCATTTGTTTTAATGGAGGTGCATGTAGCATTTTTATCATAACACATGTATCAACACCAGATAAACACATTTTGCTATCTGACACCATTCTGGTACCATTCATGTCGTAGATAGACGATATTCCTGTTGTCATTTGAATTTGTGATGATGACATATTTTGAAGCGTATTATTTTTATTGGTTGTATTCTGAGATATTGAATATCCAGATCCATCTCCTACTATAACAGTAGTATTTTGAATTTTTGTGTTATCTAATAGTGGTGGATAGACCTCGCCTGGTGCACAAACATGATTACCACATATTTTTTGACAGGGATTTGACGTGGTGCAGGGTTGATCATTTGTTGAACCTTGTAATGCTGAGGCTGACATTATACCGCTAGCTAGAAAACTTGTAGTCAAAGTTAAGACTAGTAATAATTGAATTAGTTTCATATGATGAAATGCTGTCAATACTTTAGATAAACCTTGGCCTATGACCAAAAACTGGATAAATATTACAAAGATTTTTCAAAGTATATTTTAATAAAAAAGACTAGAATCTGTCATATCTAGCTCTTTCCACATCCCTATCTTCTTTCGTTGCTTTTTTCCATTCCTTGTAATGTTCTTTACACAAAACTGTTTTTTTTGAATTGCCAGAAATACTAAGGCCGGTTCCTTCTACTTTGGTTGTAGTCAATGAGCGAATTCCGTCCTTATCGCAACCAATAACATTGCACTTGGCACCTTTTGCAATAATGCCCATGCATCATCTTGTATTCAATATTATATATACTTGCAAAAATTAGGGTTTTAGTTTTATATTTAGAAAGATTACATTCTGTTAGATGTTTCTACGCTTTTCTTATATGCATCAATAAATTCTTGAGCAAACTTATTTGCATTTCTTTCTGAGCCACGATGGACTCCAAGCTTTGATCGTATGTGGTGATAATATTCGTGTAAAACCACAAAAGGATTGAAGAAGATATCAGAATTTAGTGCGTAGATTTTTCTTTCTTTTGGAATATAAAGAGCATAAACCGTTCTTCTTTTCCCTTTTATGGTTCCAACAACTATCTGTGGAGGAGTAACATGATACAATTCACTTAGTTTTTCTAGTGCCTTCTCAGTTTGTTTTTCAAGAATCATTCTAACGATTTGCACTTTTGTTATATCGTCTAACTCAACCATCGTTTGATCTACCTAGTAATTCTAACAACCTCACCTTTAACTCTCATGTGGTAATATGGTGAGAAAACTCCATCTATGCTGATTGAGATTGATTTGTTTATAATAGTATAAATTATTGACAAATTGTTGATATCCAATGCTTAACAATTTCAGGGAATGTCTAAAACCTACTCTGCAAAAAATTGGAACAATATTTGCATCAACAGGTCTGTCTGCAAATTTTTGGACTGCAGTAGGTCTTGTATTTGCATTTGCGTCAGCTGTAATCTATGCTCTACATTTTGAATATTCTTTTATAATTGGGGGAATCTTGCTTTTGGTTTCAGGATTTTTTGATATTGTTGATGGACAGGTTGCGCGAGTTACACAAAAGACCTCAAAAAAAGGCGCCTTTTTGGACTCTGTATTTGACAAGATTGCTGAAGTAGCAATATTTCTTGGAATATTGATAGGTGGATATGGTGTTGATGGATATGTAGTTCTTTTAGCAATTACACTATCGCTTCTTGTAAGTTATACAAGAGCAAGAGCTGAATCGCTTGGAGTACAGCTACAAGGAATAGGAATTGGGGAAAGAGCAGAACGACTGTTAGTAATTGCTATTGTTGGAATGGCGGGATTCCTAAATTATGCCGTAATAATTGTGGCAATTATAGCAGGAATAACTTTTATTCAAAGAATAATTGCAACGGCTAGACACATTAAAGATTGACTATCGTAGTCTGCCGGTATTTCTTCTAGAGTCTGCAGATCTAATCTTTAGTATGCCAAAATGAATTGCGCATGAAATACAATACCATTTCAATACTGTTGGAGATGCAATGTATGCTCCCTGAGCTCTTAGCTCTTTTGCAAGTGTGTGTTCAACTAGATTCAATCTAGATGTGACCTTTTTTGCCTTGTCTCGTGGAACGGTAGCACCACAATTTGTACACTGGATACGTCCAGAGGATCCCTTTCCTCCCTTTTGTCGTCCACGACTAGCTCGCTTTAATGGCATGCCTATACTCTAATTTGCCTCTTTATAATGATATTTGACCTAACGTGTTTTATACAAAATACCGAGATCTATACTGTCTAAAATCTAAGGATGGAAAACATGAGTGGATTCAAGAAAACCGATTTTTGTATAAATGTACAAAATGTTTTACTGTGCAAGAAAAATTAGATTAAATTCAAGAATAAAAATTATAGTATAAACCAGTGCTTGAAATTTAACAAATTTAAGTTAGTATGCCTTATAATGAATTATGCATGGCCTATGCCATTTTGTTTATTATCCAATGTTGAATTGATTGTAGAAAAAGGACAGATATTGTGTATGGTATGTTTAGGTAATAAAGGATCGAAAAAAGACTAAATGGGTACTACTTATCCAAGAAACAGATGAAGATTGGAATATTTTCGCATTGTACTATTGATGAAATCTCTAGAGCAAGTACTATAGTTGAGACTGCCGGTGGACCAGCTTGTTATTGTGGATTGACTGCTAGGGCCCTAAAATTTGATGTAGATCTTCACACAAAAATAGGATCTGATTTTGGATTTCATGAATACTTGGAAAAAAATAAAATCACTATTCCACAAAATGCCCTTTCACAAAATCCTACTACAAGATTTTTACTAGAGATTTCTGGGACTAATAGGAATCTGTATTTGAAAACAAAATGTGATGAAATAGAATATGAAAAATCAGATGTAGATGGTTGTATAGTTAGTCCTGTATTTGATGAGATATCTGAAGAAACACTTGATAAAATAAAAGAAAATTCTGAATTTACATTACTTGATCCACAGGGTTTTCTACGAAGAGTAGATGAAAAAAATAAGATATTTCTTGAACGAACTAGTCTTGATCTCTCAAGAATATCTGCAATCAAAGTAGATCCTGAAGAGGCCTTTTCACTTACAGGTTTGACGGAAACTAGCGCAATGTTGGCACTACAAAAAAAAGGAGCAAAATATATCCTGTATACAAACAAGCGTGAAATTACACTGCTTGCACATGATAGGTTATACTATTTGACTATTCCAAATATCGAAATTGGCGATACTACAGGAGTAGGTGATATTTTTTGTGCAACTTTTGCATGCACTTTTCTAAAAGAAAAAGATGTTTTATGGGCAATTTGTTTTGCTGTAGGATCTGCACAAGCAGCACTTGAGACAAAAGAAACAGGGCTTTCCAAGATTCCGTATCAAGGTGATATTGAAAAAAATGCTGCATACATGTACAATCAAGTAAAATTCAAGCACATCTAGGCTTTTATTGCACAAAAAAATTCTACTATTTCAACAACTCATTTTGAAGATAAATATGGAATTCTTTATTCGGTTTGTAGTTCTTCTTTAATGATTTTAGATGGAGATATCTCATTTTTCTGATTAACTGTATCATTTTTTGATCTTGTATATTTTGTGATGGCCCAACTACCTGCTGACACTAGCATGAATATTGCAATGAATATGAGCATAATTCCAACAATTCCAGCCGGTGTAATATTTTCTAAAGCAGTAACTATGTCAACCATTTTATAGTTTTTACCTATTTCAATTATATAAGAAAGATCTGCCAAATTTGGCAATCAATGAACAAATAGGGATTCACTCTTTATTGATAAATCTCGCTTGTTTTTACATTGTATCTAAAACCGTACTAATGATAGTTTATTATTGTACAAAACTCAATTCACATCATGCGAGTAGCAATATTTAGTCAAGATCAAGAAAGAACAGTAAAATCCGTAAAACTATCACTTGAAAGTCATGGCATAGAATCATTTCTACTTGGCAACAAACAACTTTCCAAAGATGTTGATTATGTGGTAGTTACTGGCGGTGACAGAGGAGTTAGGAATTATTTTCATCAAGACTTGAATACTACTGTTCCAGTGCTTGGTATAAATGAATTTGAATCAAGCGGGTATCTTGCACAGCTTGATTTAAAGGAATTTCCTACATTTCTAAATAGATTGAAAAAAACAGATTTTACAATAGAACATGTTACACGTCTTGGTGTAAAAATTGATGGCAAAAGTGTTTACCCTGTACTAAACGATGTTGCAATATTTTCATCAAAGAGCGCGACGTTGGTTGAACACGTATTACGAATAAATGGTGAGGAAGTCTGGCATGACAGCAGCGACGGTGTTATTATAACAACACCCATTGGCTCATCTGCGTATTCAATGTCTGCAGGCGGACCAGCAATATTCCAAGATTCCAAAGTTTTTGGAATTGTTTCAGTAAACTCATTAGATATTACAAGAAGGCCACTAATAGTGTCTGATGAAAGTTCCATTGAGATTGACGACATTTCATCTAGCCTTAGATGTGAAATAGTTATGGATGGAAAGGATCGCTTCAAAGTAGATCAAATGGTTGCATGTACAAAATTTCCAATACCTGCAAATATAATACGAATGAAGAAGGATTCTACTACTGTATCTGCATTAACAAGGAAAGTAAAGCTTGCAGACGATCTTCTAAACATGCCACCTAGCTCAAAACTCTTGTTAAAGACATTAGAGTATGAGGGTTCATTAACCCAAAAAGAATTATCCGCCAAAACACTTCTCCCAGATAGAACAGTAAGACTTGCTTTGCGTCATCTGCTTGACAAAGGATATGTCAAAAGAAGGGTTTCTTTACGAGATACACGACAAAGAATCTACGAAATTCCGAAGTAATTATGCCTGAGCCGCAGCATTTACAAAAGCTTCAAACGATGCCTCTGGAAATCCAGGTCTACTGTTAAATTCCGGGTGGAATTGTACACCTAGGTAGAATCTATGTGTAGGAATTTCAAGTATCTCCATTCGTTTTTTATTATCACTATATCCTGAAAAGGTCATTCCTTTATTGGTAAATGCATCAAGATATTTTTGATTGAATTCGTATCTATGTCTATGTCTTTTGAGAATTGTATTTGATTTGTAAAGTTTGAACGCTAGAGTATTGTCATCTACTTTGATTTCGTTTGATCCAAGTCTTAGTGAACCACCCTTGTTTTCAATTGTTTTTTGTTCTGGCAAAAGATCAATCACTGGGTTTTCAGTATTTGGAGAAATCTCAGTAGAGTTTGCATTATCTAATCCGCAAACATAACGACCAAAAGCTACTGCTGCAAGTTGGAATCCAAAACAGATTCCAAGATATGGTATGTTTTTCTCTCTTGCATAGTTTGCAGTCTTTATGATTCCCTCAGAACCTCTATCACCAAAACCTCCGGGTACTAGTATGCCTTGGTATGATGAGAGCTTGTCAATATTTCCATTTAATTCTTCAGAATCAATCCAGTCTATCATAACATTTTTTCCAATTTTTGCACCCGCATGTTTGAGTGCTTGATTTACACTAACATAGCTATCTGCAAGTTTTACATATTTTCCAACCATTGCTATCTTTACAGATTGATTTATTAATGCAAAAGAATTTACAATTGAATTCCACCTGTCCCAGTTTGCCGAAGTATTTACCAAACCAACTTTGCCGAATTTCTTAAAAATAATATCGATAATTCCTTGATCATACAGCATCTGTGGTATTGTCAAAATTGAATCTGCGTCATGACATGAAAATACATCTTTAACAGATACGTTTGAAAAAAGTGATATCTTTTTCTTTGCTGCTGTTTCAAGTGGATATGAGCATCTTACTGCCAACAAATCTGGTTGGATGCCAATTCTGCGGAGTTCTTGTACGCTATGCTGAGTAGGTTTTGTCTTTTGTTCCCCTACTACATCAAGTGATGGTGCAAGTGTAACATGTACAAAAATGACATTTTCTGGGCCATCCTCTAATCTTATTTGTCTTAATGCTTCAAGAAAAGGAAGACTCTCAATATCTCCTACTGTTCCGCCACACTCTACTACTAGTACGTTCAAATCTTCGCTTTTTGCAATATTTCTAATTCTTTCTTTTATAGCATCAGTTACATGTGGTATGATCTGGACACATGCTCCTAGATACTCTCCACGTCTTTCAGATTCTATTACTCTTGAATAAATTTGAGCTGTAGTTATGTTGTGAGATTTTGGGATGTTCTGGTTGAGAAACCTTTCATAGTTTCCAATATCCATATCGCACTCTCCACCATCTTCGGTTACAAAGACTTCGCCATGTGCAATAGGATTCATGGTTCCAGCATCATAGTTCAGATAGGGATCAATTTTTACACACGAAACTTTTTGATTTGATAACTGCAGTAACTTTGCGATCGAAGATGAGACTACACCCTTTCCGAGGCCAGACATAACTCCTCCTGTTACAAAAATATATTTTACAGATTCTGCCTGCATATCTATGAATAACAAATGCTCTTTTTATTCCTTATTGTAAAATTGTTGCTACTTTGAGACCTCGTGTAAATTTGGAAATCTCTGATTCGATCTTTTTTGGAGGCACTTTTTCAATCAATCTTAAAAATGCGCTTCCGACTATTACTGCATCTGCCCCCTTTTGAATAAAGAATTTGACTTGTTGAGGGGTGTTTACACCAAAACCTACTCCGATTGGAATCTTTCCGTTAACTAGTTTTTTTGTGTTTTTGATTGCGTCTATTGTATATTGTTGAATTTTTTGTTGCTTGCCAGTTATTCCAAATATTGAAACAAGATACAAAAATCCAGATGATGCTAAAACAATTTTTTTAATTCTTTTAGGCGATGTATTTGGTGATATTAGAAAAATAGAGTCAGCCTTGTTTTTACGTATGGCCGTTAGGTAATCTCTGGCTTCTTCTATTGCCATGTCAGGCAGTATGAATCCGTCAATTCCTGCCTTTTTTGCAAGTGCAATAAATCTGTCATAACCTTGTTTGTAGAGTAGATTTGTGTATGTCATCAATACTAGAGGTAGTTCTGTCTCTTTTCTTATTTTTTTGGTCAGATTGAGAAACTTTGAAAGATTGATTCCTTTTTGTAATGCGATATAGCTTGCATTTTGAATCACAGGTCCGTCTGCAAGAGGATCTGAAAAAGGTAATCCAATCTCGATTATATCAGCTCCTCCTTTTACTAACCCTCGTATCGCAGATAGTGTATCATTCTCACTAGGATATCCAGCTACTACATATGCGATCAATGCTTTTTGATTTTTGGACTTTAGTTCCAAAAATTTATTTTTTATTTTTGACATTTTGATTCAGATAATTTTCTACTACTTCAACATCTTTATCTCCGCGTCCGGATAAAGTAATAACAATAGAATCGCTTTTGGAAAATTTTCTTGCAATTTTTATAGCGTACGCAACAGCATGTGATGACTCTAACGCAGGTATGATTCCTTCATATTTTGCAAGCATCAAAAATGCATCAATTGCGTTCTGATCACTAACACTATCATATTTTACACGCTTGTTATCTTTCAAGTAAGAGTGCTCTGGGCCAACACCAGGATAATCTAATCCTGCTGCAACACTATGTGTGTCAAGAATCTGGCCTTCCTTGTCTTGTAAAAGATATGTTAGCATTCCATGTAGTACTCCTTTTGATCCTGCCATTAGTGTTGCAGAATGATGGTATGTGTCAATTCCTTCTCCACCTGCCTCAATGCCAAACATTTCGGTATCTGAATCTATCAATGGATAAAATGTACCAATGGCATTAGAGCCTCCGCCAACGCACGCAATTATCGCATCTGGAGTTTTCTTTTCAATTGCCTTCATCTGTGATTTGATCTCATCTCCAATCACTGATTGAAAGTCCCTCACCATGACTGGATATGGGTGTGGGCCAACAGCTGAACCAAGAAGATAGTAGGTGGTCTCTACATTTGTAATCCAATCCCTGATTGCTTCGTTTATTGCGTCTTTAAGTGTCTGGGTTCCCTCCATTACAGGATGAACCAAAGAGCCAAGAAGTTTCATCCTAAATACATTTAGCTTTTGGCGTTGAGTATCCTTATATCCCATGTATACTTCAGATGGCAAACTAAGTGATGCGCAAGCCATTGCAGTTGCAACTCCATGTTGTCCCGCTCCTGTTTCTGCAATGATTCTTTTCTTCTTCATTTTTTTTGCAAGAAGCGCCTGACCCAATGTGTTGTTTATTTTATGGGCTCCGCCATGTAAGAGATCTTCTCTTTTTAGATATATTTTTGCACCCCCTATTTTTTCAGTCAAATTTTTTGCAAAATATAACGGGGTGGGTCTTCCTGCATATTCACGTAAATAATAGGATAGTTCTTTTTTGAATTCTTTGTCATTTTTAAATTTCAGATAAGCCTCTTCTAATTCCTCTACTGCTGGAACTAGCGTCTCTGGAATGTATCTTCCTCCAAATTCACCAAACTTTCCTCCTTTTGGGTATTTTATTTTCATATTGATAACACCAACTTTTCTACATATCCCTTGATATCTTTACTCTTCATTATGCTACTTCCAACTAGAAATGCGTCTGCACCACATTTATGAAGGAATTTGATATCTTTTGGAGATTCTATACCGCTCTCAGAAAGAATTATTCTCTTTTCTTTTCGATCTTTGAGTATCTCTTTTGTAGTATTTAGATCAATTTCTAATGTATCTAAATTACGATTGTTTATTCCAAGTACATCTGCATCCGTTTTTACTGAACTGATAAATTCATTTTTTGTGTGTACCTCTAAAAATACTGTTAGGTTTTTCTTATGTGCATAAGCAATAAATTCATTAATATCTTTGGCAAATTTTTTGTCAAAAATTGATTGTATGAGCAATATGCAATCAGCACCTATTTTTTCAGCTGCATCTAACTGTGTTTTATCAATTATGATATCTTTCATTAAAAGTGGTATGCTAATTTGCTTGCGAATTTTTTGAAAATACTCTGGCGAACCATTAAAAAGATGAGGTTGTGTTAGTATAGAAAGACCAACCGCACCGCCTTGCGCCATCAATCTTGCTATGTCTACTGGGTCTGAGATGTTACGAATGTTTCCAAGTGATGGAGAAGAAAATTTTACTTCTGTAATTAGCGAGGCATGTTTGTTTTTTCTAATTTCTTCTAGTATGCTGCTTTTTGATCGTGGGAGGTTCTCTGTTATATTATAGACTCCATCGTCTATTGCTTTTTGCGAATTATTTGCAAGCTTTTGTAGCATATCCTTCATGATTTTTCAAATTCCTCAACTTTTTCTATATTGCCACAAAAACGAATAAAATTTCTAAATGCATCATATGCTTTACCACTTTTTATAGAATCTAATGCCATTGGTATTGCATCATGAAAATCATCTGCTATGTCTGAAATTATCAAACCCGCTGCTGCATTAAGTGCTGTTACCTCGATCATTGATTTATTTGCAGTTCCTCTTAAGACCGAAATAAATGACTTTATGGCATCATCCTTTGATGAAATCTGAATGTCTCCTAAAGATCCTTTTGTTAATCCGAAATCTATAGGGTTTAGAACTCTAATACTGATTTTGCCATTTTTGAGATGACATATTTGGTTTTTTGATGTAGTGGATAGCTCATCAAGACCGTCATGAGATAATACCGTCATCACATTTTCTGCATTACGTGACTTTAACAATAATACTATTCTTTCAAGATAGTCTGCAGAAAATACTCCCACTAATTGGTTCTTTACTCTTGCTGGATTACTTAATGGTCCAAGTAAATTAAACGCGGTTCTTGACCCAAGAATTTTTCTTGCCTCTGCAATGTTTTTCATTGCTGGATGAAATTTCTGTGCAAACATAAATCCTATTCCACATTTTTCTATAATTTCAGTCACTCTTTCTTGTGACATACTTAGATCATATCCAAAATATTCAAAAATATCTGCGCTACCATAAATTCCAGAAACTGATCTGTTTCCGTGCTTTGCCACTGTTCCACCTACACCATTTATTACAAATGCAGCTGTTGTGGAGACATTGAATGTTTTCATCTTATCACCGCCTGTACCACATACGTCAATTATTCTACCGGATCTTTTTGGGTTGATATGAATAGCATATTGTTGCATTTTGTCTAGCATTGCCAAAAGTTCTTCATCAGATTCTCCTTTGTCAGTTAAATTTCTTAAAAAATTGGCTCCTTCTTGCGGAGGAATTTGTCCTTTGAATAACTCATCCATAACACTACTCATTTCATCATAACCAAGATCCTGATACAATGAAAGTTTGTTTGTTAATTCTGAAATCATTTTTTTATCAACTTTATGAAATTGGCTAGAATTTTTTTCCCTTCTCCAGTCATTACTGATTCTGGATGAAACTGTACGCCCTCTATGATGTATTTTTTATGACTTACTGCCATTATTTCCTTATCATCTTGTGCAACTGCAGTTACTTTGAGTACATCTGGAATCACAGTCTTGTCCCCTACTAGCGAATGGTATCTTGTAGCTTTGAATGGATTTTGGACTCCTTCAAATAATGGAGATTTGTAATGCTCCACCGGACTTGTCTTTCCATGTCTTACATTACCAGCGTTTACAACTTTTCCGCCAAATGCATGGATGATTCCTTGATGACCTAAACAGACTCCAAGAATTGGTGTTGTTGGACCTAGTTCTGTTATTACTTTACTACTTATCCCAAAGTATTTCTCATCTTCTGGCGTTCCTGGTCCCGGTGATATCACTATTGCATCATAATTTTGTTTTTTAATCTCATCAAGTGTTATTTTGTCATTTCTGATTACATCTGATGTAACATCAAGCTCTCCAAGAATCTGTGCAATATTGTAAACAAATGAATCGTAGTTGTCAATTATTAAAAATTTCATTTTGATGCCTCCTTTAGCGCACTAAGCATTGCATTTGCTTTGTGTTGAGTTTCTAACCATTCATTATCAGCTTTAGAGTCTGAAACTATGCCAGCTCCTGTTTGAATAAATCCGTTTTTTCCTTCAAAAAATATGGTTCTGATTGCAATGGCAAAATCACAACAACCATTAAAAGAAAAATATCCAACTGCTCCTGCATATGGCCCACGTTCATCAGGCTCTAACTCGTCAATTATCTCCATTGCACGAATTTTTGGTGCACCAGAAACAGTACCTGCAGGAAATACTGCTTTCATTGCATCAAAAGCATCGTATTTTTGATCTAAGATTCCAACAACATGAGTAACTATGTGTTGTACATGACTGAATTTTTTGACAGCCATGAGCTCTTTTACATGTACAGAACCATATTTACAAACACGTCCTATGTCATTTCGACCAAGATCTACAAGCATTGTGTGTTCAGCTAGCTCTTTCTCATCGTTTAGCATTTCCACTTTTAGTATCTCGTTTTTTTTCTCATTATCTGTTATTGGTCTAGTGCCTGCAATAGGAAATGTCTCAACAACTTTTCCAGTTACCCTAAGTAGCATTTCCGGGCTAGAGCCAATAATGGTTCTGCTACCCATTTTCATATGATAAAGATAAGGTGATGGATTTATCTGTCTGAGCGATTTGTATACTCTGAGTAAATCCCCCTCTGCAGAAAATTTGAATTTTCTAGAAAGTACTACTTGAAAGATGTCTCCATCATGTATGTATTTTTTTGCCTTGTCTACCATATTTTCAAATTGTTGTTTGTTTAGGTTTTCTGAAATTTCTGACGACGAAAACTTTTCAAATTCTGTCTCGGAAAATCTTACACTGTCAATTCTATTTTTATCATAATAAAAATAATATGATTTTTTTTCCTTATTGTCATACAAGATTCCATCCATGTAAATTCCAAATTCCATTAGTGGCATGTCTTCTTTTTTATGTGAGTCTGGAATCTTTTCCCATAATCTTATGGCATCATAATTTATTATTCCAACTGCTCCTCCAAGATAGCGATATTTTTGATCAGGAATTTCATGAAGCAGTTTTTTTATTTCCGATAGAGGATCGTTTGTTAGAATTGTTCTTGTATTTGCATTTTTGTCACGTAATACTATTCTGTCTGCATATCCTTTGATTACAATTGAAGGATCAAATCCCATAATCGAGGTTTCTGCTAATTCCTCAGGACCAGTTAATGATTCAAACAAAAAAGAATGATGATAATTTCTTGAAATTTTATTATATAGTTCGAATTGGGAGCCAGTAAACTCTAGGGGTACTATACTAAGCTTCGAATGTCCAAATGTGGCCACCCATATAGAAAGTCCTGTTCTAACTCTATTTAAAATTAAGCAACTAGTTTGGAAGCATTAGAATCTCAGAAACTTACGGTATAGTACGGTACCTTTATATCAGATCTTGACGTATGGTATGCATGTCGCAGATATTGGCTACAAGTCAAAATAGAAACGAAATTTTGTTATTCCAAGATCTATATTTTGTTAAAAAAACAACTCCTCTCAAAACAGTTGTCAAAAATGCAGTTTGTAGTATTTGCGAGAAAGGGCTAGAAGATGGAGTGTCAATAACCGCAAAAACAATTAGAGAAAAAACTAGACTTTTTTGTCAGTATCATCTTCCAGTAGATTTCTAAATTTTTAGAAAAATTAGTTTTGTCCTAGTGGACTAGTAATTGCGCCTTCGGAGGCAGAACCTACAAGTGATGCATATTTCGCTAATGCACCAGTTTCATAATTTGGCTTTCTAGGCTTCCACTCTTTACGTCTTTGTGCAAGTTCACTTTCAGATACTGACATATCCAAAGTATTTTTTTCAATATTGATTATGATTTCATCACCTTCTTTTACTAGAGCGATGTTTCCACCAACAGCAGCTTCTGGAGAAACATGGCCTATCATAAGACCTCTTGTCGCACCTGAGAATCTTCCGTCTGTTACTAAGCAAACTTTTTCTCCAAGTTTTTGTCCTACCAGTGCAGCAGTAACTCCTAGCATTTCTCTCATACCGGGTCCTCCTTTAGGACCCTCATATCTTATTATTACAACATCGTTTTCTTTTATTTCTCTTTTTGAAATGGCATCAAATGCATCTTCTTCTCTATCAAAAACTTTGGCGTTACCTCGAAATTCTGTCGCGTGTACTCCAGCTACTTTTACAACTGCACCATCTGGTGCAAGTGAACCTCTGAGAATTTCCAGTGTTCCAGTTCTATGAATTGGGGATTCAATTGGTTTGAGTACATTTTGATTAGCATCAAATGAAAGTGCAATTGAATCTAGATTCTGCTTGAGAGTTTTACCAGTAGCAGTCATTACGTTTTCATTTAAGAGATTTTTCTTAGCCAAACTCTTCATTAAAATTGGAATTCCTCCAATCTTGTCTAAATCTAACATTACATAAAATCCTCCAGGTCTCATGTCTGCAATATGAGGCGTCTTTTTTCTAACTCTCTCAAAATCTTCTAGTGTAAGCCGTACTCCAATCTCACGAGATAAAGCTAAAAGATGAAGAATTGCATTAGTAGAGCCACCTATTGCATTTGCAACCGTAATTGCATTTTCAAATGCCTCAAATGTAAAAATATCTTTTGGTCTTATCCCATTTTCTAAAAGATTTAGAACTGCCCTGCCGCTATCGTATACTATTTTTTCTCTTCGTGGATCTTCAGCTGGAGGAGATGCACTACCTGGTAATGCAATTCCAATTGCTTCGCTAATTGACGCCATGGTATTTGCAGTATACATACCGCCACAGGAGCCTGCATTTGGACATGCTACGTTTTCAAGATTTTTCAAAGCTTCAAGAGTTAATTGACCTGCCTCATAGGAACCAACTGCCTCGTAAACATCCTGTACTGTGACTTGCTTTCCTTCATAAATTCCTGGCATGATGGTACCACCATATACAAAAACTGATGGAAGATTCAATCTTGCCATTCCCATCATAGTGCCTGGTAAACTTTTATCGCAGCCTGCTATTCCAACTAATCCGTCGTATTGATGAGCTCTTACCATTATCTCAATTGAATCTGCAATTATTTCTCTGCTGACTAGAGATGCTTTCATACCTTCATGACCCATTGCAATGCCATCACTTACTGCAATTGTTGCAAATTCTCTTGGAGTACCTCCAGAATCACTTACTCCCTCCTTTGCTTTTTGGGCTAATCTTCCAAGGTGTATGTTACATGGTGTGGCCTCATTTCCAGTGTGAGATACACCAATGAATGGTTTTCCAAGATCCTCATCATTTAATCCCATTGCTTTGTACATTGCTCTGTGAGGGGCTCTTGATGGTCCTACTACAACATTTCTACTAGATATTTCCATTTTGATACATTTGGAAGAAAACTGGCATAATTTTAGCTTTACATTGAAAAGTATCAATTCTACGCGTTTTTAATAATTATGTAAGTAAAAAACAGTCTATGAAAATTAGTTTGGTGAATCTACTCTCGATTTTATTTGTAATTCCATTGGTTTCATCAGTAATTTTACCTGCATATGCAGAAGTAACATCGTTTCAAACCAATGCTGGATTTTACAAAGGAGGAAACCAGATTGTTTTTTCTGGCAAAACTGCACCAGGTGATTCACAAAATGTGTATATTGTGATTTATGGTCCTGACAACTTTGCACTTTTAGCGTCTGGAACTACAGATAATGCTAACAATTTTCAAATCATGGTTGATACTAGCACTCCAAATAATCAAAAAAACTTTTCAGTTAAGGGAATTTACAATGCTACTGCATTCGTTATGAATAAAGCAACTGGTAAAACTATAACTTTTATATTTTCACCTGATGGCTCATCAATAACACCATCTTCGCCAGTTAGTCTGACCGCAACTTCTTTCTCATCAACAGAAATTGATCTTTCTTGGTTGACACCTACGATGAATGGAGGTTCGCCGATAACAGGATATAAAATTGAAAGAAATGATGGAAACGGGTTTAGTGCAATTCAAAATACTTTGACATTGACATATCAAGATGCTGGATTGACTCCAAGTAAACAATATTCCTATAGGGTATCTGCAATAAACTCTGCAGGTACAAGTAATCCATCTAACGTAGCGTATGCCACAACCATGTCTACGTCAACACCAACTACACCAAGTTCATCTGGAACCTCAACACAAAATAATACTGGAACTACACAAACCACTGATGCTCAAGCAATTTATGAAGAAATTCAAAAAAGAATTGAAAATGCAAAACGACTACAATTAACGCAAGCAAAATCTGAGAAAATCTCACTGAACGAAAATGTGAATCTTGGAGATTCTATAGGTAATACTTCATCTAATACGGGAACAACATCAGAAAATAACCCATTATCAGTTAATTTTAATAATATGTTGTATCCTCTGATTGCTTTAGCTGGTGTGGGGGTGATCGTGGCAGTTCTTTATGCAAAGAAAAATAAACTATGGTTTAATTCTGATTTCAAACCAATGAATAAGAAGAATGTTGATGATCCTAAAAAATCTGTAGAAAAATATAATGATTTTGTAGAAGAAGATTATTCATTTATGATTTTAAAAAATAGACTTGCCAAAGGAGAAATATCAATTGAAGAGTTCAACAGACTAAAAGATGCGCTTAAAGAACCCTAGGTAATTAAGTTGAAGGAATCAACTCTTGCTAGTTGATCATTTATCTGAGATTGAGTATCATTACCATACGAAATTAAAATTCTGTCATTGTTTTTAAATACATAATTAAGTATGCTTGGCACTTGTTGGTGATTGACGTAGAATTTTAGAGTATAGGTGTTATCACTGCAAAACTGCCTCTTATCTGGAAAGATGAAACATTTGTCAGTTAACCCTATGTGAAGTGACTTAAACAAATAACCCATAGTCACATTTGCAGCTAGCATGTGAACAGTCTCACCATTGTCCTTCTGAAATGATATGTATGGGCTTTTTATCTGATAAGCTGGAGTAGAATAATCAAACATCTGACCGTAAATCATTGTTAATAATCCTGCGTGAATGTGAATTCCTCCAAGAGGACCTGCTCCAGGCGGAACTCCAGTTGGAGTTACAGTGGTAGATAGCACATAGAAATTATAACTTGAAATTGCAAGTACAGCTATAATGCCTCCAAAAACACCAAGAGCTATTAGTTTGTACTTCATCTTTTGTTTCTGATGTTTTTCAACGTAGCTCTCTCGTTCCTTTACTCGCTCTTCACGATCTTTTTTGCCCATAAATTGATCAAAGTCAAATTTTTGCCCTAAATAACAGTATCTAGTAACAACCATTAGTCTATATCTTCACTAATTCCGGTAAAACCACGACCCAAAATTTAAACATGAAAATTTCGATGGAATTAATAAGTTGAAAAATAGAATACGGTTAGACAATGGGCAAAAACAAGGATGAAGGTTTTGATAAAAAACATAATGATGAAAGACGACCAAAAAAATTCAAAAATAAGATAATTGCAATAGCCATAATTGCATCTATTGTGGCAATATTGGCAGTTGCAATACCAAAATTAGATAACACTAGGGCAGGTAATTCAGTCCTTATAGATGGAATTGAATGCGATACTACTGAATACGTTACTTTTCATGTACATGCTCACCTTGATATTTTTGTTGATGGTCATCCATTAACAGTTCCGGCATTTATTGGAATTGAAAACAATAATAGCTGTCTGTATTGGTTACATACCCATACTCCAGATGGTGTAATACACATAGAGTCTCCACAAGAAAGAGGATTTACACTAGGCCAATTCTTTGACATTTGGCAATCGACTAGTATAGGAATGCCGCCAACTGATAGATCTCCTATAATCTATGTAAATGGACAAGCTGTGACTACTAGCTTGAAAGATACATCGTTACACGCTCATGATGAAATTGCACTAGTGTATGGTAATCCACCAACTAACATACCTGCATTTTATCAATTTCCTGAAGGTGAATAGAATCATCTTGTTAATTGATCTGCAGTGTAAATGGTTTTAGTAATAATCTTTGATACAATGTTAATTTATAACACATAACGAATTTTTGTTGTAAGGTACAGATTATAAAAATGGAAACAAGATTAGAAAAACTTCAATTACAAAAATATCTGTTAATTTCTTTAGTTGCTACTGGTTTTGGATTTATAATTGCTGAATCAATTGGAAAAGAAACAGCTGATTTATTTACAAATCTTATTTTTATACCAATACCTGCCTCCGTGGTGATTCTATCTGGGATTTTAACAAAAAGAAATAGCATGACTGGCAGTCATGGAAAAGCATGGCTTATTTTTACTATATTTGCTGCAATGTGGTTTGTAGCAGAACAAATATGGTTAGTTAATGAGCTAGTGTACAAGGAAAAACCATTTCCATCTAGTGCAGATTTTTTCTATTTGTTAGCATATCCGTTTTATTTTATATTTTCAATTCTATACATATACCCATTCAAAAATGCAATATCGAAAAAAATGATAGTAATTACATCAATAATTGCTGTTACGATTCTAATTCCAAATCTATACATGACATTTGACAACAATTCTGGAGAATCTGAATTTGCAATTATTCTGGGATCAATTTATCCAATAGCAGATGCAATTGTATTGATTCCGTCTATGATTGGTACGGCATTATTTTTTAAAGGAAAAGTAAACTTTTTGTGGTCGCTATTGTTAATTGGAATGATATTTGAAGTTGTTGCTGATACTGCCTTTCAATATTTCTCGTTAGACAATTCGTATTATACTGGACATCCAGTAGATATTTTATTTTTATGGTCTTATCTCTTGTTTTCATTTGGATTGTATGATCATATCAAGATCTTCAAAAAATCACATGATAAAAAAAATATTTATGATAATAAAGAAGGCCTCAGATGAATTGATTTCAAATCCTTTTGACTAACAGGTGCATCATTTTGGCATTAATTTAAATAAAATACTAAAACGTAGTATTCTATGAATTGTCTTTTTTGTGACATTGTTGAAGGAAAAGTAAAGGCTCATTTTGTTTATGAGGATAAAACTCACGTTGCTATAATGGATAAATACCCGATACAAAGAGGCCATACACTTGTCATACCTAGAGATCATCATGAAAGAATTACTGATATGAACACAGAGGATGTTTCTTCATTATTCTCAAAAATTCCTGTTATTGCACATGCCATATTGAAAGTTACTAGTGCAGATGGATTTAACATAGCGCAAAATAATGGAAAAGCAGCAAATCAGATAATTCCGCATGTTCATGTTCACATAGTGCCTAGGTATTCTAGTACTGGCACAGCATGGACAAAAAGAATGATTTCAAATGATGATGATCTGGAAAACCTGGCTGCAAAAATAAGAAAACATGCAGAATTAATTCAATAATCGTTTCATTTAAATTTCTAAAATGATATTATGTGAAGATTCTGATCTTGTATTGAAATTAAATCCTGATTAAATTATTATGTCGTGTATTATTTTATGTCCAATTTTATCATTCTGAGTTTTGCTTACACCATATGTTGTTTTTATTAGGTTTTTTACCAATTCAATATCATTTTCAAATAACTTTTCATATGGATCTTCACCCACAAATCTTGCAAAAGAACCCTCTGCCTCTTGGGTTGGAAGATTCACATCATCATAAATAATAAAATATTCTGCAGATATTTTTGCAGTATTTTTATCATTCTTATACTGTGATTTTTGAATATGTGCGGGTAATTTTCCTTCAATATCTGTCAGTATAATCAAAGGATCATATCTTCCGCCTATGTAATAGGCAGAATCTGTTGTTGTAAAATCAAATCTAATCTTGCACTTTGCTTGCATGCATACTGATCATACACGTTCCATAAAAATGGTCTTAAAGTTCCTTTATTATGGATTCCATGTCTGATCTTGTCAAACCGACATGTTTTTTGGCATCTCTTCTGGCAACGGGTTTTCCATCTTGAAAAACAATCATAGTGGGCACGGCCTGTATGTTGAATCTGTCCCAAAGTGGATTCTCATCCTCATTTACTAACGCTGCTTTTTTCTGTGCCTTGTCTGAATCAATTTCTTCAAAAGTTGGTTTAAAATTTGTACAATAAGGACACCAGTCAGCATAAAAGAGAACTAGTGTTTTTTCTCTACTGTTTAAAATCTTAGAATCAAACTCTTCAGGTAATACATGTTCCATAGAATATGTTGATTTTATAAAATATTTAGAGCTACCGAAATTAATTTTTTATTATAAAATACGATTCTACATATCCTGTTATTGATTTGGATTATATCTTAAAAATGCCCCGACTTTTCCAATACTGGATAACATTGCACCATATTCTGTTGAACCTGATATTACCTCTATTTTTGCACCCGTTTCGCCAGCAACTATTGACAGATAGTCTACGATATCATGTTCAGCAGATTCAGAATCCATGCTCTTACAATTAGGACATGGTGAGCTTAAAAGTTCCTGTGTTCTTTGTATGAGTTTGGGTCGTTCCAAAATCTCTGTTTGTATATTTTGGCATCTTCTACATGTGACATCAAGTTTTCGTAGATTGGTATCATCAGTGATAAGCACCATGTTTACGACATTTCTTTTTAAAAGATCAATGATATCCTTCAATCCATATACTGCAAGCCCTCTTCTAAAATTAATTTCTTGGAAGAGTTTTTCAACAAGTTTTTTCTCTTCTACCATTCTATAGTCTGATAATACTTCTTGTGCTCTGGCAAATGCTTCACGAACTCCTTCTGATCCTGCATATGATGCATCAAGGGTTGCTATAATGTTGTTTTGTAAACGATATTCCAAATATCCTTCTCTTATGAAAGTCTCTTTTGTGGGACCTGGTCCTGATATTATCAGTCCCTTTATTGGATAAATATCAATAAAATATTCTTTTGTGGTATCTGCAACTCGGTTATAATATGAGTTGAGCTCCATTTCCCGTAATCTTTCAAATCTTCTAGCTGACTGACCTCCCTGTCTGTGTTTGCCTGCTACTCCTGACGATGTTTCTGATAATACCTCAAGCTTTTCACCGTGTAACAAACCCCATCCAGCATCTTTTGCATCGATTGCTAAGAATCCAATCATGTTATCATCTTTTAACATGTCTTTTAGTAAATCAACATGAAAATGATCATCACATCTGTAAAGAAACGTCTGCAGCTCCTTTGGCGGCTCTATTTCGTAAAGCTTGATTACTTCACTACCTATTGGACCTCCTCCTTCTGCAGGAAGTGCACCACAAAAAACAACAAGACCATTATCAGGAGGTTTTTTGTATAGCTTTAATCTTTGTATTACACGTGAAAGTGCATCAACAACATGAGTTCTTGTAAGATCAGATTTGATATTATCTGCAGTTCCTTGTTCTTCACGTAATCCGTTTATCACTTCATGTAATGCTTTCTTTGGCGGTACGTATAATGAAATAAGTTCTGTTCCACGACCAGATTTATCTGAAAGTTCCTCTAGTGTTTTTCGTAACTTGTACATTTTTACAGAATCTTGTTTTTGAATTGTGGGTTTGACCATTAAATGACCTTTTGAGATTATGAATATTAAGTTTGGTTAGAATGAATCTAAAACTTGTTTAAAGAAAGAAAATGGCTGTGCACCTTCAATTTTAGTTCCATTCTTACTATTAAAAATCAAAAATGACGGGGTTGCATTGATTCCTATATTCTCACCAAATTTTTGATTATCCAAAACTTTTTGTTCATATTTTTTATCGTCAAGACACTTATCAAACTGAGTTGTATCTATTCCTACAGTGTTGGCAAATTGATCTAACGAGTTTCTATTTACCCAGCCTGTTTTTTCTCCTGCCCAATTTTTGTATAACTCATCATGATATTCCCAATACTTGCCTTGATCATTTGCACAATACGATGCTTCTGCTGCAAGAATAGAATCTGGACCATTAAGAGGAAAGTCACGAAATATGAAATTGACCTTTCCAGTATCAACATATTCTTTGATGAGTGAATCTTCACTATTTTTATAAAATGCATGACAATAAGTGCACTGATAGTCTCCCCATTCTACTATGGTAATTGGAGCATTTGGATTTCCCAATATAGGTGAACCGTTTTGCATTAGTGTTTGTGGAGTTACTTTGGTATCTTGGGTTTGATGTGGATAAAGCATGTAAGATAAAGCAGCAATTGTAATAATCGCAGGTATAGCAACCATGTAGTATCTATTCATAACTGTGTTGCATTTTGAATTGAATATTAAGATTGTCACAGCCTTTATTTTTCTAAATTTATGACGCCGCGATATTTTTAAAACTGAGTAAATCTTTATCAGATTCTATCTAGTTGACATGACTGCACTATTCTCATCTGATAATTATGACTAGTCTTCTCCAAGCTCTTTATCGATTTTGTCATTTAATGACTTGTATTTTATGAATCTCTTATTCCATTTGGAAAAGAAACGATACTCCTTTATTGCAATAAACAACAATATTCCTGCAAATATGATGGAAATTATAATAAAGATACTAATTCCTAAAAATATGGTTCCTGTACCATGTGGGTGTTGTTGCATTTGTTGAATAGGGATATCTTTTATGACTGTTCCATTTTGTGAAACTAATTGAAGATGTGCGCCGTTCATTGGCATATTGGCCGTATATCCTCCCATCATTCCTTCCAAATGCCTGATGTTGTAAGTGGGATGTCCTAGTAATACTCCACCTAATCCTAAAGCAATGGGTGCAAAAAGAAGTGCAGATGCAATAAATATTAAAAACAAACGTCTAGAACTATTTGTATGAGCAAGAAGTTCATCTAGAACTTTAAATAAATTTTCTCCCTTTGATTTATCATTATTTCCGCTGTTACCCTTTTTTTCTTTGATTTCTTTATCATCTGGATTTGTTTCTGATTCTGACATTTTGATATCACTTGGAAATATCCCAATAAAACGCTTCGCTAACTTTGTTCTTCATCTTTTTTCTCCTTTCGTGGAAACATATTCTCATAAGGTTCTAAAACTAGCTTACAAAATTCTCTTCCTTTTTGAGTTACAGCATATTTGATCATTTTTTTACTTCCCCAGGGTTCTTCTGTTTTTTTTATGAATCCTTTTTTTTCTAAACTGTCAAGTATGTCTTTATGTTTCATCAGATTCAAACCACAATAGCTTAAAAGTGATGTTTGATTCATCTCACCATGTTCTGTCAATTTTAATATTATATCCTTTCTTATGTAGACTCTATCTCTATATTCATGTGACAAGGATACCGTCCTATCACTAGTTAATACAAGTATTAAATTTATGTGAAATTTTTCTATCTAATTATATTTGAGTTTCTATATGTGTGAAATATGTTATAGCTATTTACATAATCTGTGTAAACAATATGTAAATAAGAAAAAACCCACATAAGCTCAGTGACGAAAAGAATTTGATTGTCTTTCAGTAACCTTGTTAGTGAACAAGGTTCGACAATCGTTTTATTATGAATAACTATATGTTACGTAGGAGATTTTTTGAACACTAGTGTAAAGTTAATGGATCATGAAATAAACAACCCAATTTCTGATCTTAAAATTCATAATGACTTTACAGTAGGATCTCCTACACAATTTACTGAATCTACAAGATCTACAAATGATGATTCCATATCTTTGAAAATTGAAAATCTTTCAAAGATATATGATTCTGGAGCAGCAGGAAAAGTAGTTGCACTACGAAAAATTAACTTTACAATAAAAAAAGGCGAGTTTGTATCAATTGTAGGTCCATCTGGAAGCGGAAAATCTACACTACTTAATCTAATTGGAGCCTTGGACAGACCTACGATTGGCAAGGTCTACATAGGCGGAATTGACATCTTTTCTCTAAAAGACACCGAAATCGCAACAATACGAAATAACATGATTGGCTTTATTTTCCAATCCTTTAATTTGATTAACAGAACTACAGTACAAAAAAATGTAGAGCTACCTGCAATAATATCAGGAATGTCACGTACAGACAGAAACAGAAGATCTATGAAAATTCTACAGGCGCTAGGAATAGCAGACAAGGCAAAACACAAACCATCAAACCTTAGTGGAGGACAGCAGCAAAGAGTAGCAATAGCTAGATCCTTGGTAAACGATCCAACAATAATTCTTGCAGATGAACCCACAGGAAACCTTGACACAAAAACAGGGGATGATATTTTTCACTTGCTAAAGACATTATCAAACAAATTTAAAAGAACAATAATCATGGTAACACACAATCCAGAACTTGCAGAGTCTACAGATAGATCCATCTTTCTAAGAGATGGAAAGGTGGAAAGAGACACCATAAATTAAATGTCATCAATAAAATCTGTTTTTGGTAAATTACAAAGATCTCTTGTATTAAAAACATCAGTCTTGTCTCTGCTTTTGATAATGTCTCTCTCACTTTCGAATTCATTTGATGCATACGCTGACACACCGTCATGTAGTAGCTCAATTGTTAACATACAGGATTCCAGCTACAGGGGTCCAGTATATTTGGATTCATTTTGGACAGATCAAAGCGCATCATCTACGACCAGTGGTACTCCATTAAAAAAAGAGATAGGCCCAGGAGAAGGCCCATCTACACTTGCTGTTGTTATGGTCAACCGAAGTCCTGTTAGTATTATTGATGTGACAGGAGTACTTAATCTCCCATCTGGATATTCACCTACTGGAACAAGCGGAGATCCTTCAGCTCAAAACATATTCAAAGCTACACTACGAGCTGGAGCAAATAATCCAGCTCTTGCTAGTTATGATAATACTGTAACTAACGGTTCTACATTTACTCTTTTTTTTGATATTAATGTGTCAGATAAGGTCAAGGTCGGTCTATACCCAACACCGCTTGTGGTTAATTATTATGATTCAGGTTCCTTTACGTTGTGTAATTCTGCGCTGATTACTGTACCTTTCATGCTTCCAGGCAAAGTTGTCTTGGATGCAGTTCCAATTACTACAAGCATTCCTCCAAATCAACCAAGTGATGTAAGTATAGCTATAGAAAACAAAGGCAGCTCAGATGCTACTGGAGTGGTTGTTTCTCTAATAGGATTAGGTCAAGGAAAAACAACAGGAAGTTCAAGTGGCAGTTCCGCGTTAACATTACAGTCATCAACGACTCAATTGGTAAACCTTGGTGCAAATACATTCAACATTGGTACTATTCCTGCCTACGGAAAAAGCATTATCACTACATCAATTTATCCAAGTAGTTCTGCAAGTGGTAGTACTCAAGATGTACAACTTCAACTTGCATATGGAAATGCATATGGCTATAAACTGTCATCAACCATTTCAACTGGACTAGTAATATCTCCAGACGTTACTACGTCTACATTGAACATATCGCCAGACAACAAAAATGGTTCACCACTTTTAACTGCAGGAAAGTTGGAAAATCTGAACTTTACAGTTACAAACACTGGCAGAACTATACTTTCAAACCTGATCATCTCTTTAACACCTCCATCTGCAGCTCCACAACAAGCCACACCGAGTTCTATCAGTGTAGTTGGAGATTCTCAATGGACAGTGCCAATTATGAATCCTGGCGATTCTGAAAGATTCTCTACTCAAGTCTTTGCATCCACTAATGTAATTGATACCCCTGCATCATTTACAGTTGCTGCAAGCTACATCTCAAATGGTGTGGCAAAAACCAGCAGTCTGAATCTTGGTGCATATGTAGTTGGTGACATCAACATACAAGTAAATGGCATTTCTGTAAGTAATGTGGGAAGTACCCAAACCCTTACTGGAACTCTCTTAAATCAAGGAAGTACAACAGGATTGTTTACTAGAGTTCAATTACTCCATCCTGAATTACTTGAAAGTCCAATTCAAAATAATACGTATGGACGAAATGCTCAATCAATTGATACTACACAGGGAGGCAATTCTGGAGGAGGATTAGGACAACTCTTTGGAGGCAGTGGTTCCGAACAACCTTCTGGAGGTGGTTCAGGACAATATTCTGGAGGTGGTTCAGGACAACATATTAGAGGTGGATCCTTATCTTCCGCACAAGCAATACTTGCTGATTCTACACCACAATACATTGGAGATCTCTCTTCTGACTCTCCAACACCATTTAGTATTCCGCTTTCAGGAACAATAATGCCTGGTATTCATCAAGTCTCATTCAAAGTTGTATATGCTGACGATTTGAAACATGTTCATGAGTTGACTCTCAATGGAACTGTCAATGCACAACAACCGACTTCATTTGCTAATGCAAGACAAGGTTCAGGATTTAATACATTATTTGGAATTCGTGGTGGAATGATGATGTTTATTTATCTTCCAGTCACCGGGGCATCAGCAGTAGTAGCAACAGTTTTTATCATGAAAAAACGTAATTCTTCAAAGAATAAGATTCAAAAAAATAATAAAAAAGATGTTGATATTGAAGCGTTACTTGATGATTCCATTTCTGATAAAAAGTAAAAGGAACTAGTTTATGCAACCAACAGAAATTTTTTCATTATCCTTTGGTGCACTAAGCGATAGAAAGGTTCGTACTGTTCTTACTGTACTTATGGTATTGGTTGGAAGCAGTCTCATGATTGGTCTAAACGGGCTTAGTGCTGGACAAAGCGCATTTGTCAATCAACAATTAAACAATTTGGCAACAAATGTACTTTTTGTAACTTCAGGTCAGAGAACGTTTAATGTAGATACAACAGCAACATCTATCATACTCAACAATGTGGCGGTAACCAAGATTAAATCCCTTCCTGCTGTTGATGATGTTGTACCAGAATACACTGGTTCTGTTACACTAAACACTCAAGGACGTATCATTCGAGCTTCTGTCATTGCAATTGATCCTCAAAAATTGACAACCATTGTACCAAATGTGCAATATGTAGATGGTTCTGTAGTAAAGGAAACCGATAGTTCTGCAATGCTTGTTGGTGATAGTATTGCAAATCCGCCTGGTGCTACAAGTACATTGATCACTGTAGGTCAAACTGTTAAAGTAACATATTCTTATCCTGATGCCAATGGAAAATCACAACAACAATCTAGAAGCTTTATAGTATCAGGAGTTTTGCAGTCTACTGGATATAATCAAATAGACAGAGCGGTTATCATAAACGAACCTACTGGTAATCAAATATTTCACAAATCAGGCAAGTATGATGTTTTAAATGTTGCAGCACAAACATCTGATAGTGTAGATACTGTACAACAGGAAATTACCGGTCTATACGGAAGTACAATTGGAGTTATCACTCCAAAAGCCATAATGGCTACAAGATTAAATCTGACAAACGGAAACAGTGCCTTTATTCTAAGTGTTGGAATGATTGCATTAGTTGTTGGTGCAGTTGGAATTGTTACAACACTTTACAATTCTGTAACAGAAAGGATCCGTGAGATTGGTACTATGAAAGCAATAGGTGCACAAGGTAAGGATATTCTTGCATTGTTTTTAGTGGAGGCTGTTTTGATTGGAATCTTGGGTGCAACAATTGGATTAATTGTTGGAATAGGTGCAGGCTATGCATTAAGTTCTATATCAGTTAGTTTACCTACTGGGGGTGGAGGCGGAGGTGGTGGTGCATTTGCTGGTGGTGTACGTGCAGCCGCTAGCGCAGTTGCAAGTTCGCCACACGTATCTCCGATATTTCTTCCAGTTGACATGATCAAAGTTTGGATATTGTCAGTAATTCTAAGTATTGCTGCGGGATTGTTTCCTGCATGGAAGGCGTCAAGACTATCTCCGATGGTAGCATTAAGAAGAGAATAAAATCCTTTCATCTTAATATGACATCACAAAATTTTTCAATGTAAAATTATGGGCTTGAGGTGTATGTTAGGTTCTTGTTGTAACTATATCTGGATGAAATTTTTGCCAAAGTAAACCAAGTATTAATGCATTGACAATCCAATACAATGTCATTGTACCCAGAGATGCTATTCTGAAACCATTTATCAGATCCAATGGTGCTGTAATCTTGTCTGGGTTTTGGGGCATTAGTAAGAAAACCATGATCATGTATACAGCATATCCTATAAGTATGAGGAATTTTTTATTTTGTAATCTGTTGTATAATTTTGCAAAACCAAGCGCACCAAGACCAGATAATGCTATGAATGCAATATAGATTGAACTTCTAAACATTATTGTATTTGGATCGCCAACTGTTGGAGGATTAGCTGGATATTTCAAAAATGGAATAAAAAATAATGTAAACCACATTATTCCTGCAAGAATTAGTGCTTTTTTGACATTATGTTTACTTGGGATTTTATTTCTTGAATATGCAAACACTATGCCAAATAGTGCACCTGTAGAAAGTCCTAATATTCCGCCTGATAGAACACCGCCTTCTTTTTGCCATGTTCTGTATTTGCTAAATTCATCCCAAAACTGTGGAGTATCTTTTACTTGCCCTTCTAAAAATTTATTTTGATTTTCTATTCCTATTGCGGTATCAAGATATGGTTCTACTATTGCAAGATTGACAAGACCATGAACAAGCCCTGCAGAAAAACCCGAAATTAGAACTATGGCAAGAAAAATCGAGGTTTTCATTAAAAACCACTAGTGACATGGAAAACCTGATGCGTGTCTCATGTCATGTGAGAACTCGTGAAGATACATATCGCCGTATGCTTTTGGACCTTCAATCATACTAAACAGCTGACCTTGATCGAATCCCATACTAAAAAAGCCAACTCCGAACAATACCAAAAGAATTCCTATGGCTAATTTTGGAACTCCATGACTTGATTTTGTTAGTTGTTGCAAAATGTTTGTCATTTTCTATTTTAGAAATTGAATTGTATTTAAGCGATTGGATGGTTTATCCAACTCTTGCTTTTCTAAAATTAATTTAAATACAATTAGCGATCTAAACAGGACTGAAAACAAATGCATCAGGTACTACGACTGCTCTCCAAAGTAGCAGAAAGATACGCTCCCAGTAGATTGCTAAGTTTTGATTCAGTTCATGTGTTAAAAACAATGCAGTTAATGGAAAATAAGAAAAAAATAAGCCGATCATTATTAATGCGTGAATTAGGTCTTGGAGAGGGCTCTGTAAAGACGCTTGTAAAACATATGAAAATGTCAGGCTTGGTAGAAAACTCTAATGCCGGAATGTGGCCCACAAATAAAGGAAAAACAGTGTATGAGAAATTACATGATGTAATTCCAAATGAGATGGACGTTTTCAAATGTTCAATTGCGTTAGGAAAATTCAACTATGCGGTATTGGTAAAGGATATTGCCTATAATGTTGGAAGTGGCATCGAACAACGAGATGCCGCTATCAAATTGGGCGCAGTAGGTGCGACCACACTGATATTTAAAAATGGTAGACTTCTAATGCCAGATACACAAGAAGATTTGTTAAGAAATAACCCAAAAATACATTCGTTAATCATAAAGAAATTAGTTCCTAATGACAACGATGTGATAATAATAGGAAGTTCTGATAACAAAAGAACTGCTGAACTGGCTGCTAAAAGTGCGGCATTACATACAATTGCAAATCATGAAAAACACTAAAGTTATTCAAACTATCATCTTTGATCATTTGGAGTTAGAATAATTGTGGGTTCTGGTTTTTTTATGCTTACGTCTGCTCTACTTATTCTGCTTTTGTAAATTTTAAATTTCTTGCCATTGTCTGATAATATCCATTTGTCAACTTTAACAAGAGCAATATCTTCAAGATCTGAAATCTTTTTGTAAACTGAACTAAGAGGAATTCTATGTGTTTCGGATAATTCCATTGCTGTTTTTCCTTGTTTGATTATGGAAAACAAAATTACTCTTGATTGCGCATCAGCTAGAGCTTCAATGATTTTTTGATTTACATCATATTTTTTTAATTGCGAAAGTGAATGTCTTTTTCTCAATGATTTTTCAATTAGGACAGCCTAACTATTTAAGTGACATGTAACTCATTCTAAGATTTTAGAATGAGTTTCTCGTTTAAATAAAGTTAGCTTGTCCTAACTAAGATGTATGATAGATTACTGGCAGCTCTTACTTTTGGGCGCCATAGCCGGGTTCACAATATTTCTTGGTCTTCCAGTTGCTAGATTACAAAATCTTAGTTCAAAAAAGAAGGGATTTCTTAATGCTCTTGCGTTAGGAATTTTAGTATTTTTAATAATTGACGTCTTTAGTCATGCATATGAGACTGCATCAAATGCAGCAACTAACGCATTTTCTGGAAAAGGAGGTACAGGAGACGCAATAGTTGATCTTGCTGCAATGTTTGGTGGAATTGCTATTGGTCTTATTGGATTAGTATACTATGAAACAAAGATAATGACAAAAAAATTCCCACAAATTTTATCTCTTGAAAATATCAAGAGCGGCGATGACCATCTCCACAAAGTATTCCACGATGCAAGTGCATACAAGCTTGCCATGATGATTGCAATTGGAATTGGCTCTCATAACTTTAGCGAAGGATTGGCTATTGGTCAATCATATATTGCAGGACAGATAGGACTTGCAATAATTCTGATAATAGGATTTGGTGCTCATAATACTACTGAAGGATTTGGAATTGCAGGTCCACTTACAGGCCTTCTAACAAAGCCATCTGCCAAATTTCTTGCAAAGGTAGGCCTAATTGGTGGTGGACCGACATTTATCGGTACAATACTTGGTAGTTTGTGGAACTCTAATATTGCATACATATTGTTCTTATCCATTGCAGGCGGTGCACTCATTTACGTTTCTATGTTAATGTACAATACGGGAAGAAAACATACAACAAACGATGTTCTGATGGTTGGCATTTTTATCGGTCTGTGTATTGGGTTTGTTACAGATCTTGTGGTCACACTTGGTGGTTCATAAATATTTTCCAATTAAAAACAAAAGTTTTAGGTTGTTATTTTTGCAAGCTGATTGTCACTTTTAGCCTTCTTGATTTCGCGAGCTATCCTTTTTCCCATGCTCATAGGTTCATCATAAAGAAATGTCGAATACGGTGACCCGTCTACATACAGATTGGTACCTGCAACTATTCGTGCAGAAAACTCGAATGTGGTAAATTTTCCATTATCATCATAAACTCCTTCTAAACAAAACGGACCATTCATTCCAGGGGCAACTAGTCTTTTTGCCGTATCTACAAACCGGTCTCCCATTGAATAGACTTCGTCAAGAAGTGATTCTCTTAAGACTATTGGACTGTTTCCAATCACATTAAAAGATGGAATCAAATCAATATCCATTTGCTGTGGTGCTGGAATTCTTCCAAGTCCATCGATATCCGATTCATATCTTCTATCTACTCCAAAAAATTCCAATTCTCCAGTCAATGGTGAATAAAAATATTGAAGATACGCGGATACTCCAAATGCATATTCTTGGAGATATAGATCACTGTCTCCTTTGATAATGCCTTGAGCAATTAACTTGTCACGTTTTTTGTTATAGTCTTTTTCACTTGTAGTCAAAAAATACCCTTTGCCTCCAGCGGCTCCATGTCTTTTTGCTATCACTAGCGTACTGATGTCTTTTGGACTAGGGATTGTCTTGGGAACATTGAGATTTGACTCCACCATTAGTTTTTCTTTCATTTTTCTATCTGATTCCCATCTGAGTATCCATTTGTTGCCAAAAACTGGAATTTTAATTGATTCTATTTGTGATGAATTCATTTGAGAAATAAGGGTGCCATGTGGGATTATTATTGCATCATCATCTTTTAGCTGTGAAGAGCATTTTAGTTCTGATAATTCTAAAAATGTATCAACTAGGATTAGTTTGTCTATGAACTTAAATCTACGATAAAGTTTTTCACGTTTTTTTTCACATACAAGTATGGTCTTAAATCCCTCATCTTTTGCTCCTTTTAAGACCTGTAATGCACAATGAGAACCAAGTGTAGCTATGGATGTCATCTGTAATTTTCCTTATAGGCGGTTCTTTATGAAAGTTCCATGTGAGAATTTGAAATAAAAGAAAACACATCATCAATTAACTCCATTGATAAATCAGATCTTGAACTTTCAGGAATGGTTTTAAGAATAAAATCTATGACTGATTGGTTTTGAGGAAGTGTATCATCCTGTAATTTTTGTGAATACAAGGTAATGGCGTTTGATATTGAAATGATCAATTTTTCCCTATTAGTAAGTGCCAATAATATGCATAATTCTGTTTAATTTATAGAGGTTTTGAAGACGATTTAAAATTAGAATAGACATGTAAACCAGACCTGCTATCACAAAGTCCATATATTATTAATTTTGATATTCAAGATGGTTCAAACATGGAAAAATTAGTGTATGGTAATCACACAAAATTAGTTACTATAAAAGATAAATCCATAATTTCCTTAATTCTTCATTCTTATGCTGATGAAGACAAGAAAAAAATTCTAAATATAACTGCAAACAAGCCACGTATAATTTTAGATATCATAAGTGCATCAAAATTACCACAAACATCTTCTTATAGAAAAATTAATTCGCTTATAAAAAATGGCTTGTTAATTGCAGACGGTGAAGTTACAAGAAGATATGGAAAAATAGTAACAAAATATGTGTCTTTATTTGAGAATCTGGAAATTAACATTATAAAAAATGATATTAGTGTCAAAGTAAAATTTAGTGAAGATGCATGTCAAGCTGTTTTTCGCATGATGCGTAAAAAAATTATAAACTTTAAAAAAGAAAATATCTCAAATTCAAAAAGTTATAATGCAGTTGGAACAGAATCTATCATAATATCCTCTAATTCCATGATTCCATTTCTTATAAAAAACAGAATTATCAAAGTTTGAAACCAGGTTTTTGTCACAAAAAATATTGACAACTCTTTTTTAATCTGCATCAAGATATATCAGCATACCCGACACAGGTATGTGGTTTAACTTGTGGGATAAACTCTCAACAAGAACCACTTTTTATCCCCTTTAATGCTTGCATCTAATTGAGAATTACATGAATGTGGTATTCAAAACATAAATTAACACTAAGTAGAACAGATTTGATGAAAAGGTTTGACAGACAATAATCTTGGAATTTGGCGTAGAACGATTTATTCAAACGAAATTAATCCCTCCATGGAAGGAAAAGAAGTAATTGTGATGGGTTGGGTATCTAGTGTGAGAGACCACGGAAATCTCATTTTTATGATGATTACTGACAAAAATGGGGATATTCAAATTACTGCTAAGAAAGGTGATTCTAGAGAAGAATTACGGCAAGAAATTGTAAAGCTAAAAGAACAGTCAAGTATTGCCATAAAAGGAACAATCAAACCCTCAAACAAGGCTCCACATGGCGCAGAGATTAGTCCTCTTGAAATGAAAGTTTTTTCTCAAGCAGAAAAGATTGCACCTTTTACATCACAAGCAAAAACTGTTGCCAACATTGATACTCGTTTAGAAATACGTGCAGTAGATCTCCGAAGAAGTATTTTACAACATGTTTTCAAGGCACGAAGTCTAGTTTTAAAATCCATCCGTGATTATCTGTATGAAAAAGAGTTTGTAGAAGTAAATACACCAAAAATGATTGCTACAGCTACCGAAGGAGGTGCTGCACTATTTCCAATATTTTACTATAACAAAGAAGCATTTCTTGCCCAAAGCCCACAACTTTACAAAGAACAGTTGACAATGAGCTTTGAGAAAGTTTTTGAAATTGCTCCTATTTTTAGAGCTGAACCTTCTAGAACAAACAGACATCTCTCTGAGGCTATTTCAATAGATCTAGAAGAAGCATTTGCAGATTACAACGATATTATGAGACACATTGAAAATATAGTAAAACGAGTCGTACTGGTAATACAAGATTATAATGAAAAATTAAATTCTGATGTTAAATTTCAAACTCCTGAAATTTCTGATTCTATCCCACAGTATACATATTCTGAGCTAATTGAAAAGATGCAAAAAGCTGGAATAACTACTGAGTGGGGAGACGATCTGTATGCATCTAATCTGAAAAAACTCAACATTACAGGATTTTATTTTATAAAGGATTGGCCATTGGGTCCAAAGCCATTTTATGTGAAAGCAAAAGCAGATGACCATAAACTATCTGAATCATTTGATTTCATGTATGGTGACTTGGAGCTCTCATCTGGTAGTACCAGAATCGAAAAAAGATCTGATCTTGAGGAAAGAATGAAAAACAAAGGGTTCAAGCTTGACCCATTTGATTATCATCTTAGAGTATTTGATTATGGTGTTCCGCCTCATGCAGGATGTGGAATTGGTCTTGAAAGATTGATGATGGCACTAACAGGGACAGAAAATATTAGAGATGTAACATTTTATCCAAGAGACGTGGATAGACTCACACCGTAGGGAAAATAATGGTAGATAAAAAAGAAATAGAACACCTTAGTGATTTAATAAAAATAGAGATTAGAGATCCACAAAAATATATTTTACAAGTAGAACAGATTTTGAATTATTTTGAACGCTTGGATAAAGTGGAGATTACTACAGAGGATTTACTTAGACAAGAATTAACACTTGATGATCTACGTGAAGATAAATTTGTGCCATATGGAGAGAATCTTATTGAAAAATTAAAAAAGACTAGAGAAAATTTTGTTAGGGCTCCAAAGATGGTTTAAGATGACACTTGCAATTTCTATAGCTCAATATATACAAAAATTACGAGATGGCGAATCCTCTTCTGAGGAGTTTGTTGCAAAAACACTAGAGAGAATAAACAAGGTAGAAAAAAACCTTCATGCGTTTATATCAATAAATGAAAATGCAATAGAACAAGCAAAACAGATAGATAAAAAAATCAGAGCAAAAGAAAAAGTTGGCTTATGTTTTGGCATGCCGATTTCAATTAAAGATAATATTTGTACAAAAGGTATGAAAACAACATGCGCGTCAAAAATGCTTGAAGACTTTGTTGCACCATATGACGCTACCGTTGTTTCAAAATTAAAATCAAAAGATGCAATAATTATTGGTAAGGCAAATTTGGATGAATTTGCTATGGGCTCTACAACAGAATATAGCTATTTTGGCCCTAGCCGAAATCCATGGAATACAGATTATGTGCCAGGAGGCTCATCAGGTGGAAGCGGTGTTTCTGTTAGTGCATTTGAGTGTATTGCATCACTTGGGTCTGATACTGGTGGTTCTGTGAGAAGCCCGGCTAGTTTTTGTTCTGTGGTTGGCCTAAAACCGACATATGGACTAATTAGCAGATATGGTTTGGTATCATTTGCAAACAGTATTGAGCAGATAGGTCCACTTGCGCGAACTGTCAAAGATGTTGCATTTATTTTGAATATTATTGCAGGGCGTGACTCTCATGATAATACTACAATTGAAAATGGAACGCCTGATTATACTGAGGATATTGATGTAGGTGTATCAGGTAAAAAAATTGGAATAATTTCAGAGATGGTTGGCGAGGGAGTAGACAAAGATGTCCAATCAGCTACAAAACACGCCGTATCTACATTTGAAAAACTTGGTGCAGAATGTATTCCAATCTCGCTTGATTCAGCACAACATTCTGTTGCTGCATATTACACTTTGGCATCTGCAGAAGCAAGCAGTAACCTTGCACGATTTGATAATCTGCGGTACGGTTTTGATTTTAGTGTAGAAGGATACGAGTATAACTCATACATTTCCAAAGTACGAAGCAATCTTGGACCTGAAGTCACAAGAAGGATGCTGCTTGGAACATTTGTGCTTTCAGCTGGGTATTACGGAAAATATTATCAAAAAGCACAAAAAGTTAGAAGCCTAATTAAATCACAACTTACTGACTCCTTTAAAAAAGTAGATCTTCTTTTAGCTCCCACAATGCCAATTCTGCCATTTAAGATTGGCGAAAAAATTGATGATCCGTTGAAGATTTACTTGCTTGATATTAATACAATAATTGCAAATCTTTCTGGAATCCCCGCTATTTCTGTTCCATTTGCAATGTCAAATGGATTGCCTATAGGAATTCAACTCTTTGCAAATTCTCTTCAAGAGAAGCAGCTATTACAATCAGCTTATGCATTACAGAAAACAACAAACCTTCCTGAGGTGCCAATTTGACAAAGATAGGATTAGAGATTCATTGTCAGCTTACAAAACTTGAAAGTAAGCTATTCTGTTCTTGCAAGGCAGACTATAGGAGTTTTGAGCCAAACTCCAACATTTGTCCAGTATGTATGGGGCTGCCAGGCTCATTGCCTATTTTGAATAAAAAAGCTGTTGAAAAAGCAGCCTTGCTGTCTATCGCACTAGGATGCAAAATACCTCCAAAGATTGGATTTTTCAGAAAAAATTATTTCTATCCTGATCTTCCAAAAAATTTCCAGATTACCCAGTATAACGCATATGGTCCAACAAGTATTGGTTATGATGGAATGATTGTAATCGAGGACAGGGAAATTAAAATCAGAAGAATACAGCTAGAAGAGGATCCTGGCAGACTGGTATATAGTGGAAGCTCAGAGAAAACACAGATTACTTTGGTTGACTACAACAGGGCAGGAACTCCACTTGTTGAAATGGTAACTGAACCTGATTTTGAAAATCCCAAACAAGTTAGAATCTTTTTAAACATTCTAGCTGATTTGGTAGAAAATCTAGGTGTAGCAGATCCGTCTCTAGAGGGCGCCTTTAGAGTTGATGGCAACATTTCAATTGAAAAAGGAGAAAGGGTGGAAATTAAAAACGTAGGCTCATTTCGTGATATAGAAAAGGCACTTCACTTTGAGATAACAAGACAGCAAAGCTTGGCAGAAAGAGGAATACCAATTCCTGCAGAAACAAGACATTGGGACGAAGCAAGAAAAATTACTGTATCATCTAGATTAAAAGAAGAAGAGCAAGATTACCGTTATTTTCCAGAAGAAGATATTCCAAGAATAATAATTGAAAAATCACTACTTGACAACTTGAAAAAAACAATGCCAGAAAGCATCATGTCCAAAAAAGTGAGATACATAAACAAATATGGAATCCCAGCTCAAGTTGCCGAAGTCCTATCTTCTGACAAATTTTATTCTGATTTATTTGAACAATCTCATACAGAAAAAAATGCTAAAGAAATTGCAAATCTCATAACTACAGATCTCAAAGGCTTTGCTGATACTAAAGAACAACGAGAACAACTCAAACTCACTCCAAAACATCTATCTGATTTGGCTGATTCCATATTGAACAACAAAATTACAAGAGTTTCTGGAAAAACTGCTTTACAGGAAATATTAAAGACAGGGAAACCTGTTTCAGAAATAATTTCTAGCCTTGACTTGGGCAATGTTGATGACGAGTCATCACTAGTAAAAGCAATAGACGAAGTTTTTACTGAAGAACAAAAAGCTGTATCTGAAGCAAAACAAAACCCTGATACAATTAACTACCTTGTAGGCAAAGTGATGAGAAAGACAAAAGGTAAGGCCAATCCCTCACTTACTCTTGATATGATCAAGAAAAAACTAGATTCACAATAACGCATTTTTTAATAGATGGATGGAAATTTATTCATCTTTGTTGAGAATTAATCGTGGAAAAGGACAGCGGTATCTGTAAAGGTGTTTGTAAAGAGTATAAGATTAGAAAACCAAGGGATGGGACAAGTCGTTATTTGTCAGGTCAAGTACGATGTCAGATTTGTGGAGTCTTTATCACAAGGCAAGGATGTCATGACAGAGAAGAAAACCCAGTAACCGCTGACACGGTAGATCTGTACTGTAATTGTTGTAACTGCATGGTAAGATCAAAACCAAGAAATAAACCTGGAATGAAATCTATTAAAAAAACACCGCAAGAAGAATACGATGAACTAACGAAAATCAACCAAAATACAAACTAGAACATTTATTTCTTCATTGGTTTATTTTTAAGCGGAACCTTATAAAATCAGCATTAAGAAGAGATGATTAATGGTAATGTTATAGAATGATGATTCAAAATATTCTGGTTCCATACGAGGGATCACCAATGTCAAAAAAAGCGCTAGAGTTGGGAAAAGAAATTGCGCGAAATTTTAACGCAACACTGAATATTTTAATGGTCGTTCCACTCTATTATCCTATTAATGATTCAATATACGTGGGTGCGATGGCTACTAATTATCAAAAAATTGTAAAAGAGCTAACAACTCAAGGAGAAAAAGATCTTAGTAAGGTGACAGCAAAATGCCGTGAAGAGGGCTCAAAGGCATCTTACAAAATAGTTCATGATGATGTTTCTAACGCAATTTTAAAACAAGCCAAGAAAAATAAAACTGATCTTATAATAATGGGTAGCAGACGCATGAAAGGTCTTGCAGCAATCAAAAGAATTGGCAGCACCGCAAGATATGTTTCTGAACATGCTACATGTCCAGTTACCGTAATTCATTAGATAAATTATGAAAATAATAAGATCCTTAAAATAAAACCAAATGATATAATTTGTATGCAAGGTTCAAGCGCTTTAGATAATTATGATTTAAAAAAAGCACACAAAGCACTCAAAATGCTCCTTATTGATCGAAGTAATGAGTTTCGTACACTTGCTCAGGGCATAGGATATCCAACCAACACTAAAGATTGGGAATTAATAGTCTTGAATTTTTGTCTTGATTTTGTAGAATGCTTCAATATTTGGTCTGATGAGGCGACACCAGATCACAATCAAATCCACAAATGCATGACACAGATGCGACAGCTAGCTAGAGGGAAATCAAACATGACTGAAGTTACACATCTTGAGAATACGGCATACCTGATAGCAGAAGATTTTAAATCAATTTACAAAAGAATGGAATAAAATTCAAGTAACAAAAAACAATCACTCTTTATTTTAATTATCCTTCAGAGGCGGATTTTCCACCATCTACATTTAAGATCATACCAGTAATCCAACTTGCTTCATCTGATGCCAAGTAGACAGCAGCATTTGCAACATCCACAGGTTCTCCTATCCTGTTTAATGGTTGTTTGTCCTCTAAAACTTTTCTTGCATCAGGATAATCCACATAAGGTTTTATCATTCCGGCATTGATGATTCCAGGATTTATACAGTTACAACGAATGTTTTTTCTTGCATATTCTATAGCTATGCCTTTTGTAAACATGTTAATTGCAGCCTTGGTTGTACAATATACCGTCAAGTGTACCTTTGGTATTGCACGTTCACTTGATATTGAACCAATGTTAATGATTGATCCACTTTTATTTTCTAGCATTTTAATTAAGACTGATTTTGTAATTCTAAAAGTTCCGTAGATGTTTGTGTTTATCAAAGCTGACCAATCAGATTCGGGCATTTCATGAAAATGTATTGGGTCGTTGATAAGACCTGCACTGTTTACAAGTATGTCTATTTTTCTATAATGATCAGAAATTTGTTTTACTGTCTGTAACACCTGCGCCTCATTTGTAAGATCACATGGAATTCCGACTGTTTTTGTGTCATAGTTTTTTATTGTTTTTCGCGCTTTCTCAAGTTTGTCAAAATTTCTGCCTAATAAAACAACATTTGCACCCTCCTCGACAAATCTTTTTGAAATTTCTAATCCTATGTCACTTGAGGCACCACTAACTATTGCAACTTTGTCTTTTAATCTCATAATGTGATTAAGAAATAATCATATATGAATATTAAACCTCTCTCATCATCTTGACGATCCATGATTCCATTCAATTGTCATATACAATCTAGTACACCTGCTTATTAAGAAAAATATAGTATATTTTTCATGGAACAAAGGTTAACATGTGCAAATCATTCCAACGAAGAAATAATTCTTGATCAAATAGGATGGAATAGTTTCAACTGTCCAATATGTGGTAGTGATTACTCTCTTGGAAGAAAAGTAATAGTGTTGGATCTCAAATCCATGAAACAACATCGTCACTGATTATTTTGTTTTGCAAGATTTTAATCATATGATAATATACAATAAAAAATAATGGATAAGATTTTTAAAGATAGAACAGACGCTGCAAAGAGACTTTGCGAGAAGCTATTGTGGTTAAAAGATGAAAATCCTATAATCCTTGCTATACCTAGAGGTGGAGTAATCATCGCTGATGTGATCTCTTCTATTTTAAATTGTAAATTAGATGTTATAGTTTCAAGAAAAGTTGGTGCACCAGACAATCAAGAGCTTGCAATAGGCGCAGTTATGCATGACGGAAGTTATTTTCCAAACATCAAAATTATTAATGCGCTAAACATTCCAGAAAGTTTTGTTGAAGAAGAGATTACAAAGCAAAGAAAGGAAATTGAACGCAGATTGATGAAATTTAGAGAAAGCAGAGAATATGATTTAGCTGAAAAGACTATTGTTCTAGTTGATGACGGAATTGCTACAGGGGCAACCATGTCAGTAGCTGCTCATTGGATAAAAAAACAAAAACCAAAAAAACTCATAATTGCAATACCTATCGGACCTCCTGAAACAATATCTGAACTAAATCAATTAGCAGACATAGTAGTTTTACAATCTCCGTATATTTTTAATGCAGTGGGTGAATTCTACGAAATGTTTGATCAAGTAAGTGATGAAGAGGTGCAGGAAATTATGAAAAAACACGGTTACAAACTCAAATCAATATAACATGTTCATATTGTAATTTCCTACTATTGTCTATGGTAAAACAAATTTGTAAGATTAGATAACACTAATTCTTGATCAATTTTTGAATCTCTTGTGTTACAAGAGGCAAAAATGCACCAACATCAGAGACTATGCCAAGAGCTTGCCATGTTCCTCGGTCCATCAATTTGGTTACTGTTGGCTGATTAATGTCAACTACGATTACTTTTACCTCGGCAGGCAACATGTTCCCAGTTGCAATAGAATGAAGCATAGTTGATATCATTATTACCACTTTTGCATCCTTTAGGATCTCCTTGTATTTTTTCTGTGCAACTGTCATGTCTGTTATAACATCAGGAAGCGGTCCATCATCTCGCAACGAGCCTGCCAAGACAAACGGAATTTTTCTTTTAACACATTCGTACATTATTCCTTTTGTTAGTGTCTTATTTGCAACCATTTTTGGTATGGTGCCTGCTTTGAAAACTGAATTTATTGCCTGCATATGATTTCGATGCCCTCTTACTGCCAAAGTACCATTTTGAACATTCATCCCAAGTGAAGTTCCTAGTGTGGAATATTCTATATCATGAACTGCAAGTGCATTTCCAGCAAGTACTGCATCAATAAACCCTAATCTTATTAGTGTTGCAATTGAATCAGACGCGCCAGTGTGTACAATTGCAGGACCGCCCACTAGAACAATTTTACCTTTCTCTTTTTTTGTCTTGTAGATATCATGGGCAACTTTTCTTGCAATGTGTTGTGTTGGACGCTCACTTGAGCTACTGCTTCCCATGAACTGGAAAAGATTGACTCCCTCTCTTGGTCTTTCAGGAGGCGTGATCCTTATTCCTCTTTCCCCCACAATTATCATGTCTCCTTTTTTAATTTCACGAATGGGAGAACACCAAGCTCGGTTTCCCTTAACTACAATACATTTGTCCATCATCATGTTTTCTACCTTTATCATCTGGTCTTTGTAGAAAATATCAGTACGATTGTTTGTTGTACTGTAAAAATCATCAGGCATCACCATGTCTTTCGGTGCAGGTTGTAACTTGATCTCCTGCTGTATCTTTGAAGTGGCGCCTGCACGGTATACTGATTCTAAAATTTCATCAAGATGTTTCTGTGATTTGCCCTGTACGAGAAGCTTTGCGTAGCTTTCGTCTTTTTTTCTCTTTCCTACTCTAAATTCCTGTACTTGGAACTCTCCACCCAAATCCATTATTACATCAAATATTTTTGTAAGTATCATTGAATCTATGAGATGGCCTTTGACCTCTATCTCATGTTCAAATTTCTTTGTCATTCTTATGATTCAGTAAATGTACTAATTTAATGTTTAATGAATTTAAAATGGATTCAACTCATCTTGTTTTTAAATAATGCAACATGTTTCAATAATCATGAGAACATTAACTATTACAGCAATATTCATCATATTGCTATTATCTGTCTATGCCTATCATCAATCGTTTGCACTGGTAGAAGGTTTTCAACGAACAAATTTCAAGCTAGCCCATAGTCCAACCATATGTGCAGTAGAACCACCGCCGGATCCAAATTTTCCTTTAATTGGAAATCGTATGCTTACTCAAACTGAATATGCGACAATTGATTGGTCTACAAAATTAAATACTTCACAAGGGACGCCTGCAAGCCATACTCCAATATGGAAAATTACCCTTGTCAAAGTTTTTCTCTGGCAACAAAAAACATTTGATTATTCAAATTGTGATATAATAATTAATTATAAAGAAAAACCAGATGATACTGCTTTACAAACTGAGATAGGAGGAATCACTCAATATGATTATGAACATCATAAGGCTAGTATTCAAGTTTATTATTTACAAGTTAACATAAATGCAATTCAAAATGAAACCCGTGATGCAAACGTTATCTACACAACTACAAATTGGGTGCCATATTATACTGGCTATGCATTAGGTGACGCTCAACTTGGAATGATAATACGCCATGAAATGGGCCACGCGTTAGGACTGGGTCATTTTCTTTCAGATAATCCAAATGACTTGTCACAATGGATACATGGGTATACAAGTATTCCATCAATTATGGTTCCAGTTGTTATTGCAATTGGGAATTCACATTTTGATATAACGCCTTATGACACATACGAAATCAAATTAATCTATGGCAATAATGGATTTGGTGAAATACCTGTACCGCAACCTGCATTAATCCCAGATTGGATTAAAACTAATGCTGGAGGGTGGGCTAACGGCTATGTCTCAGATGATGATTTTATCAAAGGACTGCAATATCTTGTCAAACAAAAAATCATAAACACTACTTTAACAAACCCATATTCACAAGCTTCAAAAATTCCATCATGGATAAAAAATGATGCTGGGTGGTGGAAAAACAACCAGATATCTGATGATGAATTTGTAAAAGGGATTCAATATATTATCCAACACGGAATAATCAAAATCTAAATTTTATTTAATTTGATTAGATTATTATTAATTTAGCATGTCATTTATTTTTTAATTTTATATCATACTGGCAGTGATACTTGACCTTTGAATTCTTGAAGACTATCTGCCTGCAACATCTTCACTATTGCATCTTTGCGTTCAGTATCCAGTCCTCTTGCAATGGCTTTTGAAATACCATTTTTATCACATAATACAACCATGTATCCACTTACATCTGTTAATACATACCCTCCACCATCATTTAGAACAGCATACAGGTTTTCCTCACCTACTGGTTCCCAGACATTTGTCTTGTTGTCCTTTAATGCAAGAGCAGGCATTGCTGTACCATTTGCATATTTGTTTAGGTGCATTCTTGCTTCCTTGACACGCTTCTCACCAATCTTGAGGGCTACAAAATACTGCATACAATTTGTATTGATGTTTTGTTATTTATAGGATATCTCGCCTAAAATTTCTAGAATTTCTTTACTCTTTATGTCCTTTTTTGCAGATTCGAAAAATAATGCAAGTTTATCTTTTGGATGTCCTTCTGCATTATATTTTAAAGATTGTATTGCCATTTCTAGACGATCAATCTCATGCATCAATATGGATTCTTTTGAAGTTCCATCCTGAAACTCGTTCCATATTTTTTCATATCCGATTGAAATTTCTGACGGTAGTTTTGCAAGGATTTCTTTCATTGTTTGATCTTCAATTTCTTTTTTATCGTTCTTAGAAATTTCTTCTGGTGTAAAATCTCCAGTAATGGATTCTGAAAGATCATGTAGTAATGCCATCTTTAACATTTTTTCAGTATTCAATTTTTTTAAATCAGAAAAAACCATTGCCATAACAGCTGCACTAAATGAATGATCTGCTACTGATTCAGGATGAGTAATACCAACTTTATCCTTCCATCCCTTACGAGGGATTTTTTTTAGTTCTGATATAATATAAAAAAAATCAAATAACATTAAGATTCCTTTTTATTGTCATGTGATGAATTTTTTGATTTTGCTACTTGTTTGTCATTGGATTTGTTCTTGCAAATTAAATGTAATTTATAGTGAATATGTAGATAATTTAACATGTTCTAACCGAACTATTTGTACTATTAAATAATTCGAACAAGATAAAAGCGCCTAAACTACCAATAAATCAATGGTAAAAATATATACAAAAACTGGCGACGATGGTTCTACTGGTCTCATAGGAGGTAATCGTATACGAAAATCAAGTCCAAGGATAATTGCATATGGTACAGTGGATGAATTAAACTCCTCACTTGGAATTGCACTCTCATTAAAATTAGATGCTGACATTACATCTTTACTGACAAAGATTCAAAATGACTTGTTTGTAGTTGGCGCAGATCTCGCAAACCCTGATTTAAAAAATATCTCAAATAGAGTTACAGATGAGATGGTTGAATTCCTTGAATATCATATAGATGAACTAGAAAAGGAATTGAGTCCAATTTCTTATTTCATATTGCCTGGAGGAGACCAAATAGCATCACAAGTACACATGGCTCGTGCAATATCGCGTAGAGCAGAAACTAGCATTGTGTATTTGGCAGAAATTGAAGAAATAAACAAGACATGTAAGATTTACATAAACAGATTAGCAGATTTGCTTTTTGTTATAGCACGTGTCATCAATAAAAGAAAAATGATCAATGACATTGCCTGGAAAAAATAAAGACACACTTTAATTCCCCCGAAATTGGATATTTCGATGTGCCGCCGTAGCTCAGCCCGGGAGAGCACTCGGCTGAAGACCGAGCTGTCGCGCGTTCAAGTCCCGCCGGCGGCACTGAATTTTATTAATTAGATCATGTGATCGACGAACAATCTTGAGACAAGTTTAATAATATGGTCTCCAATTTTGGTTAATCGTCATTGGCAAAAGATAAGAAAAAAGAAACAAAGAAAAAGAGCTCTAGTGAAAAAAAGAAAAAAGCAACAGCAAAAGCTAAGCCAAAACTAAAACAGGATTTGGTTTCTAGTGATGATGCGGGAATTATCGTGGTAGAAGATGATACAAATATGGATAAAGAAGCTGAACTTGAGGCACGAAAAGCGTATCTTGAAGAGGCCCGTTCTCAAGAAGCTTCAGAAGATTAATCTGCATCTATTAATTTCAACTGATTTATTGTATGAATTATATTTTTTAAAAGATCATACTTATCCATACGTAAATAATATTACTAATAATGCGCGCACTTTGTCTAATTACTGTTAAACCAGGCAAGGTAGACAATGTACTACTAACACTTCGAAAAATTCGAAAGGTGGTACGAGAAATAATGGTTGTAACAGGCAGAGCTGATATTGTTGTAGTTCTTCAAGGAACAATGGATGACATTAACAATGTTGTAATTGATTTTAAGAAGATTAGAGAAATTGTTACTACTGAAACTTTAATTGAGGTGGAGGTAAACCTGGGATGGTAAAAGCAGTAGTACTGGTAAAGTCTCCAAAAAAACTTATTGCCGCAAGATTACGAATGGTAAAATCAGTATATGATTCGTTTCCAGTAAGTGGTCAATTTGACGCAGTAGCTTTAATCGAAGTTAAATCATTGTCACAGATAAAAGATGTTACCTCTGAAATCCAAAATATCAAAGGTGTGGAAAGAACTGAAACAATGATTCAAGTAGTATAGCATAAGGGTTTTTAACAAAGTATATTCAAACTTCATTATGAACATAAAGCACCTTGGTAGTGTAATAATTGCTGTGTCAAACTTGGAAAAATCTGTAAAATTTTATAATGAAATAATAGGTATGCCAATTAAAAACAAAAGAGAAAACTGGGTAGAACTTGGAAAGCAAGGTGCTACGGTTATTTTACATCCTGCTACAACTAAGATAAACACGGGCACGTCTATTGAGAATGGCATTGTAATTGGTCTTGTAGTTGGTGACATTAAATCAGCAATACAAGAACTCAAATCACAAAACGTTACAATATACAGAGACATTGAATCTCACAAGCCAGGTACAAACGCAATAGTTTTGGATCCTGATAAATATATGATATCTTTGTTTGAACCTGCGCCTCCAGACAGTGTAAAACAAGCACGAGGATTCCACGGGTTTGCCCCACTCTAAATTAATTTTTTGATTTTATTAATTATTTTATCTAAAGAACTTAGGCTCGCATTTTTATCCACCGAAATATAATAAATTCCTTCATTTCTTTGGAATGCAATCAAAGTAACTTTGTCATGTTTGAAAATTGCACAATCCATACTACCTATTGCATTGTCATTTGAGCGTCTCATTGTTAATAGTGTTGAAATTAGAAAGAATTCGTTTCTAGCTGGTTCTGATTTTAAATATATTTTGGTACCAGGTCTTATTATTCCAGTCATAGTTCTTCCATATTCATTGATTAGTCCTACATATCTTACCGATTTTGATGATAGAAGAATTTTTTGGCATTTTTTTCTATAACCTGAAATATCTTCTTGCCATTTCTCAACTGGGGTCTTCACCATGCTCAATATGACGTTCTAGGCTTTATAAAGGTGGATTTTATTTTTGCTTTTGTTTTTCCAAGTCTTTTTTTAATACGGCGTTTTCTTTTTTTAGTTGCTCGTTTTCAACTTGAAGTGCATTTACGGAATTTACTCCTTTATGCATGGGGTGAGATGGGCCAAACTGGTTTGGAGCTAAATCAAAAAGTCCTGCTGCATATTGTTGGAACATTGTGTAAAAATCTGACAATCTTTCCATCATTACTGAATTGTCTCTAACTATGCTATCTTTTAGCTTGCCAGTCATAGATATCCCACGAGGATGATTTGCCATTGGTGGCATACGTGGAAATGCAAATGGACTGTTTACCATATTTTGGTATTGGTTGTAAAACTCTAACATTTTTTTTGTATCCATATTCCACATATGTTAGAGGTTTTTTGCCCCCTTATTTCACCTTTACGTGTTACAAATTAGGCATCATACATAAAACAGATTGTCAACCGATGGTCATTTTTTATCAAGATCAGCTGATCGCTGATCCTTATAGAAGCCACAGATCTCATTTGATAAAATGACAAAAACAATATCTATGAGCTGTATAAAATGTAAAAAAAATATACTTTCAACTGATTTATACAAAATTGTAATGTATGTTGTAGGTGAAAAGTTTACCGATCATCATTACGAGCACATTGAGTGTCCTGATAAATTTACTGTTTAATCAATTAAAGCATAAACACGATAAAGTCTTCCAGTTTCTCTGTCATGATAGTTCCACTGGTCTCCATGCCACTCGACTTCTTTGAATGATTGTTTTAATGATGGATGTAATTTATCATAAACATCTTCCCCAATTAGAATTTGATTTGGTCTGGCAAGAGCTGTTATCTTTGCGGCAATGCTCATTGCAGGACCAAGTATGTCTACATGCGATCTAGTTTGATCAGAGCCGTATCTGACTATGGTGTTTTCTCCAAAGTCCATGCCAATCTTTGCACGAATCTCTGGATAGTCATATTCGCTAAGAATTGGATTTATTCCTCTTTCTATTACGTCAATCATGGTTCTTGCACAGTTCACAGCGCTGTCAGCTATCAAAAGTGGGCTATCTTCTGTCACAAAATATCCTATTACTGCATCACCTACATATTTTAGAACATAACCATCATGATGTTTGATAACATATCTCATTTCTTGAGAAAATGAACTTATGATAATTGCCAGTTTCTCTGCAGGTAACTGGAGTGTCATCTCTGTAGATCCAACAATGTCTACAAAGATCACAATCATATGTAGTTTCATATCTACATGTGATCGCAAAAATTGGTCAGACTCGTCTATTGAATAATCATATTCATAGCCTTTCTTTAGTGAACTCCATACTCTTTTTTGAGTCTGCTTGATTAACGATTCCGTATCTAGGGCGTCAGATCTACCTGCACCTAACATCATGTCTACTATGTTATTAGTAGATATTGGCTCTGATTTTTCTTCAACTGGACCCTCACTCAAGATTTGCTCTCTCTTTTATTCAAGGGGAAAATTCACTCCACAAACTGGACATTTACCACGATGACCTTTGTATTTAATATCGAAATATTGGACAATCTCTACATTACAGTTCCAGCAAATTATCTTCTTAAAAGACGTCTTAGGCATGGTTGATATGTAAATTTTATACTATTTGATATAAAAAGAAATGGAATTTCTTCATATCAAATTTAAGTGAGATTGAGAAGGAAAAACTGTGCAAATTCCTGCTAAATCTCAAGATGAGTTTATAAAATTAATGACTGAAAAAAGTCAGAAAATAAGGTCATTATTTTTGGAACATGTAGTGAATCTAACAAAAAATGTGGATGTGAAAGTTATGCTAGGAGATGGCACTGTCTCTGAACAACATACATTTGATCCTGTATTGATTAGGCGTTTTTATGGCGAGTTATTAAAAAAACTGTCAGATTGGAGGTCTCAGGATATATCTACTTCCAATGAAAAAGATTTACGGCGCATCTTTATTAGATTTGAAGCAAGAGAGGGAAACTATCTTCTTTCAGGATACATGTCTCTACAATATCATGCATTGTTATTTTACAAACTAAACCATAGAGTAATTGACGTGCAAAAGGAACTTGCAGACATAACTGACAAGATAAATGAATTGGAAATCAATCTTGCTCCAAAAGGTGATCAAATAATTCAGGAAAAATTAAAAGAACTAGGTTATGAAACAGTAGATCAGCAAAAACTCTTTGAAATTTTATTCCAAAATGATAACCTTGCCAAAGAAATGATTGAGCAGGTATATTCCAATACGGATGAAAATTTTGCACAACTAACAAAGAGACGTTCAGATTTGTTCAATGAGCTTGATAACATGCTAATTGAGATTTATCATACGGTTCCAGTGATGATTGATGAGATGAAGATGATAGGGGCAGAAGAGGGATGTCTATGCCAATTTGATCTTGAGCATTTAAAGAATGAAACCAAAGAAGGAAGTTTTGATCCAGCAAGAATTTCATCTAATCTAAAAGAAAAATTATTGGAAAGAATGGACAAAGTTTTTGATGCAATGAAAAATTAAAAATTGTTTATATTCTAGTTCTTTTTTATAATTTTATAATTTAGTCAAGGGGCCTATGGAACTGGATGCAAGGCATCATCATATGGGGAGTTGATGCCACGCTACCCCTTGACACAGATCTGTGATCTATCCAAAATAGTATTTAGCCTTTTCCAGATCGATGTAAATTTTATTCAAACAAGACCTCTTTGTGTATTTTTTATGTTAATTTTTCATTAAAATCAAAAATACATGCGCCCTTTAGCGAACAACGTTTGGCAAGAAACCAAATATACAGTAAGAGATCTGTTGAATTTGATGAATCTTACTTTTGATGAAATACTAAAATCGCAAAAAATCCAGAGTAGCGTAATACGCAAAACTCCGATGGAAATGTCTGCTACATTTAGCCAGATTACGGGATCTAAGGTTTATCTCAAATCAGAATGCCTACAAAAGACTGGTTCATTTAAGGTAAGAGGTGCATATGCAAAAATTGCTACTTTGTCAAAAGACGAAAAGAGAAAAGGAGTAATTGCAGCATCTGCAGGAAATCATGCACAAGGAGTTGCATTTGCATCTGCGTTGGAAAAAATTCCATGTACCATAGTGATGCCCATCACTGCATCTCCTGCCAAAGTTGCTGCAACAAGATCATATGGTGCAAACGTTGTACTATCTGGAACCATATACGATGAATCATGGTCCAAAGCATTAGAATTGTCACAAAAAACAGGTGCCCAAATAATCCATGCATTTGATGATGAAAAAGTAATAGCAGCACAGGGAGTTATTGGATTGGAAATTTTGCAATCATTACCAGACGTTGACGAGATTTATCTACCAATAGGCGGTGGAGGATTAGCTGCAGGTGTATTAAAAGCAGTCAAGACAAAAAAACCCAAAGTCAAAGTAATTGGTGTACAATCTACTGCATTTCCTGCAATGAAAAAATCTGTTGATTCAGGAAAACTAGAATCAGTAAAAGGACAAATGACAATAGCAGATGGAATTTCTGTGAAGAAACCTGGCGAGTTTACATTTAAGATAATAAATGAACTAATTGATGACATAGTTCTTGTAGATGATTCTCAGATAGTCAAGGCCATGTTTCTTTTGATGGAGAGAACAAAGATGGTAGTGGAACCTGCAGGTGCAGTAAGTCTTGCTTATTTGCTTGACAAAAAGCCTGCCAGAGGAAAGAAGGTTGTACCAATACTTTCAGGTGGAAATGTTGACATGTATTTGCTAGGGCAGATTGTAGCCAAGGGTCTTACAGAAATGGGAAGAATGGTGAAAATATTTATCGTATTGACAGACAAACCAGGTGCACTCAAAGAGGTAGTTGATGTTATCTCTGCACTAAGCGTGAATATAGTTGAAGTAGTGCATGATAGACTGAGCACAAGTATTCCAGCAGGCACTGCAGGTGTAACTTTAAGTTTGGAGACTGAAAATGAAAAACACGCCGAGAAATTAATAATCTATCTGAAGGAAAGGAATATCCAATTTAAGATAATGACCTAAAATTTTGATTGAGTTAACTGAACAAGCTGAAATAAAATTAGATTTAGGACAAAATAAGATTGAAAGCCTTATCAAGCTAGCATCATCAAAAGGGGCAGTTCAAATGAAACCCAAATATAAAATCTATATCATCATATCAATTCTTTGGGAATTAATTATCATATCAGGAAATAATTTGTTTTACATATACCATCCTGATGATTTCCCTTACGGTCTAATCAATCTAAACATTGGTGCTATTATTTATGGTACTACACCTTTGGGAATAACACTTGCATTTTATTTCAGGGGTAGGCATAAACAAAAGAGTAAAGTTACAGATATCTAGAATTTTTACAAACCCCGAAAATGAACACCAATAATTTTAATATTTCAAACCCCACATACTGAACAGAAGTATAATTCAAAATCTTTATTGCTTAAATCATAAACTTAACAACAAATAGGAGTTAAATCCTACGATTATTCCTACAAAAACTGATGCAATTATGGTTGTAATTTTTCTGTTCACAAACTCACCCATTAATTTCTTGTTCATTGTAAGTATGACAACTGGTATTACTGCAATTGGTATCATCAGACTCAGAATGAATTGACTGTACACTAGTATGTGCAAAGGATCAAAGCCAAGCAGTATAGCAGTAGTGGTTGGAATTACATTTACAAATCTTGTAATTATTCTTCGCAGCCACATGTTGACTTTTTTTCCCAAAAACCCCTCCATTATTATTTGACCTGCTATTGTTCCTGCAGCAGATGATGCAATACCTGATGAAAGCAAAGTAATCACAAAAACTACTCCAGCAGATACTCCTAACAAAGGCACAAGTGTTTTGTAAGCTTCCGAGATTGATTGAATTTGAGAATTGTTAGGATAGAATGCAACAGCTGCCATTAGTAAGATTGCCGCATTTACCAAGGCAGCTATGGTGAGCAAAAATATGGTCTCGGCAAGATGTAGTCTTCGCATCTTTCTTCTCTCCCCAAGTATCTTGCCGCTTGCTTTTTCTTTTGTAAGAAAAGAATGTAAAAAGACGACATGTGGCATTACTGTGGCGCCAATTATGCCAACTGCAACAAACAATGCATTAGAATTTACAAAGTGAGGAGAAAATGAACCAGAAAGTATTCCATGAATAGTTGGTGGTGCTACTAACAGCTCATAGACATAGCCAAAGCTTATGATTGAAACAAAAAGTAAAAAGAGCTGTTCAAGTAGACGAAATCTTCTTGATGTAAGTGCTAATATGATGATAACATCTGCAGCTCCAAAGATTGCAGCATAGATCATTGGCACACCAAACAATAAATTCAATGCAATGACTGTTCCAAGATATTCTGCAAGGTCTGTTGCGGCAGCTGCAACTTCTGCACTTAACCAATATGGGATGATGAATAACTTTCTACCTAATTTTTCCCGCAAAATTTCTGCCATACTTTTTTCTGTAGCAATTCCTAATTTTCCAGATAAATACTGGACTAGCATCGCTATAGCACTTGAAAGCCATACAACCCAGAGTAACGAATAGCCAAAAGCAGCGCCACCTTGTAGATCCGTTCCATAATTTCCAGGATCCATATATGCTATGCTTACTATTAATGCAGGACCAGAATACGCAATGAATTTTCTAAAAATACTCCTAAAATGAGATATTTTTGAATTGGATGAGCGCATTGTAATAATTGCATTATGGCCCAATCCTCATATAACATTTAGCTTAGGCTACATAATTTAGCTTAATCTAAATTGATTGGGTGGATCTAAATATGGGTGTTATTTTTTCCAAATAATCTCATGTGATCATTCTGCCCAGATCTTGATCGTACCATTTTTGTACTTTTTATAAAGATTTAATTTGTACAACTTTTTTTCCAGTTCTTTTTTAAGAGACTTTGGTACTGCAACATGAAGCGGAATCTCCTTGCCGTTCATCTCTAGACTAGTAAATGCCCTAAACTGGGGAACAAAATTTTCGTCATCTTTGATCTTAATTTTTGCCTCACCCAGGTGCCTCAGAATTCCTTTCATTCCTTCTATATCTGGTTTGTACCCATCTCTTTCTTTTGGAGCAGGTAATTTTCTATATTTTTCATCAAAATATTCTGGGGTTCCATCAATATCCAAATGTGTAATGGTTATTCCAAAGTCTTCCATAGATTTTGCTAATGAATTTAGTAATCTTTGATGAGCTTCCAAAGCCATCTATTTTATATCAGACTAGGAACAATATAAGTCAAAATTGATTTAATTTGACAAAACCAAAAATCCTTGCATTTGCAGGAAGCACTAGAACTGATTCATATAATAAAAAACTAGTCAAAATAGCTTCTACTGGTGCAACAGAAGGAGGTGCAGATGTCACAGTAATTGATCTTAGAGATTTTCCAATGCCAATTTATGATGGAGATTTGGAGCAAAAAGATGGGCTTCCTTCTAATGCACGTAAGCTCAAGGATTTGATGTTAACACACCAAGGATTTCTTATTTCTTCACCAGAGTATAACAGCTCCATCTCTGCAGTTTTTAAAAATACAATTGATTGGGCATCGCGTCAATCAGAAAGTGAAATTCCTTTAGCTTGTTTTAAAAATAAGGTTGCGGGAATAATGAGCGCTTCTCCAGGAATGCTTGGCGGTCTTAGAGGGCTAGTCCATGTGAGGTCTATACTTGGAAACATTGGAGTCATAGTACTACCAGACCAAATAGCAATAGCAAAAGCTCACGAGGCTTTCAATGAGGATGGCACATTAAAAGACAAAAAACAAGAAGACCAAGTCAAAAAAATTGGTTATAATGTGGCCAAAATATTGTTAAAACTAAATGACTAAATTAAAATAAAAAATTAAAGGACAAATTGACTATTTTCAACAACTAAATAATACTCGTTCCTAGATTATCTCGGATCGGTGGTCTAGCTGGTAGGATACCGCACTCACACTGCGGTGGTCAGGGGTTCAAATCCCTTCCGATCCATTTTTAATATTTTCATAACATTTAAGTCGATAACAAAAAAAGAAACAAAACATGCGCATACTACAACTTCATTGCGATAGTATTGAATTTACACCTGTAAAAAAGGAGATAAAGTCAGCTGAGGAGATTGAACCTTCTTCCAAAAAAATAGACGAGGTTGTAGTGGCATTTGTAGCAATTGAAGACGGAGATAATTCCATTGTTGCAAAAAAAGCAATCTCAGAAATCACAGAATCAATGAAAAAAGTAGGATGCAAAAAATTATTATTATATCCGTATGCACATCTTAGCTCAAAGCTTGCATCCCCAAGTACTGCATTATCAATATTAAAAGAAATGGAATCACTTGTCACGGATCTTGAAGTGTCAAGAGCTCCTTTTGGGTGGACCAAGTCTTACAAAATTCAAGTCAAAGGTCATCCTTTGGCAGAAAACTCTAAAACAATTACTGTAGATGATAAAGATTCTACTTCAGACGCTGTCAAGGCAGAATCAAAAATCCAATCGTATTGGCATATCATGACAACTGATGGAAAGATGCATAAAGTTGAGGAATTTAATTTTGCAAAACATCCCGGTCTTGAAGTTTTAGCAAAATATGAAGCTGCAAAGAAAAGATCTGTTGACGAACCTCCTCCACATGTCAGATTGATGAAAAAAATGGCCATAGCTGACTATGAACCAGCATCAGATTCTGGAAACATGAGATTTTTCCCAAATGGCAGACTGATAAAATCTCTCCTAGAGCGATATGTCACAGACAAGGTAATGGAGTATGGAGGATTGGAAGTTGAGACACCTATCATGTATGACTCTCACCATCCTAGCATGGAGAGCTATTTTCACAGATTTCCAGCACGACAGTATAACATCAATTCTGAGGGAAAGCAACTCTTTTTACGATTTGCAGCTTGTTTTGGCCAATTTTTAATGGCAAAAGACTTTCAGCTATCATACAAAAACATGCCGCTAAAACTATACGAATTGACAAGATATAGCTTCAGAAAAGAACAATCAGGAGAACTAGTAGGTCTGAGAAGATTACGTGCATTTACAATGCCTGATTGCCATGCCATGTGCAAAGATATGGAACAAGCCAAAGAAGAATTTAGAAAAAGATTTGATCTATCAAGGGAAGTCATCAAAGGTATAGGCATGGAAGAAGCTGATCTTGAAATGGCAATCAGATTTACTGAAGAATTTTACAATGAAAATAAATCTTTAATTGAGGAGCTTGTAAAAAAGATTGGAAAACCAGTACTAGTTGAGATGTGGAAGGAGCGATTCTTCTATTTTGTACTAAAATGGGAATTTAATTATGTAGACAGTATGGGAAAAGCATCTGCACTATCTACAGATCAAATCGATGTTGAAAACGGTAAACGCTACAACATTGAATTTATAGATGAAAACAACAAACCACTAAATCCAATCATACTACATAACTCTCCAAGCGGTGCCATTGAAAGAGTAATTTATGCACTACTTGAAAAGGCAGCAAAAGATATCAGTGAAGGAAAAAAACCGCAATTTCCTTTATGGCTTGCACCAACACAAGTTAGACTTATTCCTGTAAAACCAGAATTTCTCAATTATTGTGAAAAACTGGCAGAAAAAATATCAACAAACGATATACGGGTAGATATTGATGACAGAAACGAAAGCGTTGGAAAAAGCATTCGTGATGCGGAAACAGAATGGATACGATACATCATTGTTATTGGTGAAAAAGAGGTAAATGCTGAAAAAATAGGTATCAGAGATAGGAAGTCTGCTGACGCAAAGATTCTTTTGGTTGACGAATTGATAAAATCAATAAAAGAAGAAACTCTGGGAAAACCATTTATGCGATTAAACATGAACAAGCATCTTTCAAAACGACCGCAAATTATGGTATAAATGTAAAAAATTATTTTATAACTTTTCCAATAAAATCATGATGCATCCAAGTCTCTTGGGGTGATCTCAAGAGCTTTGTTAAAAGATTCTATTGCTTCATCATATCTACCAAGACTACGAAGTGCAACGCCTTTCTTGTTCCAAATGTCAGGATCATTTGGATTGGATGATAATATTTTTTCAAAACAATCAAGAGCTTCTTCATATTTGCCGTCTTCCAAAAAACCCATGCCCTTTTTCATAATCTCGTGTTCATCTAATTTCATGTTTGATATTAGTGAGTCTTGCTTATCTTGTTTCTTAATGTGAAATATTCATGGCAATGACTTCGGACATTAGCTTTGCAGCAAGTGACGCAGTTGCACCATTATCATATGGCGGGCAAAGTTCCACTATGTCCATACATGGTATGTTTTTCTCTTCTAAGGAATATATCATGTCAAAGAGTTCTCTTGAGGTGATGCCCAATGCTTCTGGGTTTCCAACACCTGGTGCAAATGCAGGGTCTAATACATCCAAATCTACACTGAGGTAAATTTTGTCAAACGTAGAGACTGCATCTTTTACTAGCTTTGGACCTTTTCCCTCACGAATATCTTTATCCGTGATGGTTCTCACTTTATGCTCTTCTTTGAATGCAAGCTCTTCTTTTACAAAGGATCTTGCACCAACATGAATAATGTTTTCAGCTCCACGTGTTTCAATTATTCTTCTAAGGTATGCTGCATGACTGAGTTTGATATCTGCAAATTCATCACGTAAATCATAATGTGCATCAAAGACAATGTAGCCCGTCTCTTTTGGAAAACTCATGTATGTTCCATAAGTAATTGAATGCTCTCCACCTAAGATGATTAACTGTTTTTCTCTTTTGGCAAGTTCAGCAGTTATCTTTCCTACCATGTCTATAACTTCTGCTGCAACAACTGTATGTCTTGTATTTCCCAAGTCTTCAATATTGACGCTTTCCAAATCAACATTAAATCTAGTGGAAAATATCTCTATATTGTTTAGTGCAAGTCTTATCGCATCTGGTCCAAATCTGGTTCCTGGTCTAAAGGAGTGTGTTGAATCAAATGGAACTCCATATACTATTGCAGAAACATCGCCTTCTTCATTTGGACTAGTTATCAGAGGATTTCTATTCATGTAAAGATCAAGGTAACTCATTTTACTAGATGGGCTGTCAATATTACATCATATAATAGTATACTACAGAAATGTTTTTTAAAATTAATATTAAGACAAACTAAATCTAGTTTGCAATAGCATTGCCTGGCATTCTGCATTTTGGATGTATTTGGATTTCTCCTGTTTTCCTACAGCGTAGGCATTTGAATTGGATGCATTCTTTACAGTCGGGGCAAGATTGAAATTCTTGCAATATTTCTCCGCATGACCTACATGAATCTTTTCGCATATTTATAAAAATTGCAAGATCCTCTTATAAATTGTATGAATATTAGAATAACCTAATTACACTCAATAGTTTAAAACAATACACTTAGTTCCAAAAGAACTGGTCTAATCCTGTCTGCTTTGGTGCCCCAATGAGGGTGGCAAAATCAAGGTCCATGGACGAGAGAATTTGATCAAAAGTACTTTCCATAAATTCCATGTATTTTGCAGAGTCAATTTCATCTGGTCTTGCTAGTTCAACGGGCTTGACACCTGGCTTGTTAATTATTTTCACATATGATATGATGTCGCCTTTTTTTATCTCTCTAATCTGCTCCAAAAGTTTGGCTGCACGGATGTGCTGTGGAATGGTCTTCACATATTCTGACGGTGCTTTGCTTATCATTACATTAAATGCAAGCTCAGCTAGTGGAATTTGTTTTGCTTTTAATTTTTTTGCATAACCTGCTATCATCTCGCTGATTTTTTCTTTTGATTCAGTAAACTCTTGTGTTGTTTTTACTTTGGACAAAATTTCTAAAATTTCATAAAACAGAGTTCGAATAAATGGAGGTGTGTGAGATTTTTTCCCAGTAAGTCCTTTGACATCAACTTTGCCATCATTTTGTACTCCTAGATAGTTTTTCTTTCTTGTACTTAATACCACATACCTGTATTCTTTGTCAAGATCCAAGTCAACACCAAATTGTTCTTTTGCCCAGCTTACAACAGTTTGAATCTGATCTTTTGTAGGATCTTTTAGGAATAATGAATCAGTATCACCGTATAATACTTCGATGCCAACTGATTTGCATTTTTCAATTGTTTCTAAAATTGTATATCTGCCAACGGCGGTGGTTGCCTCTGCTACTGGCAAACAATAAAGAGGAAATATCTCTGCGCCCATTACACCATAGCTTGCATTGAGTATGACTTTGAGTGCTTGACTTACTACCGTATACAATTGTTTTTGATTTTCATCAAGTGATGGATTTTTTGCAAGGCTTTTGTAATAATTTACTCGCAAATCCCGCAAAGAGCCAATTAAAACTGCAGTAAGGCCATTTTTACGTGTACACACCCAATGATTTGTCCCAGGAATGGTGTTTTTCTTGCATTCATCATGAACACATCTTACTGTCTCATATGAGAGATTGCGTACCTTGATTATACTAGGATACAGGCTTGCAAAGTCCATTACGGATACATCAAAATGAATTCCAGCGGTTGGTTCCACAACTAGACCTCCGCGGTATTTCTTGTCTTTTATTATTGCTTCTGTAGATACAGATGGAGATTTTTGATCAAGCTCCTGCCTTTGTGGAATCAAAAAATTATGTTTTCTGTGTTCAAAATAAAACAAGCTACGAATCCATTGTGATACTCCCATTCTTGAAATATCATCGATTGGCATTCTCGCAATTCTAGTTATGACAACTAGCAAATCCATTAGCAGGTCGTTGTTAAAGCTTGTCAGATTTTGTGTTAGCTTTGCATCATTGTAACAATAATTTGCAAGCTCGTATAATGAAAGATCATCAAGCTCCCCATCATAATCAATTTTTGATTCATTTAGCAATCCTTCTGAAACACTATTTAGTGAAAAATCATTGTACTTGTGACTAAATGCATAAATCTGAAATGAACGGTTTGAAAACGTCCTGTACAAATCAAGATGCACTCCATGCTTTAGAGTTGCAGAGTCCCTCATCATTATTAGTGGAATTTCTTTAGAATCTATCCCAAGTCTTTCAGCCCGATTGTAAATATATGGCATATCAAAATCGTCACCGTTGTAGGTAATTACAAATGGATAGTCTGTTAAAATCTTGAAAGTGTCTCGTATCATTTCTTTTTCTTTGTCTTCATCATAAAACGAAACTTTGATGTCAGAGGAAAGTTCGCTTTTTCCAGGTTGTTTGTCTTTCTTTTGTAATACAAAGACTTGTTTTAGACCGTCGCTTCCAGAAAATCCGACTGCTGTGATTTTTTTATCAGCTATTTTTGCGTCAGGAATTCTTCCTGTCTCGGATTCTACCTCTATGTCAAAACTAACTCTTCTAATTTTTGGGATTGGTTGGTTTAGCAAATTTGCCCAATCTGATATGTGATCTTGAAACTCTTTAGAATCAATAATTCCCATGTTTGTGACTTTGTCATACAATAACCCTTTTAGCGCAAGTTGAACTTCATCTGGAATTTTATAGCTGTATTCTTCTAACTTGCCATTTGTAATGGTATAATATTTGCCAACAATTAGAGAATAATCATAAAGATAATTCTCGTAATATTTTATGTCAGATTCCCAAGTTTCAATTATGTTTCTGATGCTCTTATCTGTCTGAGTACCTCCTATGGCAAGCGGATCTGTAACTATGATTTTTGTTACATTGATCGTTCTATCTTTGAGAAGATCTATTTTTTCAATTTTTTTTAATTCCAATACATCTTTTCTATCTGATAAAAATTTCAGCTCTTCAGGATCTAGTTTGGAATAACAGTATGGTTTATGACCAGTATTGTCTGTCCACAAGAGAATTTTCTTTGAATTAGGTTCATAGAATTTTAGAATCACGGATTTTTTTTGGCCGTCATATGTCGCAGAAACAAGTAATGCCGGCGGCATTGTTGTTGTTACTTCATCTACCGCACCAATGATATTTTGTTGCATATGTTATACCTAATTTGTTGGGATAAGATTCATTTCCGTATCCTCAAGCAGAATGTTTATCCAATATTGCATTTTTTTCTTATCTAAAGTATCTATTTGAATTCCTGCTTCTTTTAAAAGATTAAAATCAGTTTCTGGATATGAACCAAGGCAAACAATGCGTTGGATTCCAATTGTAATTGCCATTTTACTGCATTCAAGACATGTTGCAAAAGTAGTATAAAGTGTGGTATCTTTTGTGCCAGAACCAACTCCTAGTATGGCACAATTCATTATGGCGTTTGCCTCTGCGTGATTGCAAATGCATCTGTCAAGACCCTCTCCTGACTGTAGTTTTCCCTCACTGCGTAAGATGCATCGCTTACAGCCTCCCTCATAGCAATTTGTTACACCTGGTGGGGTCCCATTATATCCAGTTGCTATCTGCCTGTGATCACGTACTATTACAGCTCCTACCTGTCTTGTTATACAGTTTGAGCGAAGCTTTGCTAATTCTGCCTGCAGCATAAAATATTCATCCCACGTTGGACGCTCAAAGGGTTTGTTCATATTGATTTTATGTTTTAACTAGTACATTATTGTTTAGCTTCTTTGAATTTGATAATCTTTCCTAGTGTTATGGTATCTAAGTTTGATCTGATTTTACCTTCTTTAATTTTGGAAAACCATTCTTTAACTTTGGCAAATTTATTTTTTTCACCAATTATGTTTGATGCCAAGACAGAGTTACTTGCCCACCATGAAATTGCGGATTGTACTACATATTGTAAATCCGAATCTGTGATTATTGGCCAATGTTGACTGACCATGGTTTCAAGAGGCAGATCCTGAAGGCCGAGCCTTTTTTTTATCATGTATAAAATTTCTGTAAATCTGGCAGGATCTTCAAATGCAGATATTGAAATTCGGATTTCAATACCGTCCTGAATGCTTTTGTCATTATCTACAAAAGTTAGTTTTACTGAACCTTTTTTTCCTGAGATAGTAAAATGTTCATTCTCGCTTTCAATTTTACCACCAATTTCTGTGATTATGTCCAACATAGCTTGAAGGCGTTCTTTTTCTAAATTTTCAATTATTATTGGTGTCACCGAAGTTTTTTCAAATAATGCGGTCATAGTATCAGTAGATTTTATCAAGTCTATCTTAATGCATCCTAGAATTGTTTTTACAATTTCATAATCAGCATATTCAAAAATTAACATTTCTGGAATTCTTTTGTCAGTAGTTCCCAATCTTCTTAAAATATTGAAAATTTCATCAGGAATGTTGATTAATTGTTTATTTTCAATAAATCCACGTTCATTTGTACTATCTGTTTTCCAGTATGCCGCGGTAGGTTCTGTAATGGTAGCCATGATGTTGTACGCACCACGTTTTTCCATGGGAGCAAGTACTGGTAAATCATTATTTAAATACGCACGAAAATAACTCGTTCCTTCAAAACTGGAATGTTTTAAAATATTGCCAAGATTAACTTTGGCAAAAAACTTTGTGTTTTTTTGTTTGACTTTGATCATGTCCCAAACCCTTGATTTGGGATTAAACTCCTCCCATGATTCTGGACTTGGAAGCTCAAACTCTTCAAGTGCTCCCAATCTTCTTGAGTCAGGCTTGTATAATTTTGTCAGGACCTTTACGTGATCATTTAACGTGTGCATGGTAATGCTGATTCCCCATAATGAATCAAGAAACTCTGCTCGTTTTGACGAATCAACAACACATGTCCAACGTCTGTCTATTAATCGCGGTCTTATTTCTAATCTAGTTAGAATTTTATCTAGTCTTGTTTGCTGTGTGAAATGTAATGGACTGATTTTTGTAAATGTATTTTTGTAGGTTTCACAGAGATTGGTCTTTCCTCGCTGAAAACAAAGATCACAGAATTCAAGAGGTTCCAAATTTACATTCCTCGACAAGTTTCATAATAAATGCACATCATACAGCTAATTTCAATATTGTGAGGTCTATTATGTGATGTTACATATTATGTTCAGTCAGTACTTTTGTGATCGTTATAACCTCGTATTCATATACATAGAATATTACAAAGATGAAATTGAAAGAAACTTTTTACTTGTCTAAAAGAAGATGAATTTAATTGGATTCACAGTATTTTGAACACAAGTTAATCAAGCCTGAATCGATAGAATATAGAGAATACCAGGTAAACCTTGCAAATCAGGCAATAAAAGAAAACTGTCTGGTAGTTCTTCCTACTGGATTGGGAAAAACAACGGTAGCATTACAGGTTATTGCCGAGTTTTTATCAAGGAGAACAGGAGGCATATTATTTCTTGCTCCGACCAGAGTTCTAGCACACCAACATTACGAATTTTTAAAAAAAAATCTTCTCATAGATGATATTGCACTAATAACAGGCGAAGATCTCGTTACAAAAAGAAAAAAATTATGGGTAAACAGCGTAATCTGCGCTACTCCGGAGATTACAAAAAATGATCTTGACAGACAAATTGTATCACCGGATCAATTTAACTTGTTAATCTTTGATGAAGCACATCGGACTATAGGTGACTATGCATATTCTGGAATTGCAGAAAGATTCCAAACTTCTGATGTGCGAATTTTAGGTATGACGGCCACACTACCAAGCGAAAAAGATAAAGCAACTGAAATTCTTAATATTTTAAAAATTACAAGCATAGCACAAAGAAATGAAGAAAGTCCTGATGTAATACCATATGTTCAACAAACTAATACTCAATGGATTACAGTTGATCTTCCATCAGAGATGAAAGAGATTCAATTGTGTATCAAAGCTGCACTTGAATCACGATATCAAGATTTACGAAGAGCTGGTCTGAACCTCTCTGATAGTAAATCATTATCCCAACTCTTACGTGCAAGAGAATTTGTAATACGACAAAATAGGAAGGCTGCAAAACCGCTTTTTACAGCAATAAGGATAATTCATGCACTAAATGTTCTGGAATCTCATGGCATTACATCGTTTTTGAGATTTTGTGAGCGTACACAAGAGAAAAAAGGAATTGGAATAAAAGATCTTTTTGAAAATGATTTGAATTTTGCCAAAGCTATACGACTTGCAAAACTTGCTAAATCAAAAGGAATTGAACATTCCAAAATAATAAAATTAAAAGAAATCATAGAGTCACTTCAAGGTAAGGCACTTGTTTTTACTAGTTACAGAGATTCAGTGGATGTGATACATCAAAAACTAATTGAAATGGGAATTGCTGCAGGGTTTTTAATTGGCAAAGCAGGTGAAACAGGACTTAAACAAAAAAAACAGATTGAGACAGTACAAAAATTTCGGGATGGTGAATACAAAGTACTAGTTGCTACTCGTGTTGGTGAAGAAGGATTAGATATTTCAGAGGTAAACCTTGTTGTTTTTTTTGATAATGTGCCAAGTTCAATCCGATACATACAAAGAAAGGGTCGTACAGGTAGAAAAGACACTGGTCGTCTGGTTGTTCTTATTGCAAAAGATACTGTTGATGAGACATATTATTGGATTGGAAAAAGAAAAGTGACGGCAGCTAAAAACATGGGGGATAAAATGTCAAAGGTTTTAGAAAAACAACAATCTGGGGTATCTAAAAAAACAGGGCTAGATGCATATCTATAGCGTCAACACTTGTAAACCTACAATTAAATACAATAAAAATTCACCAAAATCTTCATGCGACTAGCCATCACACTTTTGATGATAACAGTTCTTGCTATTTTTATTGTAAATAATGTAAATGCACAAGTAGGATCAACTGGAATAATTGCAACTACAAACAAACCTGTTTACCAACTAGGTGACAAAGTCATCATTTCAGGTTCTGTAGCAAAAGTTGTTGATAATAATCCTGCAACAATTATAGTTCGAAATCCCATTGGTAATGTTTATGAAGTGGGTCAGGTTACTTTATCCAATAATCTGTTTACTCATGATTTCGTGATAGGGGAGGATGCTACTCCTGGCACTTATGATGTTGAAATAAAATATGGTGATCAGAGCGGAAAAACATCATTTGCAGTTCAGGTAAGCCAAATGCAACTAATTCCAGTTGGTGATTACGCCATCAAAGTTAGAGGCAATAATACTAATTTGATTAAATATAGTGATGTTTCAATTTCAACTGTAGATAATTCCGTTACTGTTAACGTTAATGCAAGTGCAATATCTAGCGGTTCTGTAATGCAGGAATTCCAGATTCCAAAGATAATCATAGATGCACCTGGTTCTTTGTTAGTTGCAAAAATTGATGGTTTAATTTCACAGTGTACACAAATAGAGACACCATCTGACAGAATAATGGATTGCATGATACCTGTAGATGCAACACAACTACAAATATTTGGCACTACAGTGATTCCAGAATTTGGTCCAGTTGCAATGCTGATTTTAACTATTAGTGTTCTAGGTATTGTTTTTCTATCAACTAAAACAAAAATCAAGAAGCCTTTTTATTAGTAAATTTTCTTTTGTATCACATGCTGGCATACATTTTAGCAACATGTGTTCCTGGACGTGAAAAAGATGTTATAGAAATAATCAAGGCACTACCTGAAGTAGTAGAAGTAAATGGCGTTATGGGAAAATACGATGTTTTTGTTAAAATATATGCAGATAATGTATCAAAAATAGATTCTGCAATATCAAAAGTTCGGAACACGCCACATATCACCAGTACACTCACCATGCCTGCAATTTATGGACAGGGTGGAACCGTTGACGAAGAAAAGTAAGCAAAATTATTTAGAAAGATCTGTCATTATATGGTAGTGAAAGTTATAGACGTTGCTAGTCCTGAAAGAATAAACAAAATCCCTGATAAAACAATCGTCATTTTATCTTCTGGAAATTTTATCGAACAAGGCTACATGGTAAAAAACATTCACTTGAATCTTTACATACAAAATAAAGATGAAAAACTTGGTCCCTATTCGCTTATTACTGCATACATTGAGACTGATAAAGGTGAAATCGAAATTACCTATGATGAAGGGTATAGAGGAAATAATGCGATAGAAGAAACAGCTAGTTTTCTTACAACACATATTGGCATCTCAAGCCTTATTTTGCGTTCAATTATGCAACTAAAAAATGCACAACAAAACTCATAATATTAGTAATCGTATCTTCTAAACGATAAAACAGATTATGAAATTTGAACGTAAACCAATACAACCAAATCCAACTTGTGCAATGTGTGGAAAACCAATTAAAGAGCATGCGCCAGATGAAATTAAAATTTGTATGGAAAAAAGACGTAATTCTAAAAAACCATAATTACAGTTTACAAATCTAATTCGCTTTTTTCCTGTAATTTTTCCGTTAGCTCAAGATATGCATAGGGATCTAATTGTTTTGCAAAGCATTTGTCGATATTTATTAAATAAACTGAATGTAATCTGGCATTTAAGATATCATCAAGATCAATAGGTGGGCTCTTGTAAAATCTATCGCAAAGATTTTTTATTTTTTGTATTTCTGCAGGAGTTCTTTTGATCGGTGGTTTTAAGAATAATTTTGGGATTGGCAAAATTCCAACAACTGGTGTTGCTAACGCAAATTTAGAACAATATTTACTGTATCTTGATATTTTGCTTGCAATTCTGGCAACATAGTAATCTATGGTATCTAAAGCATGGTCAGGAGGTGTGAACCCTGTCTCAATTTCCATAATGAATGTTCCATCTCCCTTGTTTGCAAATACATCGCAAACTAGTATATCAGAAAGGTGTTGTTCAATATCTACTGTATATCCTTCAGCGATAAGATTTGAAGCACATATTATTTCAAGTACAGAATGGTTTATTTTTACAAGATTTTGAGTATATAATTCAATTAGTCTTTCGCGAACAAAATTTATTTTTGATTTTATCTCGGGAGATTTTCCTGCAGATAGTCGCTGTGCAATTGTATAAACATCGTCTGTGAATTTTTCTACGTCCAAAATCTGATTATCTTTGTTTTTGGGTTTTAAGAAGATAGCTATGCTCAACTGATTAGATTTTAGCAACCTTTTTTATTGTACACATGGATTCTAACTAAATGGAAAATCTTTCGTTAAATGATCGACTAATTTTACTTCAATATGCCATAAACAAGTATGAAATTGAAAACATTTTGATTGGAAAACTCGAAAATATTTTGCCACTCAAAGACATAGAGAGAGGCATTGATACACTGATTGGAACTCAGAAGGTTCGCAGGATAGGACCTGATGTTTTGCAAAACAACGTTAGTCATACAGGAGAACTTCCAGATTTGCCTGCTCATTTAAAATCAATCATAGATGGTTTATAGTTGATCTCTTGATATGTGATATAATTAAAATCTCAGAGACCGAATAACTTAGAAAGGGATCTAATAATTCATTTTTTAATGGAAATAAAAAATATCACAATATTAGGTTCTGGTATTATGGGGCATGGCATTGCCCAAGTTTCCGCCATGTCAGGATATAATGTCATCCTTAGAGACGTAGAAAAACAATTTTTGGATAAAGCAATGGAGAAAATAAAATGGAGTCTTGATAAGCTTGTATCAAAACAAAAACTATCACAACAAGACGCAGATAAGATATTTTCAAGAATCATACCAGAAGTTGATCTTGCAAAAGCACTACAAAATTGCGACTTGATGATTGAGGCAGTTCCAGAAATAATGGAACTAAAGAAAAAAGTCTACACTGAGGTAGATAAGGTAGCAGATAAAAAAACAGTATTTGCATCAAATACTAGTACTCTACCAATTACAGAAATAGCAAATACAACTACAAGACCAGAAAGATTCATCGGAATTCATTTTTTTAATCCTCCTCAACTTATGAAACTAGTTGAAGTAATCCCAGGACAAAAAACTTCAAAAGAATTGGTTGAATTAACAATCAATTTTGTGAAATCAGTTTCAAAAGAACCGGTTTTATGCAAAAAAGATGTTGCGGGATTTATTGTAAACAGGATATTTATCCCACTAGTACACGAAGCAGCATGGGCCATGGATAGAAGTCATGCATCCATGACAGAAATTGATTCTGCAGTGAAATTCAAGCTTGGTTTTCCTATGGGAATTTTTGAGCTTGCTGATTTCACAGGCTTGGATGTGATTCACAAAGCAACAATTGAGATGTATCTGAGAGACAAAAAAGTAATAAATCCACATCCTAAAATTCAAGAACTCTTTGATAATAAAAAACTAGGACAAAAAACTGGTTCCGGATTTTATGAATATTCTGGAGACAAGTATGAGCGTATTCCCTTGTCAGAAGAGTTGGCAAAAAGATTCGATCCAATTGAACTTGTTGCAAACATGCTAAACAATGCAGCGTGGCTTGTCACAAATCAAGCAAGCGATATACCGGAAATTGAAAAAGCATTACAACTTGGGATGGGACTTAAAAGACCACTTTTTGAAACTGGAAAAGAACTTGGCATCTCAAACATAGTTGCCACGTTAAATGAACAAGCTAAAAAATACGGCCAATTTTATGAACCAGATCCCCTACTTGTATCTATGAAGCATTAATTTTTTCTAAAATATATTTTACAGCTTCTTTTGGAGAATTTACCCCAACTATCATACATTTTTTCTATGATCAAGGTATTGGTCTGCAAATCTATCTGCTATTCCGCCGCTATTTTTTATCGCGGCAATAGGTTTTTTGTACATGTATGCTGCACATGTTTCAGAAAGTGTGCCTGAACCACCTCCTACAATGATGACTCCGTCCCCAGCTAGTGCATTAAGAAAATCTCTGGCTAAGCCAATTCCAGTTGGAATAATAATGTCACAATATTCGTTTGCAAAAGATGGATCGTTTTGTGGTATTATTCCTACAGTAAGTCCCCCTCCATCTTTTGCACCATGGCATGCTGCATGCATTACGCCGCCTAGACCTCCTGTGATAAGAACAGCTCCTGATTTGGCAATTTCTAGACCTGTCTCATATGCGATTTTTTCAGTTTCAGGAGTAGACCCATTTTCATTATGTCCTATTACCAAAATCTGAATCTTTCTAGTCAACAAAATATCTATCACATAGTATAATAAAATTCTAATTTTGATAAAATGAACAGTAAATTATTTACAAACTGAATTATTATTTTGTCTGTTTTTCAGTTTTTGGTTTTTCTGTTGGTTTTGATTTTGGAGGTTCTTTTGTTTGAGCAGGTTTTGGTTGATCTGGTTTATGCTGTGGTTTGTGCTGCGGATGAGTTGGCTTGTGTTGCAGTGGTTTTAATTGATTTGGTTTATTTTGTTGTGGATGGGTTTGCTTTGGGTGTTGTGGTTGATTTGTTTTTTGAAATTGTTTTGAAGCATTACCTGATGGTATTGGTCTCATTCTGCTCCAAAGTATACTCATTCTAGCTCTGTATCCTTCAGCATATTCTAATTCTGAAGGAACCAGTGTAGCAGGATGGACAAAGCCCTGACTTCGCATTGCTATTGCTCGTTTTACCGCGATAGTTCTGATGTAATCCCAATCTGCTGTTCCAAATCCGTCAATAGGTCCTACTAGTTTGCCGTTGTGCATGCTAAAAACAAGACTGCTGACAATTGGTATTGCATAATTGATGCTTGCTGATGAATTTAGTTTAACTGGCATTAATGGCATGTGATGACTGCCTCTGGTATTGCCAGCTACATAGTGAGGATTACTAAATGCGGCACCTGCTTCTTCAGTTGCAGGAAAGTCTTTTTGCGTTCTTACAATACAAATAGGATCATCTTTTCCAACATATTTTCCTGCAATGTTGTGTAGCCTATCTGTTGATGCTGAAAGAATAGGAAGGTTATCTTTAGTATGTACTGCTGATACCACGTATCTTCCAGGATACATTAAAGCTGCCTCAAGTGTAGGTTTGTCTTCCCACATGTTCAACTGGGCAGTCTTTCCTTTTTCAACATCCATAACAGTTATCCTAACACCTCTTGCAAGATTTTGGTTTACGATTAAACCTGTGTTACTTAGAGTATCTACAAACATTCTATAAAATGGATAATTAAATGCGCCAGGCTCTGTCTTATCTGCAGCATAAATTGTAAAAGCCTCATTTGGTCTTTCCTCAAATTGCATTTCTGCAACGCCCGGTCCCATGCCTTTTACATTTCCAGAAAAAGAATCTTTTAGAAGATCTTGACCTGCGCCATACAGTCCTTCATTTTTTGCAACTTGGGTTGCAGCCTCAAATGCTTTCCAAGCTAATTGATGAATCTCTCTATTGTCAACTCCTTTTGTATGAGTCATAACAATGTGTATGTCATCACCACAATATCCGATGTAATGATCAATTAAGAGTCCTTTTCCATCATTTCTTACTTGGGGTTTTACGATATTTTTTACTGCATTTAGTAATCCATCACTTGGTCTTGTATGTCCACCTATTCCACCAACATCAGCTTTGATTACTGTAACAGTGATTTTCAATAATCCTAGTCAGAAATCACTTTGATTTATAGTATGTGAAAAATAATAATTCAAAAAGGTACGATCAGTAAATTATTCAAAATTTATTGAAAAGAAACCGAAAAAATCGAAATGGTAATAAAGCCCATGCCTAGAAGGGTTCGTTATGAGTGCAAGTAAAAAACCACACTTGAACATGATAGTTACAGGTCACATTGATAACGGCAAGTCAACAACCATGGGACATATGTTAATGGACCTTGGTCTAATTGATGAGCGAACCATTGCTTCACATGCTGCAGAATCTGAAAAGACTGGAAAGGGTGATACCTTCAAGTATGCATGGGTCATGGACAATATCAAGGACGAAAGAGAGAGAGGTATTACAATCGATTTAGCTTTTCAAAAATTTGAAACCCCAAAATACTTCTTTACATTAATTGATGCGCCTGGACATAGAGACTTTATTAAAAACATGATTACTGGTGCTTCTGAAGCAGATTGTGCTATTCTAGTACTGTCAGCAAAGGAAGGTGAAACCGATACTGCAATTGCCCCAGGAGGCCAAGCAAGAGAACACGCTTTCCTTTTGAGAACTCTAGGTGTGGGTCAATTAATTGTAGCAATTAACAAGATGGATGATAGTAATTATTCTGAACAAGCATTCAAAGTAGCAAAAGAAAAGGCAGAAAAATTGATCAAGTCTGTAGGCTATAAATTAGAAAATGTTCCAGTTGTACCAGTATCAGGATGGAAGGGAGATAACCTTGTAAAAAAATCAGATAACATGAAATGGTGGACAGGAAAGACTCTTCTTGAAACCTTTGATGATTTCAAATTACCAGAAAAACCAATTGGCAAATCATTAAGAATTCCAATCCAAGACGTTTATACCATTACCGGTGTAGGTACAGTTCCAGTAGGTCGTGTTGAAACTGGTGTTGCTAAAGCAGGTATGAAGATTATCGTCATGCCATCAGGAGCACTAGGAGAAATTAAAACAATTGAAACTCATCACACTCAAATGGAATCTGCAGAAGCAGGTGACAACATTGGTTTTAACCTCCGAGGTATTGAAAAGAAAGATATCAAAAGAGGAGATGTAATTGGAACCCCAGATAGTCCACCAAATGTTGCAAAAGAATTCAGAGCTCAAATCATTGTAATTCATCATCCAACAGCACTTGCGCCTGGATATACACCAGTTATGCATGCACATACAGCTCAAGTTGCAGCAACTATCGTTGCATTTGAATCAAAAATTAATCCACAAACAGGTGCAGAAGAAGAAAAAGATCCAAAGTTTCTAAAAGCAGGTGATTCTGCAATAGTGAGAATCAGACCAGTCAGGCCAATACCAATTGAAACCTTCCAAGACTTTCCTGAATTAGGAAGGTTTGCACTCAGAGATATGGGTGCAACAATTGCAGCTGGCGTTGTAAAAGAAATTACTGAAAAATTCACCAAATAGTGGTCTGATTGACACAACTGGCCCGAATCAAATTAACAAGCACCAGTTTGCCCAGACTTGATGGCGTGTGTACTGAAATCAAAGGAATTGGTGAAAAAACAGGTGTCAAAGTAAAAGGACCAACACCATTGCCAGTAAAAAGATTAAACGTTGTAACCCGTAAATCTCCATGCGGCCAAGGCACCAATACTTATGAGAAATGGGAAATGCGGATACATAGACGTGTAATAGATCTTACAGCTGATGACAGAGCAATTAGACAATTAATGAGGATAAAAATTCCAAATGATGTCTACATTGAACTCACACTAAAATAATTCTGTTAAACCTTAAAATTACAGATAATTTGATAAAAATGTATGGCAACTGAAGAAACTCCAATTGTTGAAGAAGCAGAATCAAAACCACAACAACAAGCAAGTTTTAGTGTAGTTTATTCATGCTTAAGATGCGGTACACAAGTTAGCCAATCTGAATTAAGCAGGTTGCCTGAAATAAAATGTATTTGTGGATTTCGTGTTTTTAACAAACTACGTCCACCGATTGTAAAAACAGTAAAAGCTCTCTAGACATCTCTTTTTCCACTGTAAGAATGATTTCTTTGTAGATGTGTTCTCATCTGCTCCATACTTGTAAATGATTGACGACATTCCTTACATTCATACGGAATATCTTTTCCATGAACTACTTGTTCATGTTGCATTAACTCTTCAGATTGTTTGAATTTTTTTTGACATTTTTCACATTTGAATTTTTTAAAAAGATGCATCTTAACCTAGCTTTGCCTTTTGAGTATCCCAGCATTCCCTACATAATTGACCTTGCAGTGGCCATTGTCGTTTTGGATTGTATCGTATGACTCCCAGTTTTTTGCCACAATTGCCACAAAATGTCTTTGATTTATTGTATTCTGTATCTTTTTTATCAAAACAAGTTTTACAGAGTAATCCTTTCATCTCCCATGAATATTTTGGTTCCCATAAATCTGGGATATTTTTTTCTATACCGCATATAACACATTTTTGTTTAACGCTAAGATCATAATATTTTTGCATTTGACCAATGTAACAATCTCCGCATAATGGTCCTTCCACATCCCATTCTCTTTTTGGTTTGTGTTTATGTGTAATACTTTGTTTACAAACAGCACAAAAGGAAGGCTTACGATTTAAGATTCCCATAAATTTGTTATGAGAATCGGTTAAAAAAACATTAGGAATAAAATTTCAATATTAATGCAAAAATGTATTTAATCATCTGATAAACCTATATCTGGTTAATTTTACAATTTAGAATAAATTTATGATAATAAAAAATCAGAAAAACTCTGAAAAAATTACTGGAAATGAAGGTGCGATAATTTATGACCTACTTAATCCTCAACACGTAGTAAATAGAATTCGATATAGTTTAGCATATGTTAATTTACCTCACGGAAAATCTACACTGTCTCACATAATGAAAACATCAGAAGTGTATTACATATTGGAAGGAAGAGGCATGTTACACATCGATGACGAGTCAAATAGTGTAGAAGCAGGAGATGCAATTTTTGTCTCACCAGGCTCAAAACAACATATTGAAAATGTTGGTTCTGAGGATTTGAAATTTTTGTGCATAGTATATCCCGCATGGAAAAAGGATAATGAAACAATATTGTAATTTTATGTTTTAATATAAAATGAAAAAAGAAGATATTGTAGTTTTAAACTTCACTTAATACTTCTTCAATAAGTTGACTTGTGTCTAGCATTCCTCTTCGTTTTGCAATCTCTTCGATCTTTTTGTACTGATCAGTTGTAAAACAAATTGGCATTGAACGTTCTTGCATAGATGATTTTTGTATGTTTGATTTTATATCCTTTTTGGTTATTTTCAGGATTCTACTTTGTATTATTCTTTGTATACGTATTTACGCTGTCCTTTTATTTCTGGGCTACTTTCTACATCGACTAAGACAAATTCTTTTTTACTATCCAAAAGATTTTCGTTTGGTCCACGTTTGTTTTCATGAATTTCCTCATATTCCTCTAATGAAAGCTTTATTCTATTTCCCATCTCTGATTCCAAATTCATATCTTTTACAATTTCTTTATACGTTGGCAAAATCACTCCACTAAACACCATAGCACTACTTCCACTACCGTATGAGCCAAATCCGACTCGCTTTCCTTCAAGATCTGTGCCTTTTTGGAATTCGAACTCTAAACAACTTCTAAATCCAAGATAAAGTGATGCAGTGTAAAGATTACCAATCATCTGTGATGCAATAAGTGAACTAGCAAGTTTTTGTTCATATACGTCTTGGAATTCTTCTGTTTTGGCAAATTTTTTAGTAAACTCGTGATCTTTTGCCATAAATTCAGAATCTGCCAATACTGATTCAATAGTGCCTCGCGGATCTTTTGGAATTGGTTCTTCCATGCCCATTTTTTCAATTATTTTTTTCCAGCGCGGTAGTTTTCTCCATTCATGTCTTATGAGATATGATAACGCTTTCTTTCCCATGTTACTATATGGCAAATGCATGTTAAGAAAGTCAATATAATCCAAAATAGTCTCTCCATCTTTTAGTTTCATTAATCCTGTTGATAGCGCCTTTTCTTTGTATGACATCAAGGCTTTCTTTACCTGGATCATATAAAGCAGATTCGAATACTGTCCATGTACTATTGGTGTTTCCTTTCCAAATGGTCTATAGAAATCGTATTCATTTTTAATTGATGTGGATGTAACTTTAGGATCAAATTGCATGATTCTAGGATTATCATTAACAAGCATGGCAATTGCTCCTGCACCCTGTGTGTATTCACCGCTTGAACCAAGGTCGTATTTTGCTATATCGGAAACAACAACAATTGCAGATTTTCCTCCAGATTCTCCTGCTCTTATCCAATTAGAATTATCATACAACGCATAAGAACCGCTTACACATGCAAATTTGCATTCTATTCCGCCACAATGGCCAAAAGAATCATCACCATAGATTTGTTCAAGCATGCCAATAACGTATGAATTCATTGCCTTTGATTCATCTAATGATGATTCTGTGGCAACATACAGCCTACCGACATCCTTTGGAGCCAGCTTGCCTCTCTCCATTATTCTTAAACAAGCATTTGCCGCCATGCATGCAGGGTCCTGGTTTGTGTCCACCATGGCCATTTTAGATATGCCTAGCCCGCGCTGGAGCTTGTCTGGGTCCATTCCTCGTGCTTTTGCAAAATCTCTTGCATCTACAAACAGTCTTGGAATATAGAGAGCAATATCATCAATTCCTACGGTCAATAGCTACACCTTCGACCTTACAAATATAAGGATTTTGAGGGTTAAATTTGATCCTCTAAATCATAATTTTTATTCACTTTTGTAGATCAGATGCAAAAATTGTACTATATTTTGAGTTTTGACTTGAAAATATCATCAAATGCAGCATATGGCTGAGCACCAACAATTTTAGTTATAGAATTATCAGGCCCTATGATGAAAAAATCAGGGGTACCTGTTAATCCTAGTGTATGTGCATCTGATACGCTACCTTGTACTACGGAAATATATCTGGCGTCAGTCATACAGGCATTAAAGTCAGATGCTGTAATATTGACTTGGGTAGCAAATGCCAGTAGGTTTTTTGAAGAGGCCCACCCTGTATTTTCCCCCGCCCAATTATTGTACAACATATCATGATATTCCCAGAACTTTCCTTTCTCCTGAGCACAATGTGCAGCATGAGCAGCATTTATTGAATCCTGACCAATTATTGTCAAATCTTTGAAAACAAGTTTTACTTTGCCTGTATTTACATAATTTTTCACAATATCTGGTTCTGTAGTATGATAGAATTGATTACAGTAAAAACATTGGTAATCCCCAAACTCCACCATTGTAATAGGTGCATCTTTTGATCCAAGTATAGGTGACGTATTGTCTGAGAGTAGGCTCATCTGAAATTTTCCGTTATCATTACTTTGAGTTTTTGTTGTATCCGCAGAATTGACAAATCCTGATCCCATTATTATAAATATGACAAATACTGTTATGCCTGTAATAGCTATACCTACTCCAACAGATGGGCCATGAATCTTCAATAATCTAAGAAAGTTTTTTGCGATATTTAGTTCTTGTTAGGGTTATCTAAATAAGTGGGCACCATAGTAAAAAAATTATGAAAAAGGTTTTTGTTAACGGTTATGGTTCCATAGGAAGTAGAATTACTCAATTTATTGCGGGAGATTCAGATGTTGAGTTAATAGGGATTGGAAAATACTCGCCAGACGATAAAGTTAGAGACGCCATTTCAAGAGGATTTGGAGTTTATGTTCCAAAAAATAAACTAGAACAATTTAAAAATTTTAAGATATCTGGTACAATCGAAGATGCGTTAGAAAAATGTGATTTGATAATAGACGCAGCTCCTGGTGGAAATGGTTATATCAATAAAAAAAATCTATATGAACCAAAAAATGTTAGAGCTATTTTCCAAGGTGGGGAAAAAATTACAGGCGAGAATGCAGTTGCTGATGTGATATTTAATTCTAGAGCAAATTATGTTGAGGCATTTGATAAAAAATACGTTATGCAAGGAAGTTGTAACGTTACAGGGATGGGAAGAATATTACAACCTCTCAAAGAAAAATATGGAAAGAAAATAAAAAGATTTGATGCAACACTCATACGTAGATGGGCAGATTTGGAAGATTCTACAACCGAAGTAAAAGATTCGATTGAATGGACACGTAAACCACATCATAATGATGATGTGAAAAGCTACATGGGTAAAGATACTCCATTGTTTATACGTGCATTCAAAGTGCCAACACGACAGATGCATGTACATTCTATGGATGTTAGATTTAACGAAACAGCTCCATCATCATCTGAAATTTTAGATCTTTTCAAAAATGAATATGGTGTTGCTATTTTGTATACTGCTAAAGGGACAAAAAATATTAGAGATTTTGCTGAAACCACAAAATTCAGTTTCAAAGACACTAATATGATCCACATACATGCAGATATGTTAGAAGTTCAAGATGATATTATAAAAATCACTTATTCTGATGATCAAACAGGAATAGTGGTACCTGAAAACCATCTTTTGATGCAAGCAATGTTATTCAAACGAAATAAAAATGACGCATTCAAACATACTGAAGAGCTGTTTCACATGGAAGAAAAGAAAAAGATCCTCGAAGAACATTTTTCAATGAAATGAGAAAAATTGATCATTGGCGAACTTGCCGCATCAGTTTTTGACATTCACTATATTGTAGCGATTTACGTGAACTTATAAAAGAGTCGAGAACTAGTATAATACATACAACAATTTGTCTACAAATATTATGATATATTCGTATTTTAGAAAATATGATTCTAACTTGATTGCAACATCGTATGCACTAGATGGTAATAACTCATCATGAATCAAAATTTAATTTTAGATATAGTTTTTCTCGCAATCCTTGTTTGTTTTTCAGGATTCTTTAGTGGTTCTGAAGTTGCATTAGTAGGAGTCAGTAAAGCAAAGGTCAATCAGCTTGTAAAAGAAAAAACAAAAGGTTCCTCATCATTATATAAATTAAAATCGAATCCCAGCAGAATGCTTGCAGCAATAAACTTGGGAAATGCTTTAACTAATGTGGGTTCTTCTGCATTGGCAACTCAGATATCTTTAGGTTTGTTTGGCAGTAATGGTCTAGCCATAGCGATTGGAATTATGACGTTTATACTCCTTGTCTTTGGAGAAATAACCCCAAAATCATACTGTTTTGCAAACGCTACAAAAATTTCACTTAAAGTCAGCGGTATAATTTTGGTTTTCAGCTATGTATTTTATCCATTTGTTATTCTTTTTGAAAAAATCACAAGAGGGATGCTACAGATTGCAGGAAGCTCACACCACCCTCCACCTATAACAGAACAAGAGATTTACAGTGTTATAGAACAAGGTCTTGAGGACAAGGTATTGAAAAAACATGAAAAAGAACTTGTACATGGAGCGTTAAAGTTTGATGATACTGTAATCCATTCAGTGATGACTCCTAGAACAAAAATGTTCATGTTGCCATCAGCGATGTTGTTATTTGATGCTCTTCCTGTGATTAGCAAAAGTGGATTCTCTAGAATTCCAGTATACAAGGAAACCACTGATCAAATTGTTGGCATATTACATGTTAGAGATTTATTAAAACATCTTGAAAAGGAAGATAAAATGATAAACCTTGAATCTATTTCAAGAAAGCCAATTTTTGTATCTCAAGAACAAAAAACTAGTAAATTATTGAGAGAAATGCAAGGAAAACAAACTCACATGGCCATAGTGGTAGACGAATTTGGAGGCGTTGAAGGATGTGTAACATTAGAAGATCTCTTAGAAGAAATCGTAGGAGAGATAATGGATGAAACCGACAAGATTGAATTGAATTTTAAAATCCTAGACAAAAATACTATGCTTGCAAGTGGCGATGTTGAAATTGATATTGTAAACGAGATATTAAAATCTGATATACCTCAAGGTGATGATTATTCTACACTTAGTGGTCTTTTGCATGATAAACTAAAGGACATCCCCAAAGTAGGAGATAAAATTGAGATTGATTCAATTAAAATGATTGTAGAAGAAGTAGTAAATAATCAAGCAAATAGGATCAAGATAGAAAAGGAAACTTAAGTTCGTGGCGGATTTGCAAACCTGTTTTGAGGGTTCTTGTGATAATCTACAGAAATACTGGCATCTTTCTGCCGGCCTGTTAGTATTCCAACTACAACATCGTCTTTTTTAATAATTTCTTCACCTATTAATTTTTTAACACCTGCCGGAACCGCACCTGACGCCATTTCACAATCAAATCCATTCAAACCAACTAATGCCATTCCATCCATCATTTCTTGATCTGAGACTTGAGTTACAGTACCGTTTGTATATTCAAGCGCTCGCAAACCTTTGAGAATGTTAGCTGGTTTTGCAATTTGAATTGCAGTAGCTTTTGTTTTTGGCCTTATTCCATTTTTATCCATGTATGTGTAATATCTTTTAATTATCTCAACATCTGGTTTTCCTTTATTCCAACGCAGATTTGCATCCTCGAATTTTCCATTATAAAGTGCATATAATGTATTTGCACCTTCAGAATTAATTACTGCAATTCGTGGAATTTTTTTTATCCAGCCCCACTCATAGAGTTCCATGAGACTTTTGCCACAGCTTGATGTGTTTCCTAGAGCACCTCCTGGATATACAATCCAGTCAGGAGGATTCCAATCTAGTTGTTCTAATGCTCTAAATACGATGGTTTTTTGCCCTTCTATTCGAAACGGGTTGACGGAATTTACTGTATATCCTCCAACCTCGCTTGCCTTTTTTAGCGAGGCAGAAAGTGCATCATCAAAATTTCCTTTTATCTCAATCACTTGAGCTCCGAATTGAAATGCTTGGCTTAGCTTTCCAGGTGCTACCTCTCCTGCCGGAATATATACATCACATTCAATATTCTCATTTGCTGCATACATTGCAGCAGATGCAGAGGTGTTACCTGTAGAGGCACAGATAATTTTGTTTATGTTAACAAGTTTGGCATGGGTAACTGCAGTAGACATCCCGTTATCTTTGAACGATCCACTGGGATTGTATCCCTCTGGTTGAAGCAGTAGATTTTGGAGTCCAACATAATCCGAAACCTTTGACATGTGGTATGGTTTTGATAATCTTCCTTCAGCGCCATCCAACGAAACAAGGTATTTTGAATATTCTTCAAAATTTTCAGTATCTATTTGACAAAAGTTTAACAGTTCTCTGAATCGCCAAACACCACTTTCATTAAAAATATCATTGGCATGATTTCTTCTCTTATAAAATACCTCTTTAAGTGAAGTAGGTGGTGTGTCTTTGTATTTTATATCTAATAAGTGACCACGATCACATTCTATTCTAATATTAGAAATAGGATACTCTAAACCGCATGTAGGCTCAATACATTTTTGCAAAGCTCCGGATTGCAATATGGAAACTGTAGATAGTACTTATTTAAATCTAGAGCAAGGCATTTTGTCATCTTTATGGCATTTATTAATTTCTAAATAAATCACAACAAAATGATTGTTTTATTACTAACATAACAGAATAGTGTAAAAAGAAAATAAAGTTACTTTTTAGGTCCTGATCTTGTATGAAAATTAAGACAACATTTGCATTCTTTTATGATGCATTCACTTTCAGAAACATGTCCACAAATACCACATTCACAATGCGTTTGCATAATTAATTAATGGTTTTTAGATGATATAACCCATACGGGGAACATTTTCCTGATTTATAACTCAACAAATTATTACTTTTTTGATTTTCTGGTAGTTTTAGGTACATGTTTTGCTGCTTTTTTTGCAGATCTAGCTGTATCTTCAGCATGTTTTGTTTTTGCTTCATCTGTCTCTTTCGCTTTTTCATCTACTGCCTTCATTATGGACTGTATCATGCCATCTAAATCACTGTCAGATACTGGCGGTTCCACCGCGGTAGCAATCTGATTTATTGTGTTTGATATTGCAGAGCTTACTTCCTCAAAGCTTTCTGGATCTTCATAGGCTGCATTGTATAATGCCTTTAGGCGCCTTACATCCATTAATAATTGATCAGTCATGGTTAAACGGAATTTTTTTCCATTAACCGTTATTTCTTGACTTATCATGTCTGCACTCTTCAATCCTACTTTCATAAAGGTTTCTGTAAACAAACAACTAATAACAGAACAACTGTGAATTAATAAAATTGAACAGAAGAATAACAGAAAAGGCACAACGATATTTTACAACAGGAATTAGTCTGATTACTTCTTTTGGTCCCTATGGACAAAATATCATGGCTGCAGAATGGACAATGCAGATTTCATACAAGCCAATGCTCATGGCAGTCTTTATCCATGAAAATTCTGCAACCTTTAAAAATATTAAAAAAACAAAGGAATTCGGAATAAATGTTTCCTCTGAGGGGCAAACTATGGCAGTAAACATTGCAGGTGGTTACTCTAGAAAAGAAATTGATAAATTGAAAGTCAAAGAGGCTTTTGAATTCTTACCTTCAAGAAAAATAAAATCTCCAATGATTGCAGGTTGTATAATTAATGTTGAATGTAAATTAGTTACAATGAAAAAATTAGGTGATCATACCATGGTTGTAGGCAAAGCTGTCGCAATTTCATATGATAAAACAAAAAAACCACTGATATATCATTCTGGCAGGTATTTTCAAATTGGTTCGCTAATAGAGCCTTTCAGGAAAGTAATAACTGTAGATGATGATGTTTTTGATTGGTTTTTTAGTATGTCAAAAGGCAAATTTGTGTTAAAATGTGTTGGCCTCATAATAAAATCTAACAATAAAGTTCTTGTTTTGAAACAAGCTAAAAACACATCATATTTAACAATTCCATTTATTGTGCCTAAAAGAGGAACAGAGTATTTGACAGTGCTTGATTCTTACCTACGAAAATTAGGTTTGAGTACAACAATAAACAATATTCCAATATTAAAAAGATTGATTTTAAAAAATAAAAAGAAGATTCAAAGAATTAATTTTGTTTTGTTTGAAGGTAGATTAAAACCAAGTATTAAAAATCATATTTGGAAGTCCTCAAGATTAAATCCATTATTGCATGTGTTATCTGATTAGATTACGATGTAATCTAGTGCCACTGCATCGCTAAGTAAAGGTGAATGTCTTGTGTTAAGTATGTAACCATTTTTCACATCTGTTGTTTGTATCCATCTGTTTGTTGAACTATAGTGTCTTTTTTCTTTCATTTCTTTTTCAATTGCGTTTAGATCAAATTCACCTTCTTCAATCTGTTGAGTTTGAATGTGTTTTATAGTGATGAGAATTTTTTTTACTTTAACTCTTACTCCAAACCTCCATACATGATCTGGTGTGTCGTCTTCTACTTCTAGTAGTTTAAGCTTAATCTCCTTATTGCCAAATGCATCATGACTTATTAGACTTCTTTCATCAACAAAGTTCTCAAAGCTCATTATCTTAAATGAAGTAAATAGTCATTAAAGAAGTATTCGATACTATTGGTATATCAAATGTTTTGATTTAAATGGCATTTGATAGTTTTCAAGTTCAAGCTTCTGCCTTTTTCCATTTATGAGTGCATATGTTTTTCCATCATATGTGCAAACACAATCTGTTATAGGATTTAATTCATCCCATACTTTGTAAAACTCTCTAAGTTGCCGACGTTCGTATTTTCCAGTTCCTATTCTTTTTTTGGAAAGAAACTTGAATGCAAGAATCATTTTTCTTGTTTTATAAAGCTCAAATGTATTAATCCATTTTAAGCATCGTATGATTTGATCATATGGAACAGGAAGTGTCGTTCCAGTTCCAGATTTTGCTTCTATGGTAAAAATGGTGTTTTCACCAGTACTTACTGCCAAGATATCTGGTAATGCCACACTTGGCGAACCAAGTCTAAATGCCTTCCAACCATGAGTCGCATTGAATCGTTTTACCAACGTATCTTCCCAATTATATCCACGTTGTCGCCTTGTTCTAGCAATTTTTTTATTAATACTGCTTTGAAGTTGACTGTCAGCATTTATTTTTTCAGACTCTGATTTTGACATGTGATTTACATTGTTTATTATAATTGATTTTTTTATAGAATTTTTTCTTTTTAATGACACCATTATACAGTCAATTCTTGCCATATAGAATTACTGGTAATTATGTAATACTTGGGCATAAAAGCTGGTTTTAAGCTAAATTTAGTCTACTAGAGGTGTACATTTTGTTTTGAGTGGCGCATAATTTGATGTGTGTTTTAAAAAATTTGACCAGTGCTTAGGATTAATATGTCACCTTAAAATCACTTCAAAATATGTCACAAGGAGAGTCTATAACCTATCTAAAATACAAAACCTATGAAGACCTTTTAAAGGTAATACTTTATTCCTCGCAATCCGTCTTGGGAGCCATTCCACTACTCTATCATATCGAATACAATAATCAAGATATCTTATTTCTTCAAACAGCAGGCGTAGGCGCTAGTACAGTTCACTATATGGCCACAAAAGAGAAACCAAATAAAAAATTCATAGAGTTAAAGAGATTATCTGGAGAATTTAGCTTTGTCGATAAAATTGGTAATGACGGTATGTCATTATACGTTCCAATTTTAGAACTAGAAAAATCCACACTAAAATTTCCATAAATTAGATTATTTTACAGTTTAAAATTGCATCAACTATATTAATGCAAATTAGTTTATCATTCTCTCATAAACCATATGTAGTTTATGACAATGACAATCACATGGAATGGTTAAACACTCTTGATGTTTACTATCTTTACATTCTAAAGCTATGAACAAAACCGTTACTCCTTTGATAAAACCTTAAAGTGAATATGAAAAAGCAGATAACTTCCTAAGATCATCAACCCAATCCATACTGCTACTAAGATAGATGATGTATTGCCGTCTAAATTTAATGTGGAATTGTTACCATCAGTTGAATGATTTGTCAAATCATTATTATTTGATATCATATTATTTCCAATAAACCCGATGTTCGTATTAGAATAGAGAAAAAAATATGCAAAAATCGATATTACTGCCGTGATACTTATGATAAGGCCAATTACACCAATATGACTACGTCTTGAAATGGTTTTACTCAATTTAAAATCAAAAGGATTTGTTTTTGATATAACAAGCTGTAAGTGTTAGAAAATCACATACACCTTTCCAAGATTCCGGTGTGTTTAATCCGCAGTTTTAGGTCGTATGTCTTGTAGATATTTTTTGTTTCTTATCGATGTAAAATCCTCAAAAACCATGAAGAAATGACATTTTTTGACACATTACGTGAATGGGATTTGGTTTAAGAATATTAACCTCTAGCGTGATTTCCAAATATGGGAATAAGGTATGATATAAGAAAAGTCAAACTTTCATCTCCTAGCACGCTAGGATATTTGGTTGTAATTATCGCAGCAACATTAGAGGCATTACGCCAGATTCTTTCAAAAGCGTTGTTGGTACCAAATGACCAGATAACTACTGAATTAAACCCTATTACGGTATCTTTCTTTATTTTTATCATCAACGGATTGTTTTTTTCCCCATTTACTAGAAAAAATGGTTCAATTAAAAAAATTAGAAAAAAAGATTTACTTTTCTTAACATTAATTGGAATAGCTGAAAGTTCCGCATTAATTACATATTTTTTTGGACTACGTGACTCTACTGCATTAAATGCATCAGTTCTTAATAATGGTGAAATAATGTTTTCAATTTTGATAGCTATTATAATTTTCCGTGAAAAACTTCAAAAAATGGAACGAATTCCCTTTGCAATGATAATAATTGGAATGGTAGTTTTACCAATTGGCTATGATTTCTACAGCAATGGAATATCTATGACAAAAATAGTTTTCGGAGATGTCTTACTTCTCTTAGCAGGATTATTTTGGGCACTCGATATTAACATATCACATCATATTAGTAGTAGGTTGGGTTCACAAAGAATAACTCAGTTGGCTTCATTTTTAGCTGGATTATTTGCTTTGTGTTTGATTCTAGGCTTTCAGATTCCATTTAAAATTGATATTACACACATGCCAGCTATTGCAATTATAGGTATAGTTAGCATAGGTATGTCTACAGCTCTTTTCATTACAGGATTAAAACTGATAGGAGCCGTAAGAACAATTCTCATTTATTCTATAAATTCAGCTTTTGGAGTTGTTTTTTCAGGAGTATTTTTACATGAAAGCATAACTATGGCTAGCATTATTTCTGTAAGTTTAGCATTTCTCGGCATTTACTTGCTAAGAAATAGATTGAATAGCGGTGGACAAAAATTGACTGTAGGAGATAATGAAATAAAACATGATTAGTTTTACTAAACTATGTAGCAGTTGCCAACACCAGGGATGTTGTACAAATTCTTCAGTACCATTAGTATTTTCACATGATTTAAGTGGATTAAAATCCATTGGAAAATCTGGAAGTGAGTATCTTCAGGAAGTCACAATTAAAAATAAAAAAGTACTAGCTGTTAAGAAAAAAAATAATTCAAATGTTTGTGTTTTTTGGGACGAATCCAAAAAAATGTGTTCAGTTTATGAAAATAGACCATTTGATTGTAGAGCATACCCGTTTGACATACGGCTGATCGATGAAAAATACCATTGGATAGTATATTCATGTAATCCTAATAGTGACTGGAAATGGAGTGAAAATTATTTACAAGCTTTAGAAAAGGATATGGAGTTAAATGGAGTTTATGATGATATGGAAACTTTTGCTAATAATACAGAATTAATTCTACCACAAGAATCACAAAAAACACCATTTATCATATTGCGTGAAGTAAAAAATCATAAATCTAAATTTTAACATGTTTTTCTATTTTTGGTCTTTGATGATTGATTAAATTTATTATTGACTTAGATTACTTTAGATGGTACATATTTTTCTTTTATGCTCTGTAACCTTTCCAATCTTTTCATAACAAAAGCTGCAGTTTCACGTACATCAGGGTTTGAATCTTTGAGGCTGTTTGCGATCATGTCCTTAGAATCGAACGCACGCATTAATCCTAAAGACTCAATCGCTTCATGCTTTGCAATTGTGCTCTTGTCATTTAAGGCAGTTTGAACCAAATCTGGGATCTTATTTCTCATATTTCTAGCAGCAATCTGATAACATGCTTCGTGTTTTACAACCCCGTTGTTATCATTTTTTAATACCCACCCCATTAGATCTGCCACTTCGTCAAATAATGGAGTGCCAGGGTTCATTTCTGCAATTTCGCCTGCTAGCCATACTGCATCCCAACGAAGAGATTCGTCAATTTCATTTTTTATAATCGTAGTGCATTTATCGAGCCTTACTCTGAATGGTAGGTGTCTAAGTTTACCCTCATCAAGAATAATATGGATCATTTCCATATTTGGAAATATCGTAAGCAGTAATAAGTATTGTCATAATATAATGAGACATACACCTTGATTTTAACTCCTCTATCGTTATCATGTACGTAATGTCAGGATTAGATAGTCTAATTGCAAGATCGCTGGATTCTACTATTAAAGAGAATCTTGGCAAAAAAACATTACAAAAAGTTGAAGATCGTCTCTTTGAAAAATATGGCATAAATCTTACACAGGCAATAGGAGATTTTACTAAATTAGATACCGTATTAAGAGAATTTTTTGGAGAAGGAGCTGAAGGGTTAGAGAGGCAATTTTTAGAGAATGTTGTTACATTAGAACAATCAAAGACACAAGACATCAATTGGGTTGCAATAGAAGATCCATCCCTTGCCAAATTGATCCTAGAGTCATTCGGAGATGAAGATAAGAAAAACATTTTGAATGTTGTTTTAGGGGAATCAAGAATTATTTCTGAAATTCTTGAAATTGCAAAAATACCGCAAACATCGGGTTATAGAAAAGTAAATGCACTAATTGACAATGGTTTACTGGCAGTTAATGGTTATGTTACTACCCATGATGGGAAAAAGGTAAGCAAATACAAATCTATATTTGAAAATGTGACAATCAATATAGAAAAAAACAAGGTAGTTGTCAAGGTTTTGCTTGCAAAAGAGTCAATAGAAAAAAGCTCTGTAATTCAAGTAGTACAATGCAGGTAACTCTTCAATGTTGCATTGGAGAAAGAATTCTGAAAAACCCGGTATAGTACCAGAAAAGATTAGCAGTCCAATTGATCCAAAGTTATTATTAGTAATTTTTGGAATAGTGGGTGCATTTCAAATATATCTATATGCAGCTTTTCCAAATCCAGACGATGCTGCACATCTAATTGACGTCATTTCTGTCATTAATCCATTAATTTCTTCAATTGCTGCATTTTTTGTAGTAAAAAGATATTGGGGGTCACGTGTATTTGGAAAATCATATCTTGTTTTAACTATAGGATTTGCCATGAATTTTATTGGAGAAGCTGTTTATGGCATGTATGATGTATTAGGTTATGATACAACTTTTACAGCTGCAGATCTATTCTTCTACGCATTTTATCCGTTAATTATGGCACATTTAATATTAAATATAAGATTTTTCAAGCCAAAAATTGGTACCCTCACCAAATCATGGGTAATTGCTATCCCAATTGTCATTACATTAGTTTATTCCATAATTTCATTTCAAAAACAAGGTGAGGCTAATTTTGGTTTCTATAGTGGATTGATTTATGTAATCTTGGGTTCTTCGATTTTGTCTGGCACCATGCTAGGAGCTAGAGTGTTCCGACAAGGTGTTTTAGGGGTTTCTTGGCTTGTTTTGTTAATAGGTGTAATACTCTTGACTTTTGGTGATGTGTGGTATTCTTATCTTGATACGTTTAATCAATACACACTAACACATCCGGTCAATTTATTTTGGTATAGTGGATACATGATAATTACTTATGCATTATACAAACATCAAAAAACAATTTAACATTTAAAATTATTTTTATATTTTTAATAATATAATTAGTTATAAATATAATATAAAATTTTAATCTAAAATACAACATGTTATTTTTTTTTATTACAGAATGCTGTATATGTAGTAAACATATTTCCAATTTTGGCAGAACAACCTTTTATCTAAAGTACTCTAAATAAAAAATAACAATGTTAAGAATAACTACACAAAAACAATGCGAGGTTTCTCAAAGAAATGATCTAATAAGAGGATTTTCACTAGAAAACTCCAACTTAGAGCCAACATTCATCATAAAAACAATGATGAAAATAATAAGAACAAAATCTAAAGACAGTATGGATGTAGAGACTCAGGTACAATTTTCAAAGATTACAGATGCGGTAATACGAATGGCAGAAGAAGTTAGAGAATAAATAATTAAAACAAAGCACGTTTTATCCTATTTTTCTTGTATGTAATTAACTAATACATGCAGATCTCTAAAGAGGATCTACTAGATTAGTCTGTTATTCATATGACAAGCGAGACTAATTCATTATTAGATTCCACGTTAGAGTCAAAATCATACGATTATGAAATGTTGCTAGAAAAACTTAAGAATGAACTATCTAAATTCGGTCTAACTTCTAATCAATCCAAGGTTTTTTTGTTTTTAGAAAAATATGGTCCAAGTACTGCAACACAGGTAAGCAAAACCCTAAAGGTGCCAAGAACTGAGACATATCATCTTCTTACCCATCTTCAAAACAAAGGCATAGTATCTGCAACATTTCAACACCCGATTAAGTTTTCAGCGTTAGCACTTGATAAAGCAATGGGAGTATTGATTAATACTGAAAAAGAACGAGTCAAAACACTAGAAAATCAAGAAAAAGGTTTGGTAGATCTTTGGAATACGATACCAAATTTCAAAATTGATCAAAATGATTCGAAGGAAGGAAAATTCCAAATGCTTCAAGGAGTAAATCAAATGACTGGAAAAATAAATGAAATGATATCAAAAACAAAAAATGAACTTCTAATTTTAGGATCAGAAAAGGATTTCATGAAGTTTTATCATTCTGGTTTTCTAGAACTCATAACCGATTCAAAAATTGAAGCGAAGTTAATTACATCATCATCTAAAAAAACGACATATATTTTTGATCAAAAATTAATAACTAAAGTAAAGAAAACTCCAAGTAAGATCAAAGAAAATCTTTGTTTTATTATAAAAGATGACAATGAATTGCTCTTATTCATGAAAAATGTGAGCGAATCTCCACAAAATGTAATAGCAATGTGGACTGATTCAACTTCAATGATTTACACAATGCAGTTATTATTTGGTTACATATGGTCAAATTCTAGACATCTTCAATAATGAAGTGTTAATACTATGAATATTGATCAAAACCAATTAAGAAAAGCCATGGTTAGTCTTGCTGTTGAAAAGGTGTTACGTGGAATTGGTCAGCCAATTTATGAGAAAGTCATAAAACAATTATCAAAAGACTACAATTGCTATTTACCAGAATGCTATGAGCATCCAGAATATTTAAACAAAGTTTTGAAAAAAATCTTTGGTAATGCACATATTACAATTGTGGATGCAATAAAAAATGAACTAAATGAATACATAACAGAAAAACCAATCGAAGTCTTTGTTACTGCAATAAGTGAGTAAATTTGCAAAATAATTTAGAGAAATTACAAGAATACAAGTCATTATTTACATGCCTTTTGATAACAGGTCTTGGAATAATGCTGGCAACATTTTTTGGAAAAAATGTAGTTAAGGTAGTAACTGATTTTACTTACATTCCGCTAACAGGGGTCTTTGTTTTTTTATCAATAATCATGTCATCACGATTCAGAAAATCAGGTAATCATGGTAAGGCGTGGTTATTATTCACAGGAACTGCCATTTCATGGTTTATTGCAGAGACCACATGGTCAATTTATGAACTCGTGTTTCATACAAACCCATTTCCATCATCTGCAGATGTATTTTATATTGCAGGATATCCATTTTTATTTTTATTTTCAATATATTATCTAAAACCATTCAAAAAATTAATTTCAAGAAAAATGATACTTTTGACTTCACTAATTGCAGTATCCATTCTAATTCCAAATTTGTATATGACAATTGATAATAATTCTAATGAAAATAAGTTTGCAATTATATTGGGCGCAACATATCCTATTGCAGATTCTATAATAATCATACCTGCAATGATTGGAATTTTTTTATTTTTTAGAGGAGAAGTAAATTTTCTATGGACTTTATTGTTGATTGGAATTATATTTGAAGTGATTGCTGATACAGGATTTCAATATTTTACACTTAATAATTCGTATTATACTGGTCATCCTGTAGATATTTTATTCATGTGGTCATATATCATGTTTTCATTTGGTATCTATAATCACATTCAGATATTCAAGAAGGATAATAAAATTAAAGAATTTGATAAAATGGTTTGACAATTAACTTGTAATTAATTTAATTGGAAAAAGAATTTTTCCTTATCAGTATAATCACATTTTACAAGATCAATATCATGGCCTACTGACGGAATTTTTAACCCGGTTTTTAACTCCCCCATCACTCTGATTGTATTTTCAAATTCAGCTATACAAAAAAAGATGTTATCTTTCTTTGAGAATTCTATTATCTTACACTTTTTAGATACTTGTCTCCATTTTACCTTACTAAAACAAACATTACAAAAATCACTTGGAGGCCAGACAAGTTTGTTGCATTTTGGACATTCGCTACAGACAAATTTGCCGTTTTTTAGTTCATTTTTAAATTGATTCATGATTCAAAAACAAGAACTGTTGAAGAAGTGGCAGCTGCAGACATGTTTTGAACTAGACCTACTTTGGCTCCTTCAACTTGACGTTTTCCTGCTTTGTTTTGAAGCTGTTGACTAATTTCTACAACTTGTGCTATTCCAGTAGCTCCTAAAGGATGACCGGAACCTAGCAATCCTCCTCGGGGATTAATTTTCTTATTTTGAGTATCATACATGGTTCTAACAAATTGATTTCCTTTTCCTTTTTCTACAAAACCCAAGTCTTCGACTTCCATAATTTCACATATGCTAAATGCATCATGAACCTCAGCAACATCAATGTCTTTAGGCTCTTTTTTTGACATCACATATGCAGTATTAGCGGCGTATTTTGTGGATTGCAGTTTAGTAAGATCCTCGTTTTTTGTAAATCCTGCAGAGATTGTTTTTTGACCCATTCCAGCCAGCCAAACAGGACAATCCGTAAATTTTTTTATTGATTCTTCTGATACAAGTAGAATTGCGGCAGAGCCGTTACATGGAAAAGAACAATCTAAAATACGAACATCGTCAGTAATATTTTTTGATTGCATTACATCATCAACAGAATATTCTTTATCAAAATAGGCATGCGGGTTTTCTAACGCATTTTTGTGATTTTTAGCAGAGACTATAGCAAGGTCTTCCATGGTAGTACCATATTTTCTCATATGAGATCTTGTAAACATAGATGACCAGTATACAGGATGTTTGTATTGACCACGTGATGCGTCCCATTCTAAAACTAGCCCTGGATTATCAAATTTTTCTGCACCAACTACCAACGCAACATCTGCTAAACCTGAAGCAATGTATGAATATGCTGAAATCACACTATTCGCACCAGAATTGCATAAACTCTCAATAGAGTGCGATATTTTTGGGGAAATTCCAGCAAGCTCAGACATGATATTTGCTAAATACTTGCTATTATCATTAGTTGATGTAAGAACAACATCAACATCATTTTGAGTTAAATTTTGAGATGTATCAAAAAGCGATTTTATCGATGATAGCATTAGTGATTCAATTGAAACATCATCTTTGTTGAATTTTGTGAGGCCAAACCCTCCAATTCCCACTCTTCTCAATTTTTGTTACCTGATAGCGTGGAAACGAGCAGTTTAAAGGATTTCGTGACTTCGCCTACTGGATTAAACTGTATTATTGGTAACGAAACACCAGTTTTTACAAATCTATCTAGTTTTTTCTTACACTCTTCAGGGATGCCACAAATTGTCAGTGAATCAAGCATGTTAGTAGAGACTAGTTTGTAGTTTGTACGAAATCCTGATTTTTTATATTCATCATATATTTCTTGAATTTCTTTTGCAAATCCATTTTTTGCTAAAAATTCTCTATAAATTTTTCCTACAGATATGTAAAATGCAAGTGTTTTTTTTGCACGATTTATAGCTTTTTCACTATCTTCAGATATACATGTGATAAATTGACTTGATACCTCGATTTTTTTCTTTGATTGCATTTTTTGTATGGTGTTTTGAAGCTCTAAAATCGGCCGTAAGTAGAATATCACGCCATCAGCTATCTCCCATGTCAATTCAACCATTTTCTGGTTTACAGCAGCCAAATAAATCGGAATTTCTTTTCTTGTTGGTTTTATTAATAATGTAAAATTTTTTAGATGAAATAATTTTCCATCATAATTTATTTTATTTCCTGACATTATCAATCTTATTATTTCTACATATTCACGCATTCTCTGAACAGGTTGATTAAACTCAAGACCGTGCCATTCTTGTATGATGGATTCACTACTCGTACCCAATCCAAGTATTAGCCTGCCATTTGAGAGGGTATCAATGGTAGCTGCACCCATAGCAATAAGGGATGGAGTTCTGGAATAGATGTTGATTATAGATGAGCCAATTTTTGAATTTTTGATAATTTGTGATACCGTTGAAAGCATAGACAATCCTTCCATGCCCCATGTCTCAGGAATCCATACCGAATCAGGATTATATCTGGATAAAATTTTGGAACACTCGAGTACTTCATTTATAGACAGTACAGAACCTAAGCTATAAGCAATTCTCATAATGTATCATTTTTTATTATAAAATTCTCATAGTTTAATGATTTCATTTTTTTACACATTCTATTATTTGAATATTATTTAATTGAACTAGTCGTTTTGGTATTTGCCCAGTCATAGGTTTTAGTCTTTTTCCCATGTCACAGGATAAAATAAGAATTTGCATAGAATAGATGATGATCTTTTTACAATTAAAACATTTGTAAGATTGATTTTTGAAGTCAATCAAAATTAGAATATAATAATATCTTAACATAAAAATTTCATAGGTTTATTAATTGTAAATGGAGTAGCAAAACTATGGCACTAAAGGCAGCAATAATTATGTCTGTTATATCAATTGTAATGCTTGCAATCTATGGGGCAGATTCAATCATGGCAATAAACGAAAATCTCGGTGTTCAAAATACAGCTTTCCTAAACATTGATGTTAAAACAAGAGGTGCAATATTTGGAATAATACCAGCAGCTATGCTTGTAATATCATTTTTCATTACAAGAAAGGAATCATCTCGTGGTTTGGGAAGTTTGATCATTATTGGAGGGGTATTAATGATACTAGGAGTAGCCATAATCTTTGCATTACAAGGAAACGCTATTCCGTCAGAAGGAAAGAGAGAATTTGGGGCAGTTGTTGGTATTGGAATAATTATTGCGATTTTGGGTGGTATCAAGATTAAAAAATCCCGATAGCAGGTTATCTATAAATGACAACATGTACCAAATGTGGTCAAGATCCAAAAAAAACATACAATTGTGAACATACGAACGAACAAGAATGCTGTGTTGAGTGCTATACGGAACTGCATTATTACCTTACTGAACAAAGACCCTAAAAACAACAATATCTGCCTTATTCCCAAAAATGGGAGTCTGCATGTATGTAAAAATGACATGCAATTGTACAATAGAGAATCTATGTACATTCTCATATGAAAAGAGTGCGGAAAAGGTCTAGACGAGGACTAGCTACTATAGTTACAACTGTTATAATGCTTACAACTGTCGCTGTCATGGGTAGCGGAGTTGTCGCATGGGGACATTCAAACATTTTTGGTAATGAAGGAACTATGGCAAGATCTTTTTCTAACAATGTAAATCAAATTAATGAAAATTTAATAATAGAAAAAATCTGGTTTTGTCAAATTCAAAGTAACTGTCCAGGTAAATCTGTTCCAGCAGTTAACATCACTTTGAATAATCAGGGTAGTGTTGGCCTAAATGTTACACAAATACAGTTTAGTACATCAACCAAAACCATTCAATTTCATTATGGCAATCAGACAATTTTACCACAAAGAACAGGATCAATACTAGTTCCATATGCATATAGTAGTAATGTGCTTACTAACATTCAGGTCACTACAGTAAGAGGTACAACAATTTCAACACAGGCACTACCGCCATGAATAATGGAAATGAGTTAAATATTGTAAAAACAATTTTTGAGAAACCAGTACCACGTATCAAAGATAAGGCACATTATAGTAGCAGAAGAGGGATTTCAAGTATTGTTACTACAGTAATTATGCTTTCAGCTGTTTCTGTCATGGGCACAACATCTGTTTACTGGTCTCAGAGTAATCTTCACACTAGAGAACAAGCTACAGGTTCTTTTTATTCTAATATAATAAATCAAGTTAAAGAATCCCTTGTACTGGAACATTTTTGGTACAATACTCCTAATCAAAACCTTAACCTTGTACTGAAAAATAACGGTCAAGATGGCCTTCATGTTACTCAGATCGAAATCGACGGTCCAACTCACCAAATTACACATATTGCTAATGGAGGAATTGTTCCAGATGGGATATACACAGGAGTAGTTCACTATTACTGGTTAGGGGATCCTCTTGATGTTTATGTGACAACAGATCGAGGTTCAATATTTCATTTCCATTTGATATCTCCAGCTGACGGTGTGTTAATTATCAATAAGGTTTCAAAATTAGGTAACGGTAATTTTAGTTTCAATGGAGATTTAGGAAAATTTAATGTAAATACAACAGGTTGGAGCACTGGAGCAAATCTAGATAAAAATGGAAATCTCATCATGCAGGGTGTAATTCGTGATTTTAATGGATCAAACGATAAAGGGGATAGTCTACAAGGAAGAGACCCAGATTTCGAAATGGATTGTTCTAAACCACCAAACTGTCCTTTTGGAAATTATACTGGATATACTTGGCCAAATGGAACTTTTAACGGCATAGTTCTACCCGATCTTGGTGCCGATCACACGCCTGTGTATAACAATCATACCAGATCTCTCTTCAACTATGGAATGACCAGATTTAATCAATGGTATCATGATACTCCTGGCGTAAACAAATGGGAAAATTTTAACCTCACACTTGGTAGAGTACTTCCATTACAACCTGCTATTTGGAAATATACTAACTATAGTTTCTATCCTATAGACAACCAATTATTTTGCCAAGGTATCGGAACAAGTTGTAGCGGTAAAGATGGATCTGGAAAATACCATAATTATGGTTTTACATTTATGGTTCATTCCACATTCACATATCAAGGTGGAGAAATTTTTAACTTCACTGGTGATGACGATGTGTTTGTTTTCATTAATCACAAACTTGCTATTGATTTAGGTGGAGTACACGCTGCAGAAAATAAAGTATTAAACTTGGACCAACAGAAAGCCCTACTTGGTATTACACTTGGTGGTACCTATGATTTTGATTTTTTTTATGCAGAACGTCATACTGTAAGTTCTGATATGGCAATAACTACTTCTATTCAACTTGGTCAAAATGGTGTTGGAACTACAAGCGCGTTTTTTGTAGATCCAGGCAAATATACTGTCAACGAATTGATACCTCCAGGATGGACACTAATTGGTAGACAGTGCAATAATGGATATACTCTTCCAAATTCCACTGAGATTACAATTACAGTACCAAGAGGAATAACTACTTGCACCTTTACCAATACAAAATAAGGATCCGATCAAAAAATGAAACATCATAACACAATATTTGGAAAAGAGATGAGAGATAGAAAAGGAATAAGTACTGTAATAGGAAGCGTATTTTTTATTATAATCTTCACCTCAATTGCATCTTATGTAATTTATAGTATGAATCAGATAGATCAATTTGGAGTAGCCGTTATTGGTAAAGGCCAAGACAACATAAACAGAAATAACGAAGCTTTTGAAATCACAGGTGTTACTAAAGACAATAACAAATTCAACATTACAATACAAAATACGGGTCAACTTCCTGTAAACATTACTAGATTATGGATTCAAAATAAAACAGATCCTACATGGCCTACCACAAAATTTACTATAAACCAAATTGTAGCGCCAGGGCAAACTCTTACCAAGATAGGCGAGAACCTCCAACTTACTGCGAAACCTTCTCAGGCATATGATATATCCCTAGTAACAGAAAGAGGAAACACCAAAGAGTTTTTGGTAAATTCTGCAAGTCAAAAACCTCTTTATCTCCAGCTTTTTGTTTTACCTGATAAGATTTCAACGGGGTTTGATACAACAATACTTTTTGCGGTTACAAATAATATGTCAAATAATGGAATATTAACAAACCTTGCACCAAATCTTAGTATTGCAACTCCTATTGGTGCTACTACAACAATGATTTCAGGCCCAGAACCATCAACATATCCAATATTACAAAAAGGAGACACTGCATATTTCAAATGGGTTTATAATATTTCAGGAAATAGTGGACAAGGAATCAACTTTACTGCATCACTTCAAAATGGCTATCTTGGAAATTCTGTCTCAAGAAACGCTACCATCACCCAGATTCAAGGGCTTCCGATCATAAAAACAATTATGGGAGGAGGATTAAATGGCACAATATCCAGCACATCATTAAATTATTTGAGATTTTTTGGAGATAGCAAACCAAGTTCAACTTATAATCTAAAAAGCATTATTATGCCAATTAATGGTACATTCAAAGACTTGTACGTGAATAAAGGAACTGGTACAGGTACTGCTACTTTGACGCTATACAAGAATGGGGTATCATCTGGAGTCACTTGTACTACTGGAACATCATGTCCTGATAAAACACATTCAGTAAGTGTTATTGCTGGAGATACAGTTGCCATGGCGATACAATTTTCAAATCTCCTACCAAATGGAGATGTTACGTTTACAGTCGAATTTGATCCTACTTAGAAAAGAGATTATAATTGACACTGAATTAATAATTAAATCACTTTGACATTATGTATTACATTAAAAATAATATCTCCAGATAATAGTTGAAATACAAATCCGGCAGTTATGTATAATATGTATGGTATACCTGGAGTCACCCAAGTATCTGAGGTGGAACAAAATTGGGCATTTTCTGCATGATGGAATGAAAAATCAAGCTTTCTGAGATTACCTTCTTTCTTTTCGATTGGAAAGCTATATTTTGGATTTTTAGCGCGATATCCAAGAAAGATAGCCAGTATCTTTTTTAGTCTGGTTTCTTCAAACCCATCAAAAATATTTTTGTGTAAAGAAATAGATACAATATTACGAATAACGTTTGCAAATATCGGTGTAATTGAAAATATAGCAGCGTTTGTCAAGGTGGTAAAAGGAGTAACAATACCATGAGACAAAATTGCCTGAGGCGCTAATGCTGCCAAGACTATCAATCCTAGTGCATCTGCCCCTCCAAAAAGGCCAGTTCTCCATATGATTATGACAACAGGGGCAATAATTAAGGAAAATCCACTTGTTTTCAGAGAATCAAGAGGACTTGGTGAAAATATGATTAATAAAATAGCAACAGCCCCAAAGGCAATCCATAAAATGTCATGAATTTCTCGCTTCCAGATATCCAATACAGAAGCAATTCCAAGCATGACAAGTGCTGAAAAGATCTGTAGATTATGAATATCAAAAACTAATTCTGCCATGCTATTGCCTTATGTTTCTTAGATAAATTATGAGATCTCAAAAATAATTACCGTACTACCTGAAATATTTGAAGCTTTGTTGGATGATACAGTGTGTAATATTTTGTTAAGACTGTAGTTATTAAATAAATATTAGATCAGAAAAAATTTGCTTGATTTCTAAACGTTATTTTTTAAATTTGATTAAATTTCATTATTTCCAAAACTGGAAGACCAATCTTATATTCTAAAAAGTAATTAGTAAAAATATGAAACTATTTGCATCGTTACACAATCCCAAAACTCGTAAATATGGAATATATTATTCTGTAGTTTTATCTAGCATATCTGCAATTTTGATCTTAGAAGGAATGAATCTAGTTCATCTTACTATCGCGGAACACTTTAGTACATACTTTGAGGGATTTTTTTCTTTGTATATGATTAGTCGACATGATATAGGACAATCATTTTTACAAAACTTGAATCACTTGGGATTATTTGTAAGAAAGTAATCTATTTTTCACGTAACTGAGTTATTCTATCCTTTATTCCGGAAATTTTTTCCATGATGCTGATTTTTTCTGTAATGCCATCAAGCATGTTCTTCTTTTTGAGAATTATAATGCCCCCTGCTGCAGCAGCTGCTACTGGGATGAGAATAAACATCGGGTTAATTCCAAACAGGCTAAATGAAGTGGAGTTTGGTGTTGTATTGGACCCTATCGTAGAACCTAATGGCTGATTTACATTTATAGTTTTACTGGCAGGTGTTGCACCAAACACTGCTCCTGATACTGTAGCCACAAGGTTTATCGTTTTAGGATCTTGTGCAAGTAATGAGATCTTTGCGTTACCATCTTTATCTGTTAAAGAATCCTTGTTCTGGATTGCAGCCCCAGTTACACTCCAATCTACCTTCATTCCATTCAATGGAACTCCCTGATACATTGCATTAACTGTAGCAACAAAAACTGTATTTGGGTCTACATAATCGTTTGAAGCAATACTTACTTGAGGAGTTAAACTGGTAAAACTAATATCATATTTTGTTAATGGGAGTTCGTTTGATAAAATAGCAAGTTCTGTAGTACCGGCATTATTGGCATCTACATCAAATAATGAATAATACTCACCTTTTTTAACGGTCACGCTCTCTGGCACATTTATTGATGGATTGGATGAAACAAGTTTAAGATTCATGTCGTGATCAGCAAAAACTGGCAATTGTTGTGAATTAAGAAGTTGTATAGAGAAGGTATTATTTAGATTTGATAATAATTTTGAAGGATAATCTACAAAAACGGAGGAAGGTTTTGAAGAAAGATTATTGACTTTTATTTTACTCTGATAATCTCCTGCCATAAGCGAAACTGTGGTTGTTCCCTCCTTTAATGATTGAGTATTTAGTGATATGATTGATTGATCCGCTAACAATGGTTTAGATTCAATTTGTACATAGTCGTTTGGAGTAATGAAAGTGTTCAAATCTTTTGGGAAAGTTGTAAGAGCATTACTGCTATCTAACATGTATACTGCAGTGGGATAATTATCATGTGAAAACACGTAAGGAATGAGCGATTCTGCAACAAGCGTATAAGTTTTCTGCGTTGGAACTGTTATTGTTGGACTGAGTGTCTGAACAGTTTGTGTTAGTACATTTAATGTGACTGCGTTTGGTGTGTTTCCTACATTACCAAATACAAGGGCTGCATCTTCTCCTTTATTCATTTGTACCTTATCTATTGAAAGTGAAGTCTGGTCTGACGAATCCACCGTTGTTAGAAAATCGTTACTGGCTATAACAGGATTACCATTATTGTCCTCCAAATGTAAAACTCCGACTAATTCTTTTTGTCCGGTAGCTAAGATTGGCAAAAGATCTATTTTTGCAGATTTAGTATCATAAAGTTGACCAGGTTTTGGTGTCACAGATATTGATGCCGGAACTGTGTAATCTTTCGCTGAAATACTGATGCTAAATGTATCACTAGTACCAGAATTGACAACTAGTTTTGAATATCCCCAATAGGAACCCTTCTTAATCACAAGAGGTTCATCTGAAGACATTAATGGAGTTTGTGTACTAGTATTTACAATCGCGTTTTGAGAAGTATCAGTAATTTGTACAGAAATAGGTATGTCACTTGTTGCACGTGCTGGATTTCCTGCAGAATCGTGGAGTTGAACTATTACATAAGCATTAGAATTATAATAATCATTAATGTTATTAGGATAAACAAATAGCTGAATTGATTGTTGATTTGTGTTACTAGTAACAGTTATTGTACTACTTACAGTTTGCAGTGATGGCGCTGATGCCAATATCTGTGCACTACCGCCTTTTTTTACTTCAAATTGAGTAATTACAAAATAATCACCTTTTTTTATTACAACTGTATTATTTTTTAAATTTAAAATATCACTATTTGATGTTGACAGTGTTACTGGAGTATCTTCAGCTGCTCTTGTTGGGAAATTAGCATCATTAACAAGTTCTACGGAGACATATCCTTCTTGTGGACCTGTAGCGGAGAACGTATTAGGTGTTGTTTTAATTAAAAGTTTTGTTGGGACATCATTATTACTATACACAGTAATAGCAAATTCTTTTGGTGAAAACCCTGGTGCTGCAAGTGCAATGTTTGCAGTTCCCGCATTTCCTGTTTTTATCTTTACATCTGTTACAAAATTATTTTCATCTTGTTCTATTCCAGATATTTGTATTATAGAGGAATCTGATGATGTGGCCACTAATTTTTCTATGTTTTTTGGAGCAGCATCAGAATTGTCATATACCTGTAAAACTCCTTCACTGTTTTGTAATATTTTATTTGGAATGAGTCTGTAGCTTAATTCACTTGGAGTTTGTCCATACGCACCAGTAGAAAATACAATAATTCCCATTAAAACCAAGGTCAAGGCTACTTTCAAATCAATATTTTGTATCTAAAAATGCGATATAAGCGACGGTATGACTCTTTAAATGACATACTTAGATCGGAGTTGAACTTTTCATGATCGAGCTGATATTGATAATATGTATTTGTATCATATCTACTGACACCATTGTAATTATGACAAGAATTATAGAAAAAAGAAATCCGCCTGAAAATGCACCTTTTGTAATTTTACCAATAAACAAGCCGGCAAGCCAAGCCTGTACAATAACTGCCATACAAATAAGATCAAAGAAAGATTTTGTTTGCTCAATATATTCACTGCTTAACTGCGCACTGCCTGGTCGTGATTGTTGATTAATTGATGCAAACGAGTCTATAGTTAATAGGGTAGTAAATCCAGTTATAGTAATTAACATAAAACCTACCATGATGTATGGTTTGAGCATTTCGCGCTTGTTTTTTTCAATGTCATAGATTTTTTCACTAGTGTCAGCTAGTGAATCAAGGGTGGTTACATTTCCTCCACCAGAAGTAATTATCTCAAATAATATTCTAAAACTAACAAGTACTTGGAAATTCTTTACTTCACTATAAAGTGAATCAAAGATATTATTCATGGGTATACCCCATTCTAATTTATTTGATATTGTGTTTGCTATAACGTTAAACGTTCTGTAATCTTTTCTCTTGCAGGCACGTATGATGCATTTTTCTGGGCCTAGTCCTGACTTTCTTGCTTCTGTTATATCACGCAAAATTTGCGGTGTGGCTGTTTCAGCATCCAGATTTTTTGTATATATTTTTTGGAAACGTAAAGCAGGCCATAGTGATGCGGCCACTAGTCCTATGCCAACAACATATGCATTAGCATGAAAACTAGACAGAATATTACTGAAAACCAGAATTATGGAAATCAGCATTGCTGGCAAGCCAAATCTAAGTATCTTTTTTACCGGAAGTTCGCTAATGTTGGAATAATTAAACCTCTGTGCAACTTTGAGGAACACTAGTGACATTATTGGCGGAAATATCAATATCTGATAAGGTGGACTGAAATTAGCTGCTGTACTAGCTCCGGGAGTTATTGATAACGGATTTGAACCTACAGCTGCCACTAGAATGAATACAGCCAATATTACTATCTGCATGGTAAGGTAAGCATGTACAATTCCACTTATCTTTTCTATTGATCCTTTTTCTTTGGCCTCAAGCATTTCAAAGGAGCTTGACATCTTGCTTTTCAGATAATTTATTACATTTCCACCACTCTGAATTGCAGACACATAGCCTGCGAGAAAATCTCCAAGTAATCTAGATGAGGTTTTTTCTTTTGCTTGGCTCAATACAGTAAGTGGATCTAGCCCAAGCATATCGATTCGTTTAATAATTTTTATTGATTCGTGTCGTACTGCAGGTAAAAGATTAAGATCTTTTATCTTGTGTAGAATTGAGTATGGTCCTAATCCGCTTGTTGCAAGCAACGTTACTATTGTAATAAAATACGGTAATTCTTTTTCTATTTTCTTGGCTTGTTTTTTCTCATGGTCTGCTCGTCCGAGTTTTTGTAAAGACAGCATATTACTAATTTGTCTCTTCTATTTTTTTCATTATTGATTCAGGATCCCGATAATATTTTCCGACTAATTCTGAAACATCTTTATAATTTCTAATATCATTTTCAACCATCCATTTCAAAATTGTAATTCTTTTCTGATGTTCTTCTAAAATTTGTTGTAAATCCCTTCCTGTTGCATCTGCCATTCTCTGGAATAATATGCTAGACGAAAGATTTTCTGTAAAGTAATCTGATTTTGGATTCCAAGAAAATGCAGTAAATGGTGGTACGTTGTTAGCAATTTCAGATATCATCGTTGTTCTTCTACTACTTTGCCCTGTAGTTTTTTCTTTGATTCTTTTAATCACTACTGCACAATTCATCAATGAAATATACGCAGGTGGAATATCCATCGGTTTTTGCTCTAATCTTTTTATTGCAGAATCCAGGCTGTCTGCGTGCATAGTACACAGACCACCATGTCCTGTAGCCATAGCCTGAAACATAACGTACGCTTCAGAACCTCTAATTTCTCCAACTACAATATAATCAGGCCTGTGTCTTACTCCTGCTTTTATTAGATCATATAATCCAATTTCACCTTCTCCTCCCAAGCCAAAACCTGATCTTGACACTAGTGTAAACCAGTTTTCATGGTTGATATTTATTTCAGATACATCTTCAACTGAAAAAATTTTGTATTCTGGATCAACAAGACCTAGTATGGCGTTAAGAATTGTTGTTTTACCACTTCCAGTTGGTCCTATTACTATAAATGACATCTTTTCTTGTATCAACATCCAAAGATAAGCTGCTATTGACAGATTTATTGTTCCATATTTGATAAGATCTATTACAGTATATGGATCATCTCTAAACTTTCTTATTGTAAAGCTTGTTCCTTTAGGTGTAACTTCTTTTTGATATAACACGGAAATTCTATGATTTCCCTGCAATGCTAAATCAGTAATTGGAAAAGCTGCACTAACGTGCTTGCCAGCTCTAAAAACTATTCTTGAAATAAATGAATTTAGTTTTTCTTCAGAGTTGAATTGAATGTTCGTTGGTATGCTATCATACTTTCTGTGCCAAATGTAAATTGGGTTGTTGCTACCACTACAACTAACATCTTCAATGTTTACATCACGCATTATTGGTTCAATAATGCTAAATCCGCTAACGTCCCTTCTTAAATAATATTTTACCTTCTCAAGACTTGCACTAGAGATATTAAGAAACATTTTTGCATTTTCTTTCATCACCATGTTTAGTTGATCTTCAAAATTAGGAGCACCTTTTGACTCGTCTGTGGACTCTAAACTTTCCTCTATAAGATGATATAGTCTTTGAAAGATTATTTCTTCCTCAGAGTTTAGCTTTAGCTCATCGACAAAATACAGATAGTCTGATTTTTCATTGTTGTAAAGAATAAGTGCATAGCTAAAAGGTGGATTTAATTCGTATCTGTCAATTACTTTATAACCACTTGGAACTTGGTTTTGATTTTCATCAACAAGATTATTTGATAAGAAACTTGTCAATTCCTCTGTTTTTGTCTTTCTTTCTTTCATATTTTATTCCCTACAAAAATGAAAAAAGAAGGTTTTGGGCATTTTAGGCGCCCTCTAGGAGTTAGCTACCGTTATTGATGCTGGTCCACCGACGTTACCTGCTAAGATGCTAGCAGTTACTTGAGAACCAGAATCTACTGGACCAATTACGCTGCCAGGCACGTTGAAGTAGACGATCATTTGAGCACCAGGTGTTAATGCAATAGGACCTGAAGCTTGTTTCAGACAAAGCATCGTGGTCGAATATGGCTGGCCTGTTGCATCAGGAGTGCCCTGTTCGTTGATTGTGATTTCATTGGGGATACCGGCTGTCAGAACCTGAGTCGGACAAGTGGCTGTTTGGCCAAACGCAAATGCATTTTGGCGCATCATTCCAGACACTGAGGTACCTGTTGAGATGAACTGAGCTTGGAAGTTGGCTGATGTATGAGAACTATTGGTATCAACATACCAGCTGCTGAATGGTATTATAACACCACGTACCTGTATTGTATTGACAGATACAAGTACGTCTCCACTGTTTCTAATAGCTGCTGCACCCCATGCTACGGTATTAGCTGGACATCCATTAGCTGCTGCACCAGTACATGTGGCATTTACCCACATCTTGACACCTTGGGTTGCGATGGCCTGAGTCTGTCCTCCTGTCTGGAAAAGGCTTGTACCATATAATACAACTCCTGTTCCCAAAACTACGGAAGCAACTAAGATAATCAGTGTTGTCATTACTACGCTGATTGCTTTTCTATTCTTTGTTCTGATTGGGAACATATCTTATTACATAGTTGAAGGAGCTGCTCTATTATCTGATCTAGTATGTATTTTTGACTTACATATCAAGGGAAACCACGTGTGTGTGGAAAGGATGATTTTGAGTGACAAGCCACCTGACCAAAAAGTACGGTAATAATACCTATGATTTGTAACTACCCAAAAAAACAAATTCTTTGAGATTTTTCTCCCTCCGAAAAGATACGGTATTTAATAATTCAGATGTTGCATAAGAAAAAATCCTTTCCTCTATCAAACAAGAGTAGAAATCGATTGATAAAATCTTCAAAAATCTGTACTGGTATTGTTAAAATTGCAGACAATTTGTTCATTTAGACAGACTATTTATTTGATAAAAATAATAAAAAAAGGAGTTTGGAATTTGAATTCTAACTGCTTCCTAGTCTGATTGTTTGCGCAACTGGCGCAGTTCCTGCTAGAACACTAACTGTAGATGTGACACCTACATCAGTTGTACCATACAGTCCATTAGGATCCTTGAAGTAGATAATCGCTATATTACCAGGTAACAATGAAACTGGTCCACTTTGCTGCAGAAGGCATAACTGTACTCTGGAATAGGGTGCAGGTATTACATCAGATGTGCCGTTTTCACTGATAGTAATTTCGTTTGGCAGACCATTGGTGGTGACAACAGCTGGACAAGTAGCGACTTGATATGCAGTGAGAGGATTAGATTGCATATTTCCTAGACTATTAATCCCTGTTGTTATGAGCTGAGATTGAAAGTTAGCAGCTGTCTGTGTCTGATTTATGTCAGAATACATGTTAGTGTATGGAACGGCTACACCTCGTAGTGTGATTGAATTGATTGACACAAGCTTGTCTCCTGTATTTTTTACAGCAAAAGCTCCCCATGAATAACCTTGAGTAAAGTTGGATGCTACCCATCCCTTTAGTCCTTGTACTTGAATTGCTTGCTGCGATCCTCCGCTTTGGAAAAGGCTTGTACTATAAACTACCACACCTGTTCCTAATACTATAGAGGCGACCAAGATAATTATGGTGGTCAGTACAGCGCTGATTGCTTTTCTATTCTTTGTTCTGATTGGGAACATATCTTATTACATAGTTGAAGGAGCTGCTCTATTATCTGATCTAGTATGTATTTTTGACTTACATATCAAGAGAAACAGCCCTATACGCAGCAATAAAGTTAGATACAAGTTGTTTTAAATCAGAGCCTTTTACAGAATTCCTGAAATTACGAGCCATTTTCTTTGATAATCCCACTGCTATAAGTGATGTACTTGACATTTCTATCACTTTTACAACCTTGGCAAAACGCTTCTCAATTTGGTCATATCCCGATGGATGTCCATCAGTAAGAATGAAGATATGTTTTTTCTCTCTTGCGTCTGATGCAAGAATTCTGCTAGAAAACTCTAAAGCATCTGGAAGCAGAGATAGTCCGCCTCCCTTCAAAGATCCTATTCTTGCCTTTACTTCATTATTGTATTTCTCATTAAAATCTTTAAGAATTGTAATATTGTTATCAAAGCTGTACATGCCCCAAGCATCTGGTTTTCCAGTAAGTTCGGTGGCAGCCTCTGCAATACATATTGCAAATTCTTTAATTTTATCAAATTTTAGTTTCATGCTTGCACTAGTATCTACTAAAATTAACCAAGCTTCTTCAGCTCGTCTAAATGTATCTCTATCATAAATATCCATACTAGTATTTTCTGATGCAATTGCTTGTATTGCAAATTGCATGTTTACTATGCCAAGTTCATCAGATTTTGGATCGTCTTCTACATTAACTATCATACGCACTTGTTGACGGATTTTTCTTAGCATGGGAAGAATTTTTATTCTTATTTCCTCAAATTTATGCAAATCACCAGGCGGAATAATAACTGAGTCAAAACTCAATCCCTTTAATCCTTTTTTAAATCTTCTAAGCAATTTGGATTTCTGTTTTTCATTTTCCTCCCATAGTTCATTTAATAATATTATATTTTTCTCAAATAATCCATCTACTTTAAATTCAACACCCTTTTTTTCAAATTTTATGAATTGTTTATCGTTATGATGTTCTACATATGGAAAAACATTTTGTGAAATTAGACCTCTTGAAGCATATAATGCATCGGCATAGGACAGTGTATTTTCTTCATTGGTTTGGTTTACTCCCGTTGAAAGAATCTCTTGTCTCATTTTTTCAATTCTTTCTTCATCACCAATACAATATAGTTTTGAGTTTTTTTTCTCATCAGAATTATTTTTTTGTATAATGATTTTTTGATCGTTACGTGTAGAAATTAGACTAGTGTTAATATTCACTATATTCTTCCAAATTTCAGGATAATTATCAGATAAGTGTTTCTCTACTGCAATATCCTCAATAAAATCAATTACCTTCCAACAAACATCTGCTGTCTTTTTTTTACACCATTGTGCATAAACATGGTACCTTGAAACAGCTGCGTGCGCTGCTAGGTGATAGATCGAGGCCAAAAACAGCCCCCAGAGAGCGGCCTTCCCTTTATCCGAATTCTCAAAAACCATACCTTCAAAAACAAAATTCCCATCCTGAATTTTTGGTAACGGCATAGTTAGTTCAAGCTGTGGTCTAAAGTTAATCAAGGGGTAATTTGCTTCATATGAGAACAAAAAACTAACGTTTTCAGGGGTTTGGTTTGCCACTTTATAAAAAATATCATAAACGACATCAAAAAATGTCTCTCGCTTTTCGATCATGTGATTTCAGCAAACTTACAAACTAGCTTTCTAACTATTTGTTGAATCTCAGGTTCATCACTTGTCATTGCAATTATTGTTTCTTGTCCGGCATCTAATATGGATGCACCATCAGCCACTATTTTTGCCCAGTTGATCAGGTCACCAATAGATGGACCATAAGGAAGTTCGCCAGATTTATACTGTCTTCTTAGTTCAGCTCCTACCTTTACAATCTTTTCTGCAATTTGTCTTTGCACACCAGTTATCTTTACAATAAGACCTATTTCTTTTTCATCTATTTTAGTTCCAACGCTCATATAATCAAAGTTTAACCAGACACTCATTCTTCGTCTCATTGCAGCGTTAATAGGTTTAGTTCCTGCAAATTCTGACGATACAGGGTTCATACTAATTATAAGAAATGCATCTTTATGGCGTTGTATTATTTCGTTATCTTTTTCAGTTAATACCATGTGTCCTCTTTGATCAAGTATAGGATTAAGCTTGGTTGCAACATCTTGTTTCATCATGTTAGCTTCATCTAGGTATAATATTCCGCCATTTCTGCACCAGGAGGTAATAAGTCCGTCTATCCAATTTTCTTTTCCAAGTCCAATATATCTTCCAAAAAGATCAAACACAGATGTTTGTAAACCACAGTTAATTTCCCATAATGGAAGACCTGCAAGTTCAGCTACAAGATAGACTATGTGAGTTTTTCCAGTACCGCTTGGTCCAATCAGTGCAACCTGCCTAAAAAAGGCAAGTGCTCTACCTATTCTTTCAACATATTTTTCGCCGTTATCAAGATATGCCGGAGTGTCTTTTGGTATGAGCTCTGATATTTCTGGATTAAATGTAAATTTAGTCGAATCAAGATATTTTTTTATATCATAATTTTTGGAAAGAGCATGCGTATCACGTTTTAATTGTGAAATTTTAAGATTTAAAGTAAATTTTTCATCGCTAATTTTAGCAGTACTAAACTCTTTGGTTCTACTATTTAATTGGTTTCCAACTCCACTCATGAATTGATTATCATTCAGGCGTACTTAATTCTATGATGTGTATTATTAAACTACAGACAGTATGTTAAGTGAGATGAATTTTTATTTAAATTAATATGAACCCGAAAATAGAGTTAACCTCCTTAGTCATTTCCAAATTAAGAAATGACCAAAATTCATTTGTCAAATATGACATAGAAGCAGCACTTGATGAATTAGAAAATACAGAAACTGATGTCAAATTAAAATACAAATTTGTTCTTCTTTCAAATCCAACAAATACAAAAATCAGTGTAGAGGGAATTGCTATAATTTTTACTAATCAATCAGAATTACCAAAATATCTTGGTCTTGATGAAAAAAAAATTCCACATATCGTAAATATCATATACCAAGAAATTTTTCCACTTTTTTACATAATTTCAAAAAGCATGCAAATACCATGTCCAGCTTACAAACTATCAGAGGTTTCAGCAATTAACAAAGAAGGTACAGAGCCCGTGATTGAACAAACCAGTGATAATTCAGTAGAACTAGCTCAGGAACAAAACAATGTAAATGAGCCAAAAACCACAGCTGAAATACAGGAAGAGTTAGAAAAACTGACAGAACAAGAAACATTACAAGAACCTGTTATAAAGAGTTGAATGTAAGTTCAACTTTAACACATACATACCGATAATATCCGTTTTACTCCTTTTTGTAACATGACAATGAGACATCTCAAGTCTAGAAGAGGAATAAGCTCAGCAATTGTGGGTGCAATGTTGCTTACTGGTACAACAATATTAGGGGTCACACTTGTTGCATGGTCTCATAGTAGTGTTATAACAACTGAATCTAATCTAGCTTCTTCTGCTTCAAGCAAAAGTAATACACTTAGTGAGTATCTATCCATAGAAAATGTTTGGTTTAGGCATCATATTCCAGTCAGCGGATTATCAGGTATTAACATCACTCTGCGTAATGTTGGAAGCATCGGAGTAAATGTCACACAAATAAAATTCAATAATACGTGTATCCCTTCGACGAATTGTTATACAGTTCCTAAGGCATTAGGAACAATACTTCCAGGTAATTTCACATGGGTGCAACCACAAATCAATTGGCATAATGGATCCTCTATCAACATGTCTGTAATTACCCAACGCGGTTCAATAGTTACAACCAGAGTGACACCATGAAATCAAGAAGAGGCTTAAGTAGTGTAGTAGGTATGGTTTTTGCAATAATTGCAATTGTAACTACTGTTGGATATGTAACATTTAGTCTAAATGTTTTAGATAGCTTTAACCAATCAGTTTTAGCAAAAAATCAAATGATGATTGATACAGGTAAAGAAAAATTTGACATATACAGTGTCCAAATTACTAACGGAAGGTTCAATGTTGCTATTTCAAACAGTGGAAGTCTTCCAATAAACATAACAAGAATGTGGGTACAAAATACAACTACAAATGTTGTTGATTGGACTAATAGCTATAATTGTCATAATTGTATTGTCTCTCCAGGCTCAATTCTAAAAAACATAGGCCTGAGCATGCCCGTAGGGGCAAACCCACTTTATTCATATAATTTGAAATTAATAACAAGTAGAGGAAATTCAATGCAATTTTCAATGGGTTCTCCTGGAGTAAAACCTCTTTGGTTACAACTTGAAGCAGTTCCAAGTTCAGTACGTACTGGTAATAATGCAACATTCCTTTTTGTGATTGTAAATAATATGACAAGTAGCAATCTGTTAACAAATCTGCAACCAAATTTTTCATGCAGGGCATTTGGTGTAGACTCTTACACAGCAAAATCTGGACCCTTGCCACCTTCATATCCTTATTTGCAAAGTGGGGGTACGGCTTTTTTTAAATACGTATACGCTATAACCAATTCGTCAACCAATGTAGCCAATCATGTAACATGTACCGCTAACCTACAAAATGGAGTTTTCGGAAATAATGGTACTGATACTGTTTGGTCAGTGAAATAGTTCTCATAATATTAAAAACTACAATGATATGGTATAGATCTGAAAAACAGGTTGTAATTTTATCTTACATACACATCTTATTTATATAAAAATGGGCATTTTTCTTTAATGTCATCTGACAGCAATGTGCAAGACGATAGTCTAGCAGAAGCAGTAAAGACAATGGAGGACTTGGTTAATGAAGCAGTTCAGGTTTACGAATTAGACAAGGAGAAAACTAACGTAATTGACGACCTGTACAATTCATTAAAAGTAATCACTAATTTTCTGGGATTTTCAATTGATTTAAACCCTGCACTCCTAAATCTTGCTCCAGAAACAAGAGCTTTGCTTACTCCAACACTTGACATTTTTATAACAAAGCCTAATTTTAAATGTGAACAAAAACGGTTTGACCAGCTTACTTTGGATGAGACTGCAAATGTATTGCGGTATGCCATCCCTACAATAATTAATATGGCAAAGTCAGATAGGATGCATAAGGACAAAAAAATTGCAACTCTGCGTGCTGCAACAAAAAAATTACAGCGCTTGCCATATTCAAATATGGAAAGTGTTGTTACTGATACTTCTATACACATAGGAGAAGTGGAAAGATAACATGCAAACAGGACAAATAATGCGTTTTAGAACAATAGAAGAACTCCAAACGTCATTACAACAATACCTTGATGAGCTCAAGAAACAATCAGAAGAATATTCAAAATTAATCGGGGAAAAAATCAGAGGAGATCAATCAACAAATCCTGAGGATCTTGCAGATTTAAAAACAAAATTAGAAGGTCCAACAGATCCAAAAAAGAAAAAACCAGTAAAGAAAAAGAACAATAAAGCAAATTGGCTTGATTATGGAGCTATTTCAGTTTATGATGGACTTGGACTAAAAGGTGAACTTGAACTTTACTTCAAAGCTGTAGAAGAGCTAAAAACAGAGATAGAAAAAATTCAAAAAGCAAAAGAATCAGTAGACAGTCTTGTCACAAAAGGATTGAAAAAAGAAATTGGTTGTGTTACTCTCATGAACCACGAACTGCCATTTGAGATTAATTTTGTAAAATTAGGTAAACTAGGGTCCAAATTCTCATATAAAGCGATCTTTCATGTAATGTCGGAGGAAGAAAATGAAATCAAAATATAACATAAATATTCCAGTATTAATCAATAATTTACAATATATTGGTAAATTATTTATGATATGTATATACACAAGATCAGATAAGCGGATCGCCAGATCAAAACAAATAGACTTGCCTACAATATATTCTAGTGAAATTACAATAGGGATTCTAGGAAGATAAAAATGAAAGACGAAGAACTACAAATATCCATTTTCGATTCCACGTCAGACTCGACAATGTATGAACACCGATTATCGCTTGATAAATTAAAAGATGAATTGTCAAAGTTTGGATTGACTTCTAACCAGTCCAAAGTTTACATCTTTTTAGGAAAATATGGCTCTAAAACTGCACCTGAAGTATGCAAGTCATTGAAATTGCCACGAACCGAAACATATCATCTTTTGACCAGTCTACAAAACAAGGGAGTTGTATCAGCTACATTCCAACATCCAATCAGATTTTCTGCAGTACCACTAGATAAAGCAATTTGGGTACTAGTTAATGCAGAAAAAGAGCGCGTAAACACATTAGAGAAACAAGAAGGAAACATTACAGATCTTTGGAATACCATTCCAGAATTTGCTGCAACAAATGTGATTAAAGTGGACAAGTTCCAAATGCTGCAAGGGATAAACCAAATTCACAGCAAAATAAAAGAAATGGCTGGAAGTACAAAGAAAAACTTTTTTGTATTAGGTTCAGAAAAAGATTACTTGAAATTCTATCATTCAGACTTTTTTGAATTAGTAGATAATTCAGAAATTGATCTTAAATTGCTAACTGCCCCTTCAGAAAAAATCATGTATGTTTTTGATGAAATTAATAGAGACAAAGTTAAAAAAATGTCAGAGGAAATTCAGGATAATTTGTGCTTTATCACTAAAGACAACGAAGAAATATTATTCTTTATAAAAAACGCTAGTCAGGTTAGTCAACAAATGACTGCAATATGGACAGATGCAGCTTCAATGGTTTATTCAATGAATATGTTATTTAGCCAGGTTTGGGCTAAATCTAAAAACATCCATCTCTAAATCTTAAACAGTAATCTAAAACAATATAGTCAAATCTACGGATTTAATCTAGGATGCAAAACCTGTAGGCCGTTTTCATTTATTTTTATGGGGAAGACTTGTTCACTGTGACGAATTCCACGCATTTTTATTACTTGTACGGAACGCTCCATCGTATCTTCCTTTCTGATATGGTGAAGCAGAACAACACCAGATGCAACGTACCACTCTATTGGGATTTTTGGAGTCTGGATATTTTCTGAGATCAGGATTGAAGTACAGTTTTGGTCTTCTAGAGCATGAATCAACCCCTGTAGTCCTTGTCTTGCATAAAATGGATTTGTATACTGCATGGCAAGAACTGTGAGGGAGTCAATGACGACACGCTTTGCTTGCACTCTTTTGATGCTACTGAGAATTAATTGTGTCAAGTGCATGTAAGGAAGTGTTTCTCCCCGATATAGTGATTCATCTAACGCAATGAAACCCTCATCCATCTTGAAGGGTCTAGCGTCAATCATTAGCATCTTTCCTTCATCTACCATATTCTGGATATCCCATCCATACATTTTAAAATCATTTTTTATTTCGTTTGGACCTTCAGAAAGAGTGACAAACACACCAGGTTCATCAAAATCTTTAGCGCCAGAATATAGAAATTGCATTCCAAATGTTGTCTTTCCACTTCCTGGGGATCCAGATAAAACAAGAGTTCTTCCCTCCCTAAATCCACCTGAGATAATAGAATCAAGACCTGGAATTCCAGTTCGTACTTTGACATGAGATGCATCCATTATAATAAAAAAATTCCATAAAATCGTATTTAAAGCCTAGTGAGATTTATGAAATAACATTTCCCACAATTGGGAAAAACTATACAATACAATCGTATAAGAATAGAATTGTTGTCTACAGGTAACTATTTTTAAAACATGAAAGGAGTCATTTTGATGGCCAAAGTTCTAGGAATAATAGGTGGCGGTCAGCTTGGCATGATGCTAACCGAAGCTGCAAAAAAAATGCCTGGGCACGTTTCTGATGTCATAGTTTTAGATCCTACAAAGAATTGTCCGGCATCAAAAGTTGGAGCAAAGCAAATTGTAGCAGACTTTAAAAATAAAAATGCAATTGTAGAGTTATCATTACAATCTGATATCATAACATATGAAATAGAATCAGGAGATAGTGAAGTATTAGAGTCATTAAATAATGATATAACAATAAACCCGTCACCTTCTACGCTAAAAATAATTCAAGACAAATACTTGCAAAAAAAATTCATGCGTGAAAATGGACTTCCTGTATCTGATTTCACCATAATAGAGTCTTTACCAGAACTTGAAGAAAAAATAACATTGTTTGAATATCCTGCAATACTCAAGGCAAGAAAAGATGCATATGATGGCAGAGGAAATTTTAGAATAGAAAATCCCAGTCAAATAATTCCTGCATATGAACAATTCAAAGATAGATCAATGATGCTTGAAAAAATAGTCAATTTTCAAATGGAGGTATCAGTCATAGCTGCACGAAGCACAAAAGGCGAAATTGCCACATATCCACTTGTAGAAAACATTCATGAAAATAACATTCTCAAAATGACAATTGCACCAGCCAGAGTAAGTAAAAAAATTTCAGAAGAAGCTGAAAAAATTGCCAGAAAAACAATGGAGGTACTTCATGGTGCAGGAGTTTTTGGAATAGAGATGTTTGTAACTCTAGATGACAAAGTACTCATAAATGAGATAGCTCCACGAGTACACAACTCTGGTCACCATACACTGCAATCTAGTGTGACATCACAGTTTGAACAACATCTCAGAGCAATACTTGGACTTGAACTTGGAAAAACAGATTTGTTGCACTATACAGTAATGTGCAATATTTTGGGACCAAAGGACTTTCAAGGTAGATACGAACCAATCACACTCAAACCAGAAGATGGAGTATACCTAAAGATGTATCAAAAAGATGAAGTAAAACCTCAAAGAAAGATGGGGCACTTTAATTTGGTGGATGAGAAAAATACAAAAGACATTGATTCATTAATCAAAAAAGCCGGAGAGGTAAGAAATCTCATAAAATTCCATAAACAAAATCAATAAAGTCCATTTATCAAGTCTGTTCTATTTTACTACATACTGTCAATAATAACCAGTTTAATGTGAATTTGAAGTATGATGATACATGCAGGTCATAGACTAGGTCTAGGTACAATTATGACTGCAATGATAATGCTTACCGTTGTAGCCATCTTGGGCACAATAGGCCTTGTTTTAAGTACGCAGAATTTTACTTTATTCAAAACCATTTTAGTTGAAACATTTACAAATACAGCCGCAATAAGTAAAAATCAAGAATCACTATCAATAGAGAATTCTGTTTATCATTCCTCTACACAACAATTTAATTTTACTTTAACAAATACAGGTCAGGTACCAATTAATGTTACAAAAATAGAAATTGATAGTCCGACTTTAAATGTAACTGGTGCACTCTCCAATTCAATAACAAATGCTGAGAGTTTAACTACCATACCTGTCTATCATATACCTAGTAATTCAAAAATTAATTCAATGTCTACCCAAAGTGCTAGTTCAATAATTCTTCCTCAACGATCTTTCACAACTGGAATTCCTTACACGTGTTTTACCGATCCAGTTACAATTTCAATAACTACTGCACGAGGCACTGTAATTAAAACTCAAGTCGCACCAAATGTTGGTTGGTATGACAATCACTGGCAATTTCGTAAAAGAATAACTTTGAACTATACGCAAATAGCTGGTAATCCCACCCCAATTCTATTAGATAATGTGAAAAACACCACAGGATCAGGATCATCATCATATACTCTTCCTAATTTTGTTGTTGGTTCAGGTTCAAATAGACTATTACTAGTTGGTATTGAATCTAATACTGGAACTGTGCAATCATTAACTTATTCTGGAATATCTCTAACAAGAGCAAACGGAACAACCAATACTGTCGATTCTGAAATTTGGTATTTGGTAAATCCTCCAACAGGTAGTGCAAATATTGCAGTGACAATGACAGGTACGGCAAATGTGGAACTTGGCGCATATTCATTTTTTGGAGTTGATCAGACATACCCAATTTCTTTTAGTGCTTATAGAACCGGTTCTGGAAATAGTGGTTTGGTGAAGGCAAATACAACAAGTATTAACAGTTGGGTAATAGATTCTATTGCGGTACCAACTGGTAATACTCTTATACAAAATATTGGGCAAACCCTTGAATGGAACAAACCAATTTCTGGTACTACATTCACTGGAGGAAGTAGTTATAATATGACTTATTTGCCAACAACAAAAACGATGACGTGGAACTGGGGTGGCAGTAGTCAAAATTATGCATCAGTTGCAGTAGAGATAAAATCTAGTGCTTTCTACAACTTTCCTCTTTTAATAAATGAAACAACAGATACTGATCTGAAAAATTATGCCAAGAGCAATAGATATGACGTTTTATTTACGGCATGTGATGGAAAAACAAAATTAGACCATGAAATTGAAAACTATACCACAACTACAGGTTCATTAACAGCGTGGGTTCAAGTCCCAAATATTTACAATTCACCTAACAATGTTATTTACATGTATTATAACAATACTGCTGCAACAAATCAACAAAATATTACAAGTACATGGGATCCAACTTATGCAGGTGTTTGGCATTTTGCAAATACCCCATCGTCTGTCGGTACTCCTCCATCCTTAGAACTTATGCAATTTAATTTTACAAATTCAACTGCACAATCATATCAAAACATAAAGAATTTTCCTGTCGGAAGTCATACAGATAGACTGTTATTAGTTACAGCATCTGCTGATCACCCTACAACCTTTAATTCCATCACTTACGGTAATCAAGCGCTAACACAACTACAAGCACACGTACTTGGTAACGTAGATACCGAGTTTTGGTATTTACTAAATCCTCCTACTGGAACTGCCGATATTCATGGGACTACTACTGGCGGTAATAATTACATGTCATTAGTAGCATATTCCATATATGGAGTAGATCAAACCACTCCAGTGGCTCCTCTTGAACCTGCAGTTACTGGTACAAGCCAAACTGTTTCAATTAGCGTGACTAACCTTTGGCCAAATAGCTTACTTATGGATCAAGCAGCAGTAGGATATGGCGCCCAGTGCGGTACTAGTTGTGGTTTCAATCATCCTCCATGGGATCTAGAAAATCCCACAGAGTTTGAAACTTGGCTCACGCACCCAATAGATATTAACCATGATACAGTTGCGTCAAGTGTGGCTTTTCCATCAACAACATGCATATCTACAACATTTCAATGGCATGTCCACACCTCATCTTCTGATACATGGGTGGACGCAGCAGTAGAGATAAAATCTGACACTTCGAGCGGTGACACAACAGTTCTAGACAGTACATCTAACAAGAATTTTTTCTCTCCTGTCAATCTACCCAATTGTGGACAAGTTTTAGGGAAAATTGGCGGAGGTACAACTCTTAATGGAGTAAATCAACTTTTCGTTCAAAACACTACTCTTACTGGAATGCCTTTACTTAATCATCCAAAAACAGTATCAATTTGGTATAACGCTCCCACACCAGTTGCAAAAGAAGACTTCTCTTCCTTACAGCAAGATGTTACACCATATCCATCAGCTAGTACGTCAACTGCCTTCAGAACGGGTTTTCAGACAACAACTAGTATGGATGCATGGAAATTCTCGCCAAGCGGTACAACAAACATGCTGACAAAAACCCCCATACCTTTGGCGAACAGTTGGCATTATGCTGTTTATACTTACAATGGAACGACAAACATATGGTATGTTGATGGTGTAAGACAAACCTCCTCAAATACTGTTCCCCCAAGTGGTTTGCCTAATTCTCTTTATGTAGGTGCTTCTACTTCTACTAATAACGCCAATACACTAGCAGAATTTTTTAAAGGAAGTCTAGACGAATTCCGATACTCGACTACTGCTCGATCTGCTTCATGGATTGCTACAGAATACAACAATCAAGCATTTCCTAATACATTTTACAAAGTAGGGCCTCCTGAAAAGGTCACAGATACGAGAAGCTCTCAATAGAATTTTTTGCATATATTATTTTTTTGTAGTTAATGCATAAATTCCACCTGCACCATATGCAATTGCAATTAAAATTCTAGATGTTATCACAGCAATAGTTTGACTTGTAATGAATCCAGAGCTATCAATTACTATTGCAATAGGAATAGCAACAAGTGATATTATTGCAACAATTATTTGTTCACGGTTATCCAATCCACTATATTTTTTCATAAACAAATAAGTCGAGAGATTTCCCAAACCTATTCCTAGTAATATCAAATATTGATAAAAACTTGGAACTGCACCTATTGCAGCAAATGGCGCTGCCCAACACACGCCGTTTACAGCTTTGATATTTCTTGACCATTTTACACTATTTTTCATTCTTCCTTTAATTGATGAAATTATTTTACGAAACCTGCCAAAAATTATCCCAAACGTAATTCCAAAACTACCAAACCATATTATTCCATAATAAAAGGTTGCAGTTTTATTTACAAAAACAATTTCACTTAGGATAGATGCAACACCAACAGCTATTGAGACACCAATAAATAGAAGTCCAAATGCTCGTCTTACTTCAAGAGGATTTTGTTGCATAGATAATACTTGTTTTTCCTTTTTATGATAATTTAAAAGTTTGAAATTTGTTAATTTAATTAAGATTACTTTTCTTTATCATCGTACATGTCTGCCCAATGTTTCCTTTCTTCCATGTTTAAACTAGTATCAACACCTTCTGCTTTTTCTTTTATGAATTCAACTGCTCTTTGAGTTTCTATTGTTACATCTTTCGTAATTTTTCCAGACAGGAAACCTGCCATTCCTGTAAATTTATAATCTAAAACAGATTCAAGGTATGTACCACTGCCTCTTGGTATAAGGATAATATCTTTGGTGCCCTTGATTATTCCTTTTGTCCATTCTGTGTGTACTTTTTCTTTGGGATATAGAGTGATTGTCTGCAGGCACTTGTTGGTTTTGGCAAGTGTGACCTCACGTTTTACTTGGTTACTCTCATGAGAAATATTCCTTATCGAAGTAATAGAGGTCCAAAATTTTGGATCTTTATCAAGATCAGATACAACTTCCCATACCTTATCTACAGAAGCATTAATCTCAACAGCCGTTTTTATTTCAGTCATGCGTAACAGTATGTGCTTACATGATATATGTTTTAATTATCAAAATATATCAAATTCCAATTCGCTGGGTTTATTAAAATTCAAAGTAGAATGATCTTGTGAGTTATTCAAAAAAACCACTTGTTGGTATCATTATGGGTTCAAGTTCAGATAGCAAAATAATGCATGGAGCAGCTATTGTTTTAGAGGAATTTGGGGTAAAGCATGAAGACCAGATAGTATCTGCACATAGAACTCCAACAAGACTGTTAGATTATGCGAAACATGCAGAAAAAAACGGATTCAAAGTCATAATTGCAGGAGCTGGTGGTTCAGCTCATCTCCCAGGAATGATTGCGTCTCACACTATAATTCCGGTAATAGGCGTACCTATAATGGTGTATAACGACAAGTCTGGCAATTCGGATCGCTTCAAGTTTTCTGCATTTGGAGGATTGGATTCATTATTATCCATATCAGAGATGCCAACAGGTTCTCCAGTTGTAACGGTAGGAGTAAACAAGGCAACAAATGCAGGACTGTATGCTCTAAAAATACTTGCTAATGAATTTAGTGATATACAGCGAAAACTCAAGCAACACAAACAAAAACAACATAGTTTAGTGCTTAAAGAATCAGATGAGCTAAAAAAACTTGGATTAACTAGGTTTACAAATAAAAAATTCAAGAAATAAAATTATTTATCTTTTACAAACAAGTGTAATCTTTTATTACACACACAAATACATTTACAAATCTTCTTAACACAAAATGTTACAGATTGGCTTCTGGAAAAGTTTCTACCGAAGAAATATGGAATACAATTCAACAATATGGATTTGATCGAGAGTCTCTGGAACAATCACGACCAACCCACAATGAAATCTTGAAATTATATAACATGATTAAGAAAATCAAGGAAATAAAAAGAGACCATGAAACTATCAGACGCTTAAGAGAACATGTTGAAAAAATAAAAAACAGTAATGAACGTATCAAAAATTGAAGAATTAAAATTATGTTTTTTTAGATGCTTTGATTCTTTATTGTTCTAGTACAAAGAACTCTATTGATTGTTGTTTAGATCTGGTTCTGTTTTTTATTATTTCGCATATATGCGAGCCAGTACATGAGGCCAATAAAGACTGAACCTCCGACAATATTTCCCAAGGTAACAGGTAGCAGATTACTAACTATGCCCATATAATCAAGATGAGAAGTATCTACTGTTACCCCTGCTGTTTGCATGGCTGACAATAATGAAGGGTCGTTTTTTATCAGTGATGCGAATGTTAAGAAGTACATGTTTGCTACACAGTGTTCAAATCCCATGGCTATGAAAGCCGCAGTTGGAAACATTATTGCCAAGACCTTATCGCTAACCTTTTTGCTACTAGCTGCAAGATATATGGCTAAACAGACAAGACTGTTACAAAGAATTCCCAAGAAAAATGCGTCAACAAAACCAAGACTTACCTTATGGCTTGCTATCATCAATGCTTTTATTCCAAATTGATAACCATTACTAGTCCAGGCTTTGCTCATGTAGAGAACTCCCGCAGTTGCAGCCGCCCCTACAAAATTTCCAACATATACTATAATCCAATTTCTTAACAGCTTGGTTGGTTTTAGTTTTCTGCTTGCGATATTCATCATGCCCAAAGTATTTCCTGTGAACATTTGGGCGCCTGTAATGACTACAGCCATAAGTCCAAAGCTAAATAACAAACCACCAAATATTTGCGTAAAAGTACGAGTTACTATTATCTGACTTGTGGCAAATGTAAAGTAAACTCCAGCAATAGCAATTAATGCACCCGCCAGTATTGCAAGTATGAATGTTGAAAAGGTATTCGTATTTACCTTTTGCATATCTATTTGTGCTACTTTTTCTGCTGTTTCATTGGGTAATAATGAATTTGAAGAATCTGTTGGTAGTGCATTAGATGTTTCTTTAATGTTATTATAGAAATCTAAACTTCTCATATTGTCATCAACTTTAAAAGTTCCCAACTTTATGGCAAGAGCTATTTCTTTTGCATGATCTATTATCATTTCAGCTTTATTTGCACTTGTTTGCGCAATTTGGTCTTTTTTAAACAAATATTGTTTACCAAGAATCACTTTAAGTGCTTCATTGCTAGGGTACAACTCTTTTGCTAACAGCCGCACTTCAAAAAGGGACTTTAATAATAAATTCACTTCAGTGTTATTTTTTACTAGATTACTATCTCGTCCTACAAGTTTTTGGATCTTTTCTCTTAGCTCAAAACCTCCGTCGCGTTGCATTAGGCACAAATGCAATTCCCTGCTAATAAAGGAGGAGATGTAAATTTTTGTTTTACCCTAGTTTTATATAATTATATGATTCAGTAGGTATATGTCAAAATCAAACATGAACAAAAAGACAGGATTATGTGAAATAACTTGTGGTCTCCATACAATGCATGGTAACCTAATGAATCATGGGGTATTTCAAAAATGAAAGTTCTAGGCATAGATGATAATTCTGACATCAACATGCTTCTTGGGACTGTTCTGACTGCGTCTGGACATCAGTATACTTCTGTAACCGATGGAAGAGAAGGAATCAAACTACTTAAACAAAATCCATATGATGTTGTACTTTTAGACTTAGCCATGCCAGAGTTTAGTGGATTTGATGTTTTAGATTCCTTAAAAAAAGAAGGATTGATTGAAAAACAAAAGATCATACTACTTACTGCATCATCAATTACAGATGAAGAAATCAGTGAATTGTTAAAAACCGGGGTTCGTTCATATCTTAGAAAACCCCTCGATATAGATATTTTCGTGGAAAAAATTCAACAGGTTTACAGTGGCCAATGAATGGAAAAACACATTCAAAATCCAACAAGAGACTGGATGACCTACAAATACGTTCCAAGTCTATTGGAAAAGGCAAAATAAATATCATTAAGTCAAACGGTAAGACCAAAGAAAATAAAAAACGCCATCGACAACAATTATCGCAACTACAAAAATCAGACAACATTCTTACCACAGTTGAGCAAAAATACAAGAATCTATACGATAGCACACCTATTTTATTACGTACTGTTACAGTAAATGGCATCATTTTAGACTGTAATGAGGCATATGCAAAGGCTCTTGGTTATACAAAAGAAGAGGCAATAGGAAAGTCGATTTATGATCATACTGCGGAAAGAAGCATCGAAGCTATGAAAAATAATTTTAAAGAATGGATGAGCACCAAAAAAATTACAGAGGCAGAAATTTGGGCGAAAAGAAAAGACGGTAGTGTTTTTCCCACTCTACTAAGAGGTGGAAGTTTATACGATGAGCAAGGCAATTTGGTTGGACGAACAGTAGCATTGACAGATATGACAGAAACTTATCGTGCAAAAAAAATATTTGAAGAAAACCAAAAAGAATTACATGCACAGGTAAACCAACTAGTAAGATCAAATAGCCGCTTAAAAATAGCTGAACAAAGATACAGGACACTATATGAAAAATCTCCTGGTTTGCTGAGGACTATTTCTGTGGATGGAATTATTTTAGACTGTAATGAGGCATATGCAAGGGCACTTGGCTATACAAAAGAAGAGGCCATAGGAAAGTCGATTTTTGATCATACTGCGCAAATAAGTCACAAAGATATGATTGATAATGTAGAGATATGGAAGAAAACTCGTGAAATTTCACACCTAGAAATTTGGATGAAACGTAGAGATGGCAGTGTTTTCCCTGTTTTGATGAGTGGTGGAACCCTGTATGATGAGAATGGTAACCTAAGCGGAAGAACTGTAGTTTTAACTGATTTAACAGAAATTCATGAGACAAGAAAAAAACTTGAGCATGACGAAGCTCGCATACGATCCCAGTTTGAGGAGCTTGAAAAATCACATGGATTACTTTCACAAATGGAGCAAAAATACAGGACATTATATGAAAAAGCTCCAGGTCTGTTGCGTAGTATTACAACAGAAGGAGTTCTAACTGATTGTAATGAAACATATGCAAAGGCTCTTGGTTATACAAAAGAAGAGGCAATAGGAAAGTCATTTTATGATCATACTGCAGAAAGAAGTATCGATGATTTAAGGGAAAATCTTGAAGCGTGGAAAAAAAATGAACAAGTAGAACAAAAAGATATCTGGATGAAAAGAAAAGACGGTAGTGTTTTTCCTGCGATGTTAAATGGAACCAGCTTGTATGATGAGAATGGCAATCTTATTGGAAGAACTGTAGTTTTAACTGATTTAACAGAAATTCATGAGACACGAAATAAACTAATAGAAAAAGAAAATATGATAAGAGCACAATATGATGAACTCAAAAAATTAGACATTGCAAAAGAAGAATTTACCTCAATGATCTCCCATGAACTAAAGACTCCACTCACACCAATAATGGGGTGGTGTCAAGCACTCAAGAATCCAAAGATAATGGGACAAATTAATAATGCACAATCAATGGCTATAGATGCAATCTTATCTAATGCAACCAAACTCAGAGATCTGGTTACTGACATGTTAGATGCCCAAAAACTTGACATGAAGAAAATGAAATTTGATCACAAAGATGTAAATGTGACTGAAATGTTAGATTTCTTATCAAAGAATCTCCTTGTTGCCATGGAACCAAAGCATATTGAATTTATTAATTCAACCAAGGAGAATTTAATATTAAAAGGTGATCGCTCTAGGTTGGAGCAGGTTTTAAACAATCTTATTCTTAATGCTGTAGACTTTGTACCTGCCAATGGAGGAAGAATTGAAATGAGAGCAGAAAGAAATGATGACAAGGTTCTATTCACAGTCAAGGATAACGGCATGGGAATTCCAAAAGATAAACAACATCATCTTTTCACACAATTCTATCAGTTGGATACTTCTGCTACTAGAAAACACGGGGGTTCTGGTCTTGGTTTGTCAATATGCAAAGGCATTGTTGAAGCACTAGGTGGAAAAATATGGCTTGATAGCGATACTGGCAAGGGAACTTTATTTTATTTTACTATTCCAATAGAAACAAAACCTGAAATATTAGAGATTGAGAAACAAAACCAATTTTCACCTAAACCGGGGATCACGTAAAGAGTATTTTTATGAATAATCTAGACAGGTTTAGAGAAGAACTTCTTGCGTTATTCTCACATGAATTGAAAACTCCATTAACTCTGATAACAGGATGGTGCCAAGTTCTAACAAATCCAAAAATAGTAGGAAAATTAAATCATGAACAATTACAAGCATTAAATGTTGTATCAGCTAATGCAGCAAGATTGAGGAATGAAATAGACGATATACTTGATACCAATAAATTGATTTATGGAACAATGTTATTTTTATTTGAAGATATTGATGCAGATAAATTGGTTCAAAGAATCATAGGAAAACTAAAACCTGTTACAGATGAAAAAAATATCAACATTGTAAGTCTAGTTAAAGAAAAAACATTGCTTAGAACAGACCCATATAGATTAGAACAAATCATAACTAATCTTATTCTTAATTCAATCGATTTTGTGCCAAAGAATAACGGCATTATTAAGATAGGTGTGAAGGAAGAGAGTGAGCAAGTCACATTTTTTGTAATAGATAATGGAAAAGGAATACCTAAAAAAATGCAGGAAAAAATATTTGAAAAATTGGTCCAAGAGGATTCATCTTACAGAAGAAGACATCATGGACTGGGCTTAGGATTATTTCTATGTACAGGCATTATAGAATCTCTTGGTGGAAAGATATGGGTTGAAAGCAAATTGAACAAAGGATCAACCTTTTATTTTATTCATCCAAAATATGGAAATACTGGACGATTCTCATTATTACGACAAAAATCACACATGGCCATATCTGAATTATATCAATTTACTGAGAAAAAAATTCATCGCGAAAGGGAACAAGAGATGATTAGGCGTTTGAGAGCATATGTTGAAAAAATGAAAGATGAAGAGTTTGTGAAGTCAGTAGAAAAAATAGCGATATAAAAGAAACTTATCATTTCCACTTTACATCACATATTTGCAAGTAGATTCATTATTATCGTTGAGAAAAGATGATTCAAGTATTTGTGACCTCGTATTACAAACTAAATCAATTTAAGAGAGGTGTCAAACTCAGAAATTAAAAGCTTTCAATGACAATCATTTTTTATGGTTTAAATAAATCATGTACTCATTAAAATAATTAAAATTCCTTAAATTATGAGAAAATCATTGCAGTTGTAAAATTGTCAAAATTATGCTAGGTATTAGTGGTTCACCTTCTGGACGAATTGATTCTATACCCAATCCTTCATCTGCTACCTCTGCTGACATCATTATATTCAGTGCATCACCTTTTCTTAGACGTACAACCGATTGGTTAACGATTACATCTTTTACTGCAGGATCAGATATCACTGCTCTAACATTAGAGTTACGTACATCAACACCATTTAATCTCAGCCAAAAATCTATCCAACGCGGTTTGTCGCCTATTATCTTGCCAATTTGCAAACCAACAATAGCGAGATACATGCCTGATTGTTTTATGATAATATCTCCTTTTTCATTAAACTCTATAGGATGTTTTTCACCAAATGTATCTTCTTGAGAATGTAATATGACTTTTACAGGATCTAAACTGAGCGGTCTTTGAGTTATAGAAGACGAGAATTGACCAAATGCTTTCTGTTCTGGAATTGACATATGTTGAACTATTAACTGCAATAAAAAATTAATTAAACTTTCCTATTCAGAGTCTGTACAAGTTTAGTACATACACAGACATATTCATTGTTGATCAATTATAGAAGAATAAAACACAGATAACATAAAATCAGATATGAAAAATATGGTGCTAAAAAAATTAACTAAAATTTAATTTTGGTTTAATATGTAAAACTAAATTTATAACTGTCAATGATTTTGTAAAAAATAATTATTATCGCCATTAAGAAAATATCATCTAAATTCTTCACGGTACAATTCATATGTTAACATAAGCGGATTCAAATCTGATCATGTAACATCATATATTAAAATATAATTTAAATCCGTTTATTTTTGATATATTACAATTTGTTAATAATAAGTAACATGTGTTAATTTAAAATCCGTAAGACATATTCTAGTTCACTGTAAGAATCATAATACAAACCAACTCTATGTTAAATCTTTTTTTATATAATCTAGAAATCATTTTTATCATCCACAAAAAATTCTAATCAATATTAATCATAGGAATAATATTGAAACATTTTATACAATTATGATTTTATAGATTTATAAATAATTAACATCTATGCTAATTACAAAACAAGGAAATTATCACTATAATCTTTGCATCATAGAAAAATACCATATGATTTCATTTTACTGCATTTTGCGTCAAAGTCATTTCCATTTTTGGTAGTTGGTATTTTTATAACTCTATAGACATAATTTGAGTGAAATTGGTTCACATTACACTAAAACAATGTAATAATGCAAAATTTCAGGTGCAATGACATATGGAACAGATAGGATACCATAATGAGCATACTACTGTCCTAGAAAGAATATTCCCATGGACACAATCTGGTGCAACTATCAGAGTTTCTAATAAACCAAGCTACAATAAATTAATGAAAGACCAAACAAATGCAAGAGGGCCTACCCTATCAACCATATCTCAAACAGTACTCAAGAGACCAGATATGCCTCAATTAAATAAAGAAGAATTAATTGTAAATAAAGAAGAACCAATTGTAAATAAAGAAAAATTAATTGTAAATAACAAACAGAAATTCACATTGTCTAATGATCAAAAAGCTACATCAGTATTTGAAATGTGGAATCTAATTGAAAGTGTTGGCATTAAAAGAAATATGCTTAATAAAATATTTACAACTGATGAAGCCACATCGGAATTGTATCACGTTATTGAAAATAGAATACATTATGAGAGAGAGCAAGAGATGATTAACCGTTTGAGATCACATGTTGCAAAACTAAACGAATCTAATAAAATGAAAAAAGAAGTGATCAAGGAGGCTAAAATATGAAATTAATAGATAATAATATTCAGATTGGAGTTTTTGCATCTGCTGATGATGATTCTAATCTACAAGAACACCAAATGAGATTAGAAAAAATAAAAAATGAGCTTTTAAAATATGGATTAACATCAAATCAAGCCAAAGTTTTCATATTTCTTGGAAAACATGGACCAAAGTCTGGACCTGAAGTTTCCAAATCTCTTAATATAATAAGAACAGAAGCGTATCAAATTCTACATGCATTAGAAGGTAAAGGGATCATAACTGCTAAATTTTCATCTCCAACCAAATATGTCCCACTACCATTTGAACAAGCAATCTCTTCTTTAATTAATACTGAAAAAGAAAAAATAAACACACTTGCAAAAGAGGAAGATAATCTTACAGAATTATGGAAGAAAATACCTGCATATACAGTTGAAACAAATGAGATAGAAAATGAAAGATTACAGATGCTGGAAGGAGCTGCTCCGATTTATTCAAAGATTAAAAGTATGATAAAAAATGCAGAGAAGAGAATTACCATATTAGGAAGTGAAAAAGATATTGCAAGATTTCATTATGCAGATATTTTCGAAACGATTTCAGATTCTTTAACAGATGTAAGAATAATTCTTTCTCCTTCAACAGCTTTACCTAATTTTCTTGCTCGATTTGACAAGAAAAAGATTAGATTAATGTCTGTAGAAAAAACAGGCAATAGGTGCTTTATTATAAAAGATGATAATGAAGCGATATTATTTTTAAGAAATGCTACACATAATTCAGATAATGTATTTGCAATATGGTCAAACTCGAAATCTCTAACTGATTCAATACGTACCTTATTTGATTATTCATGGGCAAGTTCCAAAATTTGCTAATAATTTAATTATTTCAATGATTATATGTTTGATGATCATATGCACCGTTCAGTAGATGAAATGTTACAAGTCATTGAAAGTACTGGCATGAAACGAGAAATAATTGATCAGTATTTTTCAACAGCTGAAGATATCACAGAATTATATAATATAATTGAAAAGAAATTGCATGCCAAAAATGAACAAGAGATGATTAATCGATTAAGAGCCTATGTTGAAAAAATGAACTATGATTTATTAAAATTATTAGAAGCAGAAAATCAAAATACAAAAGGAAAGAAGATAATCAGGTAAATCTCTGAGTTATAATTAGATTTTACTGATAATATTTTAATTGTTAAATTCAAAGTGATTCTTAAACTTAACAAGAAAATTAATTAACCCATTTTAGTGGCGTAAAATCGTTGCTAAAAAATATCTTCAAAGTCAAAAAATATCACAGTTAGAAACAGGATTATTTCTATATTAAAAGAAATATCAACAAAATATTTATTCTTATTACATTTCAGATAAAGTTCTATTATGGAAATTAAAGAAATATTATACGATTCCATCAGAAATTATCAAGAACATAAAATAGTATCAGATATTGCACAAGGCGATAGCCCGCAGACAATAAATGCATTATGTAATGAATGCATGCCTATTCTTGAAAAAATAGAAGGGAAAAGATCTGAAAAAATAATTTCTTTTGCAGAGGCACTAATTCATTATCTACTAACAGTAGCATTAATTCCCAGCCAAAGAAAAATCATATTTTCCTCAATAGATGTAGATATTGTAATTCCGGATATCTCAACTCTTTCCTCAGTACCAGAAAACGCTCTTGTAATATCATTTCTAAAAACAAATGATCCGGTATCAATAAAGAAAAGAGTTACAGAATTAACAAAAATTCAACCACATAAAGAAAATATATGGTTTGTTCTCGAAAATGAATTTCCATTAGAAGTGAAAACCTACAAGATTGATAACAGTGACAAAGAACCATTTATGAATATTATAAATGACATTATTTGGTTTACCTCAAATAGAAAACAATCAAAACTTAAAATTTTTAAGATATAAGAGATTTTATATCGATATTTTTTTCAACATGTTCAACTAACTTTGTAGTATTATTCAAATCTCGGATAAAAGGAATTGTACCTAAAATTGGGATATTGGTAAGTTCATAAAGTGATGCTGGTGAATTTTTTTCTGCAGGTGTTCCTTTCTCATCAAAGTTATTTATGACAAGACCACGGATCTTAATTCCATAATCCTTACACATTTTACACGTCATTATAGTATGATTTAATGTACCAATTGTTGATCTTGTTACAATAATGGTCTCTATACCCATTTCTTTTATCATATCAGCTACAAAGAGATTTTTTGCAATGGGTGTCATAATTCCCCCAATTCCTTCAACTAATAATACTTCATGCATTGATAACAATTTTTTAAATTGTACAAAAATTAAAGGCATGTCAACAGACAATTCTAAAAGTTTTGTTGCGTCATAAGGCGAAGTTGGAAGTGGAAGAAATACAGGATTTATTAGATTTTCAGGATCTTTTATGGAAGTAGCCTCAACAAGTTTAGCAACATCAGATGATTTGAAACCTGTTTTGTTTTGATATCCAGTGGCAATTGGTTTCATTACCCCCACATCTATGCCTATCTTATGCATGGAACCGGCAAGACCAGCAATAATTGAGGTTTTTCCAACCCCAGTATCTGTGCCTGTTATAAAATAGGCCTTCACATAGGACAATTATCTCTGATCCTTAATAATTCACCGTACCATTATTATTGCCAAAGTTAGAATTTTTACTGATTGAATTCCAAAGATTTTGTGTGGCATCCATATACACAGATGAATGAATGGAAAAAATTTGATGTCATAACAAAAGGTAATGGTATGTGGCTAGTAGATTCAGAGGGAAACAAACTTCTTGATGGAGTAGCAAGCATGTGGTGTAATGTGTGGGGGCATTCTAAAAAAGAATTAGTTAATGCAATGATAAAACAAACAAAAAAACTGCAACATTCATCATTGTTTAATCTTACAAATGATCAAGCAGAGTTACTTGCTGAAAAACTTGTCAGGATTTCTCCTGGAATGAGCAAAGTGTTTTACTCTGATGATGGTTCAACTGCAATGGAAATTGCAATCAAAATGGCAATTCAATATTGGCAAAATATTGGACATAAAAACAAAATAAAATTTGTCACGTTAGAAAATGGATACCATGGAGACACTGTTGGTGCAATGTCAATTGGTTATGTTCCAACCTTTTTTTCCAAATTTAAAAACATATTATTTCCTGTAATTAAAACACCAACACCGCATAAATATAGAATGCCAGAAACATTTATGTTTAAAGAATATCAAGAACATTGTCTTGAAAAAATAGAAAAAATATTTGTAAAAAATAAAGATCTTGCAGCATTTGTAATGGAAAGTGGAGCGCAGGTTGCAGGCGGAGTAATAATTTATCCACCTGAATTCCAGAAAAAAATAAGTCAGTTATGTAAAAAATATGATGTTCTTTTTATTTTAGATGAGATTGCAACTGGTTTTGGAAGACTGGGTTCATTTATAGAATATCACACTCAAAAAAGCATTCCAGATATAGTCACCTATGGAAAAATGCTCACCGGAGGATATTTGCCACTTGCAGTCACTTTAACAAATCAGAAAATATACGATTCGTATCTAGGGAATTACAAGGAAATGAAGCATTTCTTTCATGGTCATACTTTTACTGGGAATCCTCTTGCATGTGCCACGGCCATTACAAATCTTGAATTATATGATAAAAATCATCTAATTTCAAAAAATAAAATTAAGTCAAAACAATTTGAAAAACGAATTAATGAGATTTCTAATTTGAGTATTGTAGGAGATGTGAGACACAAAGGCATGCTTATGGCAATTGAACTTGTAAGTAATAAAAATAAAAAAACTCCAATTAATCCAGATAAAAAAATACATCAAAAAATTTTCTTGGAAGCTAAAAAACATAAAATTTACTTGCGAACGTTGGGTCATATCATAATGCTTGTACCACCACTTGCAATATCTGAAAAAGAATTGGATTTCTTACTTGATGGTACTATGGATACTATAAAAAAAGTCACGAAGGATGTTTGAGAAAACTATCTCCTTCGCGCTCGTCTAAGTTTCATTTCGAGCTCCCTTATTCTGCGGTTGCGTACTGCAACAGACAATTTCAGTCTGTTTCCTTCTCGCCTTGCCATATCATGTGCTCTTCTAGCTCTGTTTAGAGCTGCATGCACTGTGATCATTTGTTTGCGTGTTGGCGCAGGCTTAGCTCGTCTCTTTGCTTTTTTTGATCGTCTTTTAGAAGCCATGCAAAACATGCAATGAGGAAATAATTAAGCATGACGCAGTAATTGTTTTCATTCAGATACACTTTAACGTGATGTGTTGTCATTTATGAGATAGATCTTAACCAATGCCGCAGATCCGTTCATGTCCAATATGTAAAAAAATACTGCAAACAAATGAAAGTCATAACTGTACCAAATCGAATTCAGAGTTGGCAATATGTAATAAATGCGGACAAAGATACAATGCATCACAAGGACACATTTGCCCTACTATGATCAATTGATTCCTTGTACAGACTAATAACGATGAAAAAAGCGTAAACCATCTATATTTTTTAGGTTTACAATTACAATAATCTTATTAATGGAATCAGAAAAACACTGACTATGAATTCAGAACAGATATTCATTTTACAATGCAAACAAAAAATTCTATCTAATCAAAAAATTAATGCAGACGAAGCTGCATCACTTATCAATGTTTCAGAAGACTCATTGAAATTCTTATCAGATGCAGCAAATGAAATTACAAGAAAATTTAATGGGAACGTAATAGATGTAGAGACATTAATTAATGCAAAAAAGGGTACCTGTCCTGAAGATTGTTCTTTTTGTTCCCAATCAGGATTTTATAAAACTGGTATTGACACATACAAGCTATTGCCGGCAGAAACCATAATGGAAAATGCAAAAATTGCAAAAGATAACGGAGTTAAAAGTTTCTGCCTTGTTTGTGCATGGCGAGGACCGTCTGAAAAGGATTTTGAGCAAATCTGTGAAATAATTAAAAAGGTAAACTCTGAGGTTGGAATAGAAGTAAATTGTTCACTTGGATTCATTAATGAAGATATGGCTATGCGTCTTAAAGAGCTTCATGTAAAAAGATACAATCATAATTTAGAGGCAGCAAGAAGCTTTTTTTCAAAGATATGTACTACTCACACTTATCAAGAAAGAATTGATACAAACAAAATTATCAAAAAAACAGGTCTTGAGCTTTGTTGCGGTGGAATTATTGGCATGGGTGAAACCAGAATACAAAGATTAGAACTTGGTCTTGACTTAGCAGATCTAAGTCCAGAAGAATGTCCAATTAACATTCTAGTTCCGCAAAATGGAACTCCGCTTGAGCTTCAAACAAAATTACCACTTTCAGAAATATTACGCACAATAGCTGTGTTTAGATTTTTAATGCCAAAAACAATACTAAAGATAGCAGGTGGTCGAGAAGTTCATCTTGCAACCGAACAAGAAAAAGCTCTTCTTGGAGGCGCAAACGGAATCATAACTGGAGGATATCTAACTATTGGTGGAAACACAGCTTATGAAGACATGCAGATGATTTCAAGAATAGGTCTTGACACATAAATTTAATTTTGTAAATGAAACCCTTGAAAAAATAAAAACAAGGAATCTTTACAGAAAACTACAAGACAATCGTGTGCAGGGGCAATACATATTATTTAAGAAAAAAAAACTTGTCAATCTTTGTTCAAATGATTATCTTGGACTAGGTAATGATAAAATTCCAAACATGCAATTGCAATCAAGTTCACGACTGGTAGCAGGAAATGACATATCCTTTAGCATGTTAGAGAAAAAACTTGCACGTCATAAATCCAAAGAATCTGCACTCATATTTCCCACAGGATACATGGCTAATCTTGGTTCAATACCACCACTTACACAAAAAGGAGCTCTAGTTCTCAGTGATGAGTTGAACCATGCAAGCATAATTGATGCATGCAGGCTCTCTGGGGCAAGAATCGTCGTTTACAGGCATAATGATATTGCCGATCTAGAGAAAAAGATTCGGCAAAAAGCAGATCGCAAGTTCATAGTTACAGAAGGTGTCTTTAGCATGAATGGTGATTTTGCAGAATTAAAGAAGATTTCAGAGATTGCAGGTAAAAACAATGCCACACTTGTCTTAGATGATGCACATGGAGATTTTGTAACAGGTCATGATGGAAAAGGTTCTGCCGAACATTTTGGTGTTGCAAATAAGATCGATGTCTATGTCAGCAGTCTAAGCAAGGGTCTAGGAGCTTTTGGTGGATATGTTGCATCGAGAACTGAAGTAAGAGATCTTATCGTAAATATATCTAGACCTTTTATCTATACTTCGGCATTACCAAGTTTTCTTGTGGAACTTGCACTAGAACGATTTTCTTCTAAACGTGAAAAACATAGAAAGAAACTCTGGAAAAATATCAAAATGATGCAAAAAGGACTCGATTCCATTGGATATGCTTTCAATTCGTCTAGTCACATAATTCCGATCATAATAGGATCTGAAAAGAAAGTAATGGAATTTGGCAAATATTTATTTGACAATGGCATATTTGCGCAACCAATCAGATATCCTACAGTGACACTAGGTTCAGCTCGAATAAGAATTTCGGTGACAGCATTACTTGCAGAAGAAAATATTGAAAAATCAATAGATGTGTTTGAATATGCTGGCAAAAAATTCGGAATTATATAAAATCAAGACGATTTGGTACAGATTTGGAAGAAGGCATTAATAATAAAACAGCAAAATTAAGTCATGGCAGACATTGGAATAGGTATAGCGGCATTAGCGGGTCTTGGTTCGTTTCTTGCTCCATGTATACTACCTATGATACCTGCATTTTTGGCATATATTTCTGGAACTACGTTGACTGATCTTCAAAGAAATAATGGAACTGTCAACATTGTTGCAAGCCGAATAAACATTATGCTTAATACGATTTTTTTTGTTCTTGGATTTTCAGTTGTCTTTTCTGTTATTGGCGTGATTTTAAACAGTGTTTTATCTAGCACAGCTGGAAACATTCTTGCCGGATTCAATCACATAGGTGGAATCATAATAATTGCGTTTGGTGTGTTCATGTTGTTATCTACTAAGCTTAAAAATCTAAATTTTGAAAAAAAATTTCTTCCAAACAGAACAAAAGCAAGTTATCCAATGTCATTTCTTTTTGGATTGGCATTTGCAACAGGTTGGACTCCATGCATTGGACCAATTTTAGGAAGCATACTTACATTAGCTGCAACATCACCAGGTCATGCATTTACATTATTGCTTGCGTATTCACTAGGGTTAGGAATTCCATTTCTTTTGATGGGGATTTTCTTTTCTAGATTTACAAGAATCATAAAAGCAATGAGCAAACATTTGAAATATTATTCAATAATTATGGGAGCTTTCATTATTTTATTGGGATTTCTAGTATTTACAAACCAGCTTGCAGCAATAGCAAGTTTTCCACTTTTGAACAATTTATTGTTAGGATGATAATATGAGATCAGAAATTAAAAGTGCAGTCATAGTTGGAATAATAGTAGTGGTTGCAATTGGAGCGATAGGCGCATATTTTAATTCCTTAGACATGTCAAAACCAACATCTACGCCTAATCAATCAAACAATATTCAGGCTACAAATGAGACAATACAGCCAAATGGTAACACACTTGCAACTCAACCTATGGCAAATACTACACTCCTTCCTATAGATGAAAGCCATAATTTTAAAGCTCCAGATTTGGTAGGAATATCAGGATACATCAACACTACACCAGATGATCTAAAGAATACTATGAAAAATAAAGTAATACTTTATGATTTTTGGACATATAGTTGCATAAACTGTATCAGAACACTGCCATACATTACTGCGTGGAATGAAAAATATGCAGACAAAGGATTACTCATAATAGGTGTTCATTCTCCAGAATTCGAATTTGAAAAAGATATTAACAATGTGAAATTTGCAGTTCAAAAATTTGGTATTAAATATCCTGTTGTACTTGATAGTGATCATCAAACATGGGCTGCATTTGGTAATCAATATTGGCCAAGAGAATACATTACTGATTATCAAGGCTACATACGACATGATCATATCGGAGAAGGAAATTATGATGAAACTGAAAAAGTAATTCAACAACTTTTAGATGAACGCAGTAAACATCTTGGATTAAATATTCAAGCGGATCAATCACTTGTAAACATGCCAGAATATCAATTTTCTAATTCTCAAACCCCAGAACTTTATTTTGGATATAATTTTGTGGAAGGAAGAAACTATCTTGGAAATTCCGAAGGATTCAATCCAGGTCAAACTGTAACATATTCTTTACCGACTCAGCAAAACAGGGACAATTATTATCTTGATGGAAAATGGCAGAATCTTCCAGATAGTATGAAACTTGTTTCAGACAATGGAAAAATTGTGCTTTCTTACTTTGCAAAATCAGTTCACATAGTAGCTGCAAATAATTCTACACTTCAGATCTCGCTTGATGGAAATTCGATAAAACCATCAGACTCTGGTGATGATGTTCAAAATGGAATTGCCCATATTTCTGAAAATAGATTATACAATATTGTTTTGACAAGTCAGGCAGGTCCACATACTCTAACTATAACAGCTAATCCTGGTTTTCAGATATACACATTTACCTTTGGCTGACAGCATTCAAAAATAATATTTCACAATTCGAATTTAGAAACATTATAAATCAATACATGTGACAATAAGAAATTGTAACCATAGATATCTGTCACTGCAGTTACATCATTGGGAAGAACATGACACCTTAAAGCCTAAAGTTTAATCACATTCAGTCAGAAATCATGAACTTTACCAATAAATGGAATCAGCAAAAAGAGAGTATATCTCAAAGAGTAATTGACAAGGTAAAACCAGACACACCACTTAAACCAAAAATTGATGAAGCGCAAAAAAGACTACAGCTTCAGATAGTAAAACTTGATTCCATAACTGCAAAATTACAAGAAAAAGATAATTTTATTTTCAAAAAGGTTGTTGAGGCAGTAAAACTTCAAAACAATCCATATTCACAAGCTTATGCTACAGAATTACATGAAATTAGAAAAATGAACAAGATGGTAACAAGTGCAAAACTTGCCATGGAGCAAATTCAACTCAGATTAAACACAATTTCTGAACTTGGTGATGTTGTAGTAACACTGAGTCCATGTATGTCAATAATAAAGGGATTAAGTGCTGGACTCGGTGGCCTTATGCCAGAAGCTAATTCATCAATGCAAGATCTCTCTAACATATTAGGAGATATTATGGCAGGTGCGTCAGTTAATGGAAATGCCAGCATTGCAATAGAGACTCCAAATGTGGACACATCAACCATATTAGAAGAGGCACATGCAGTATTAGAAGGTCAAGTGAGACAAACCATTCCAGATCTACCTACTTCTCTACCTTCCACTACACGCACTCAAGAGCCAACTACTTAGGTTTTTTCTTGCTTATTTCTTGAAGGATTTTTTTTATCCTAGAAATAGTTGGATAACTGTATCCTAATTTCCTATAATTTGCAATCATCATCTTCCAATTTTTTAATCTCCACTGTGCTTGTTCTGAAGTTATTGAGTGAATTTCACGCTTGATTATGCTTTTTCGTCCTACTTTTAGCACACCTGCATCTTTTGCAATCCATCTATTTTTTGCAAAGTGCAAACCTGCCAGAATTTCTTCAATAGGTATTTCGTTAAAATATTCTTGCATTTTTCTGATCTGTTGATCGGTTAGTTTTTTACTTGTCTTTAATGAAATTTCAAATTTTTCCATGCTTTGATTATTGAATTGATATCTAAATGAATTATGTGTTCTTTTATAATTAAATTGACTTTAAGCTAATCTAAAACATTATTTTTTACATCGTTGACAATCACAGTCAAATAGACCCATTTTTCCTAGACACTCGATATGCTTCTCATCAGAGCACTTGTAGCAAAGAACCATTCTAAACTTGAAAATATCAAAGTCACTATAAATTGCTATCATATCATATAAAATCAAAAGGCTTACAGGTAGTCAATTTACATATTACAATATGGAACGTAAAATCCCCGCACCAGATAAAAAAACATTGGAACACATGGCTACTCTAGACTGGAATGATCTTATGATATTCATGCATAAAAAATATGGTAAGAAATTTACTCAGGATTTTCTAAGAAATTACACGTATCGGTTACAAAAATTAAAGTGGCGTAAAAATCAAAAATGGAAATAAACGATAGAGAATCCCATATTTTGTTATTTTAAAGTTAAAAATAGGTGCTCTTTGTTTGCAATGCAATTCAATGCATACAGAGAGATTAAATCTTACGATAACATAATTAACTATCGGTAAGAAAATGGTGTCAGGGTATCATAATTCTGAACTTTTGAACTTCTTTGGAATAAAAGAGACAAGAAAGTATATTCGTATTTGCATAAGATGTGGTTCTGATAACATTCAACAAGAACAAAACTGTATTGAATGTAAAGATTGTGGCAAAATCCTTTCTACCAAACATAACTAATAGATTAGTTATGGCTAAATGAGTAGAATAAACGAGTAAAGTTTGGTATTTTGTGACATTAAATGGTACCAAATAATGTATTTTTTTAGAACATACAAGAAATTATGAATTACTAGTTCCATAGTAATACCAAGTCATTCGCCGATTGGGTCATATCATGTAACCCTTATCCCAGACCCTGACCCAACGGCTTTTTTATCCATTAATTTTATTTTATGAAAATTACAAATACTAATGATTTATCGAATAATTGATGGCCAAAAGCAGGGTGTTTACCAAGGAAGATGTAGTGGAATAAGGGAAGAGACCTATTTGGACCAAAAAATGAATCCGACAGATGAGGAATTTGCCTCTTTTGTAAGAATCAAAGAAACCATTCTTGATAAAGACGGTCAAGAGAGGAGCTTGTTACTGTCAAGAAGATGGATCCTATGTTCAGTGTTTGGATGAGGAAGAAAGAATTGCAGAACCCTAAAGGTGTTTTCAGAGACATAAAAAGTAATGAGAGTAATGGATCATAAGGAATCTGCACAGAATCTAATAGACGCTATGAGAATACATTACAACTTTATCAACGACCATAGTTCAATTAAGAAAACTCCTGCCTAACAAGCTGGGAATCAAGCTGGAACGGACAAAATAAGATTGAAAGTTTGATTAAACTGGCTTCAAAGCGATAGTATGTGACAATTTCTTTCTATTAGATTTGTATTGTGCAAGAACATCCACGTTATTAATAATCAATTTTAGATAGTTATGTAGAAATGGAGTCAGAAACATCTACAAGAGTAAGTAGACCTAAAGGGATCATTCCTATTGCGATTATCTAACACAATTGCAGGATTATTGTATACTACAAATGGTTTGTTGGCTAAATCACTCTCTGTATTCGAAATAACGATTGGTATAATTTGGTTAGGAACGGCGGTAGTTTTCTTTATTAGAAAAAAATGGTCAAGAATAATCATACTGGTAGTTGTCGGATATGAAATAATATCAACTTTCTATGTTCTACCGAATAAATTCAATTACCATGAAATAATACAAATTATACTCCGTGTATTCATTTTCTGTTACATGTGTAAACCAAGTGTCATTTCATATTACAATCAAAAAGATAGCATATCAACACCTGAAACTGAACAAAAAGAAGATCAGTAGTCTAACACCCAACTATTGAACAGAACTTAAATTCAAAACATCCAAATCTAAATGCCAAAAATCCATGAAAAAAGACCCAAGAATCTTGATAAAACTATGACAAAAGACGGGGTTGAGCTTTTAGTCATACCATAAAAGATCAGACCAAGTCTTACCAGGTAATGGGGATGTTTTTACCATTGGCTAGCATATGTACGCACAAATGTTAAACCCCCCACAAAAAATCGATTTTTTGAAAATATCACCCAATGTACAACATAGAGGAAATCAAGAGGGGTTTAGCTTTTATGACTAATTTTGAATTTTTCTAATTTTTCAAGTTTTATTGTTCTTTTACTTTAATTTGTAACTTGTACTTTTTCCCTTGCTTGAACTATCTCTATTTCTACAGTTTCTATGGGTTCATCTACAACATTTCTCTTAATGGAAAACATCTTTGGTTTATCAAAATCTTTAGTGCAGTCTGGACAAGCATAAACCAGTACCCTATGTTCGTTAGGAGCTTTTGGGTTAGAAAGACGGGGGTAATAGACTAATCTTCCCCCACAATCCACACAATATCTATTTGCGCGTCTTGTTCTGGCCAATGCGGACCTCCTGCATATATCCAGATGTTATGATCGGTATAAGATCTAAGTAGTCTAATAGAATAAACACAAATGTGATCGCATAACAATATTTCAAAACTCGAGTTTTGAAATATAAGGCACAAACACTAATTTTTAAAAAATAGAATCGTCGTAAACAAGATATAATATTTCATAATTCGAATTTAGAAATATAATAAGCGCCGCCCGTCAGACTTGAACTGACGACCAGCTGATTAACAGTCAGCTGCTCTACCACGCTGAGCTAGGGCGGCAATAGGTTTGTTCGTAGAATATGCGGATTTAATCCTTGCTAAGATTATTTTTGAATCCCATCAGATTTTTCAAATAAATAGATCCCATCTAAGAAAACTCTATGATCTTTGTTTTTGACTTTGGTATTTTGTTGTAAACTTGCTGCAGTTTGAGATACATCAGTTAAAACGGAACCTGTTATTATCACATCATCCCCTTTTGTAGTGACTTTGGTATTGCCTACTATCTTTGAAATACGAGCTGCACGCTCACCTTGAAAATTCTCTACTAGTATATTATCATCTTTTACTTTTACTGTTATTGGAAAGTGGGCATAAACTATCTTCATCTTGAAGGTATATCCTTGTTGAATACCTTTGATGAGAGTTTTAATGATGGATTCGGAGGTCTTGAATATAGCATAGTCTTTTTTTCTTATTCCAAGTGATTTTAGTATGATGTTTTTTCCGTTTACTTGCAAATCTACTGGTATTTTTTTAAAGTTTTTTCTTGTTTTACCTAATGGTCCTTCAACATTTAGTATTCTGTGTTTTTCGGTAACCTTAACATTCTCAGGTACCGGAATTGTCAATTCGTGGACTTCGATTTCTTTAGTAGACATATCCTATCAATAATCCTCCCAATCCTTTTGTTGTTGCTTCATGATGAGACATTACACCCTGATTTGTAGTAACTAAAAGCATACCACGCGAATATGAAGGAAGGTATTCATGTTCCCATTTAGCATAATCGTCTTTTTTTACTTTGAATCTAGGAGTGATTGCACCACATTTTGTTATTTTTGCTAAAAGTTGAATCTTGAATTTACCGCCTTTTTTATCATCAACGTGTTCAAATTCCCCAATATAGCTATGATTTTGAAGTGTCTTTAGTATTTCCATAGCAAGTTTTGATGATGGCAATACAATACACTCATCTTTTCTTCTAGCTTCAGTATTGAAAAGCGTAACAAATAGGTTTGAAATTATATTATTTGAAGGCATATTCTCACTTGAATTTTCTAAATCCTAATGATACCGCAACTTCACGAAAACAACGTCTGCATAAGTCTAGATCATATTTTTGAATTACAGCATTATAGTCTCCACACCGCTTACACCATCTCGAACCTTTGCCAAATTTGTGTACTGTTCTTCCTGTTACTGCATAATCTCTATTTTTTACCATTTATACTACCTCTATTCCAAATTCTTTGATCAGAAATGCCTTTGCATCTTCCCTTGTAATTCTGTGATGACGTCCAACGCTTGCCTTGTGTTTACTTCTAAATCTAATATTAAATCCAGGCCTAGCTAATGAAATTGATACATCCAATCCCAAAATACCAACATTAGGATCATATTTCACTTTCGGAATGTCGATATGTTCTTTTATTCCAAATGAAAGATTCCCAAAATCGTCAAAAGATGAGCCTTTTATCTGGTTACCTTTTGCTTCAAATAATCTTTTAATTAATTCAATTGCCGATTCTCGTCTAAGGGTTACAGCTACACCTATGGGTTCACCTTTGTGGACCCCCCAATCTCTTTGTGTTGCTTTTGCCATACGAGGACTTGGCTGTTGGCCAGCAATTTGTTCTAATGCACGCTTTGCTTTTTCAATTGGTTCACCTGATTTACCTACACCCATGTTTAATACTACTTTTGCAACGGTTATTTTCTTCATTTGGGATTCTAGTTTTTGCGACATAATATTCACTCTATTTGTATCACAGGCTTGTCTTTTCCTATTGCCATCACAAGCTCCGATGGAATATCAATTTGTCTTTCACCAATATCTACCAATGCACGTCGTGGAAGTACAAATGTTCCTTCTTTTATCTCAATAACTTTACCAACATGACCTGCATTAATTCCACTTTTAATTATGACCTGGGCACCTTTTTCTAATTTTATAATATCAAGAATTTTAGTCTCTGGAACTTGTATAACGCACGTATCACCGATATTTACTTTTGCGTCAGAGATCAGAGTACGACCATCATGAAATCCAATTTGCATTTTAGAATTTTTTATTGTAGCTTTTTTTGTTACTTGAAGTAATTTCTTAGTCTTTTCAGATGGATTTATCTTAATTGGCTGCAGTACAAAGGAATTCTTTGGTACCAGTCTATAAACATCTTGAATTCCTTCAAGCTCTATTACATCCATAAGACCAATTCCGTGGTGTAAAGAACGGCGTGTAACACCATCTACCTTTACTTTTCCTCCATAAATTACTGATTTTACTTCTCTTAGTGTATTTACAAGTTTTAAAGTATCACGTATAAAGACCGCGCTTGGTATTGCAAGATGTTTTGAGTGACCCCCAGGTTTTACAGTTACTACAAACCTAGAATTCTTTCTAGTTATGCCCCAAAAAACTGGAGCCATTTGACGTTTTAATTTCTTGCTTCCTGCTATGCTTACCATTACTTAGTCTCCTTTTTTACCGATTTAGCTGCTTTTGTTTGTTTTCCTTTTTTTTCTGGTAGTTTTTCTGATTTAGTAATTTTCTCTTTAGACTTTGTTGGTGTTTCTTTGATTTGTTTTGGTTTTTCTTTAATTTCAGGAAATTCTTTTGGTTTTGAAATTTCTTGAGATTCTATGGATTTTTCTTTTAGAGTTTTTGTTTTTTGTCCCTCAAGTCTGTTTTGTCTCCATTTATCCTCTAGATTTAAGCTAGTAATCATAAGATTTGACGTATGAATGTAAAGATCTACATTACCACCTTTGAGCTTTTCACGTTTTATTCCTTCAATTGCTACTCCATTTTTTTCTGAAGACACTTGAGTTACCTTACCTTCTATTCCTTTGAATTCGCCACGCATTACTTTTACATTATCGCCTTCAACTACACGCGCACTGTTTTTATTATATTTTTCTTGTAATTCTTTTGAAAGCATTGATCCCAGTTGTTTACTTTTAAAATGATGTGGTGCTTGGTAAATCATTCTGTTTCGTATTATTGTTGGCTTCATTTTATACCACCATGGATGCAAGGTTTGCTATTCTTGGCCACTTTTCTGATGCTTCTGCTGCAACAGGGCCTTTGATCTCAGTTCCCTTGATCTCCCCTTCAGGTGTAACCAATACACCTGCATTATCCTCAAAACAAAGTCTTACTCCACTTAATCTCTTAATTGGATATTTTTGTCTTATTACAACGGCTCCAAAAATTTGACCGCGTAATTCTCCTGGTCCTTTTTTGACAACTACATTTACAAAATCACCTACTGCCGCAGAAGGATATCTTGAAACTCTGGTTTTTGTTTTTTGTACCATTATAATTTCTAAAACTTTTGCGCCTGTATTATCTGCACAAATAATTTGAGCGCCTAGTGGAAGTGCTCTAGTAATATACGGTCTAAATTCTTGAACACCTTTTGCAGATACTGCACGACTTTTGGTTGCACCCATTATGATTTGACCTCCACGACTACAAATGAGACGCTCTTTGAGATAGGTTTACACTCTGCGGTTAGAACGATATCTCCTTCTTTTACATCAATGCAAGATGGTTTGTATGCATGTGTTTTGCTTTGACTTCTTGCGTATCTTTTGTATTTTGTAATAAACTTTGGAGTTTCTTGTTGAACAACAACCATTTTTGGAGCCTTGGCACTTACTACTTTGCCTTGAATCAATTTACCACGTACACTAAGCGTACCATGAAATGGACAAAGATGGTCAGTACATTCTGTTGTAGGAACAGTTACTGGAATTCCAATATTACGTGTCATGCCTTGCCTCCCAATCTTTCTTGCGGTCTTTTTGTTAGTAAGTTCCCGTTTACTATAGATTCATTTTTATCAAAAGAAAACTTCCACATAGTATTTTCTTTTGGTATTTTTTTAATGCCGTTTACTGTATTTAGAAATAACATTGATTTTGTTTCATCTAGAATCTTTCCTGAGATGCCAGTGATTTGTTCATTATTACTTTTCATTATCATAGCTTCTAAGCCTATTAGTTCGTGTTGGGGCAGATTTTCTTGAGTAATCATTGTTTTTTCATCTCGTTTAGTCTTGTTAACATTCTAGCAATATCTCTTCGCAATGGTTTCAATTTACCACTTTCTTTTTTAAGAGTACCTTTTGATGACTCTATGCGTAATTTTGTAAGTTCTGAACGAAGTTGTTCTAATCTACCTTTTAGATCAGTTTCATTGAATTGACGTATTGTTTTCATTTTCATTCGTGCCATTACTTTAATTCCTCTTCAATTTCTTCAAATGTCTCTACTTGTTCAACAAGTTTTTCTTCGATTGCAATTAATTCACTTTCAGTTCGTGGTTTTGTCGGATCTGCCGGAATTTCTGCTATTTCTTCTATTTCTTTTTCTTCGATTTCTTTTTCTTCTATTACCAACGGTTTTGCTATTACTGCTTCTTTTTTCATCGTTCTAAGTTCAAATTCTGGAATGTATCTTTCTTTTATTGCAATTCTAATTCGCACTCCAATCAGGCCCATCTTTGTTTGAACGTGGACAATATCTTCAGAAACTATAACATCTGCAAAATGACCAGCTCTAGGCAAAATTCCTTTACTATGTTTTTCAAAAGAGGAACGATCGCCTCTTAATTTTCCTGAGGTTGTAATTTGCACACCCATTGCGCCAGCATTCATTATTGTTTGCATGGTCCACATCACAGCACGTCTAAATGCAGTTCCTCTTGCAAGATGTTGAGACATCCTATTACACATCACACTTGGTTGAAGTTCTGGTCTAATGATTTCTATAACTGAAATTTGTGGATTTTTAAGATCAAAGTCTTTTTCTAAGACTTTTGTCAGATCACGTATTCCAGAACCTTTTCTGCCTATTACTATACCAGGTCTTGTAACATGCAACCCGACACGAGTTCCTGTCGGTGTCTTTTGTATATCAACTTCAGAAAACCCTGCTTCTTTAATTGCCTCTCTAAGATAATCTTTTAGAAGCATGAGTTTGTAACTATCATTTATCACATTTTTTACTGATGACATCTTAAATCTCCTGAGCTACGAGCTCTACATGTGTTAGTATGTCAACTTTTGGAGATGCTCTTCCCATTGCACGTGGAGTAAACCTTTGAAGTTTTCTTCCTTTATGCACAGTGGCATTTATTATTTTTAGTCTATCCAAATCCATTCCACGGTATTCTGCGTTTGATTCTAAATTATCAATAAGTTTAACAAATTCAGTGGCCGCTTTTTGTGGATATCGTCCAGCCATTACTCCTGTATCTGATTTATGTCCCACTTCGTTGTTATATCTTCTAAATGGCACTGCACGTTTCAATTTTATGACATCTTGCAGATAATCTCTGGCAGTTTCAATCGACATGCCTTTTATTTTAACTGCTATTTCACGTGCGTGTTTATGAGAAATTGTTTTTTCCCTAAGTGAAGCGCGAACGTGTCTTGTCCTATCATAATTTTGAAAAGAGTATTTGAATTGCATATTACTCACTTTAATGGCACATACAAGCTAGAACGTGATGCTCCGACACCTGGTGCTCCGTGTTGAACCCTTTTGTTTGTTAATGAAAACTCACCCAAATAGTGACCAACCATTTCTGGTTTTATTATTACTGGATGAAATTCTTTACCTGTGAAAACATTGATTGTAAGTCCTATCATATATGGAAGAATTATTAAATCTCTAAGATGAGTTTTAATTGGTGTGGCATTCTTCCCTGCTTTTACCAACTTTACTTCCTCTAGTAGTTTTCTTTTATTATCCGTAATGCCTCTAGTAAGAGACCTTCTAGCTCTTGCTGGAAACAGCTCAAAGAGTTTTTCTAAGGATAGAGTCTGTAATTCTTCTGTAGGCACTCCTCTATACTTGAATTCTTTAACCACACATATTCACCATCATTCGAAATGATTCAAAGCAGACCATATTATAGCATTCCTATCTTCGTTGCAAGATCCCTTGCCTTTTCTACAGTTTGGAATTTGACAAATGCCTTTTTACCATAAACTGTTCTGCAAACATTTACACTTACAGGTTCTTCTTTGTAAAGAATTTTTACTGCTTCCATGATTTTTGGTTTAGTAGAAGTGTCCTTAACTAGAAAACAAATTCTGTTTTCATTTTCAACTAGTGCAAATGTCTTTTCTGTAACATACGGTTTGAGTACAATGTGATTTGCTTCTTCTACATTCATCTTTTTATCACCATTAACTCCAAATGTGGAGATTTTATCTTTGCCAATTCCTCAATTGCGCCCTTTGAAAATACTGTTAGTCTTATTGGCTGAGCACCAGGAGCTAGATCTAATACACTCAAACTATTCACTGCTTTTACATCTACACCTAAAAATGTCCCAGTTGCTTTTGACAAATTCTTAGAGTCTTTTACTACAATCAATATGCTTTTTCCAATTTTTGATTTTCTACCCCTCAACTGAGGTTTTCCAGAACGACGCTTTAGTCTATTTTTTAATCTATCAATATCCTGTGTCAGATTAAGCGCTTCAAAAAATTTTGCAAGTTCTTTTGATTTTGATATAGATTCAATTTCATCAGAAACAACAATTGGAAACGATTCAAGTTTATCAATTTTATGACCACGTAATTTTACTAGTGATTCAGATGTAGTTGCCGCAATTGCAGAACACAAAGCAAGTTTATTTTCTTTTTTATTTAACATCTTGTAAGTCACTTTTTCTGTGGTAGGAGGATGTGCTTGTCTTCCACCTCGCACCATTGCAACACCGCCACCTTGGCCCTGTCTACCACCACCACCTCCATGCATCCTAGCAACTCTTGATTGATGATGACCTGTTGGAGGACTATTTGATTCTGCTACAACATTCATACCAGCAAGTGGATATCGTCCTTGAGTTTGAAACTTATGTGATTCTAAATTTATGTATGCACGATGTAAAAGATCTGTTCGCAGTGGTGTAGAAAAAACAAGTGGTAATTCGATCTCTTCTTGTTTTGAGCCATTTATTGAAAATACTTGTATGGTCATATCATTATCTCCAAAACTTTTGGCTGTGTAATTTTAGAAGTTCTGTGACGCATTGGAGAACGTAGTTTAACTAATCTTCTATAAGTTCCTGGAATTGAACCTCGTATTACAACAAAATCTCCTTCTACTAATCCAAAATGTTTGAATCCTCCTGCAGGATTAATTTTGAATTCAGAATTTTGTGTGTTACTCATTATCATTATCCTATTGTTGTATTGTGTTCTTTGATGAAAACCTCGTTGACCAGCTCTTGGAACAGTATACATGATAGTTGCCGGACTAATTGGACCTAATGTACCAAGTGCTCTTACACTTTTTCTTGATTTGTGTTGTTTCTTTTTTACTCCCCATCTTGTAATCGGGCCTTCAATTCCTTTACCTTTTGTTATGGCTGCAATATCAACATCAGCGCCTTTTTGAAAAACTTGATCAACTTTAACTTCTTTACCTAAAAGATCTTTAACAAACGCAAATTGTTTTTGTATATCTCCACCTTTTACTGCTATCTCAAAAACATAAGGTTTTTTTTGATCAATACCTGCTTGTCCTGGCAAAATGGCTGCAATGGCAAAAATTTCATCAATTCTTCCAAGTGATTTTTCTGCATGTTCAAGACTTTTTTCGTCAGATTTTGCTGTAAATAGCCTAGGCAATTCTTTTGGTAATTCTTTTGCATAAACATCAAAAGAAGAATCAATACCGTATCTATCTTTTGAATATCCTCTAACTCCAATTATAACAATTGGCGGTGTGACAACTACGGTTCCAAGGCTAACAAGTTGTTTGCCAAAGTTTGGAGTTTTATCTCGATCATCAATACTTGCTATTCTAATACAACCGGCTTTGAATCCAGCATGCGCCAAGAGTTTTGGCTGATCGCCTTCTTCTTGTGGCCAAGTACGAATTCTCGCTTCCATGCTCTTTGCTCTACCTCTTGGAAGATATGCAAGACTTCCTCGCCTTGGCTGACTATGTTTTCTATGGCCCATTGATAAACGCTAAATGTCGTAAACCCCATTATAAGTCTACTATTTAAAATACCAAATTATAGTAATTTTTTGCAAAAACGATCTAAAAATTATAAATGTGAAATCATAAACACAATAACAATACCACCTATTACAACACCAGCTAAACCAGCAATTATTGCAAAAAGTAATATGCGTTTTTGTTTAGACAATAAAAAATTATTCTATAAAACAATAATAAACTTACTTGCGAGTAAGAACATTTAAGATCGCCAAAGTACCAAGGATTGCTTCTTCTAGTCGTACAGTTTCAGTAGCCTGTTCAGGAAAGAAATTAAGATTCTGTGATTTTGGAATTTCTTTTATCGACACTCCAAGAATTTCATGTATTCCTCGTTCAGGAGTACCAAACACAACCAGTACTGGATTATTTGAAATTTCATCGAAATAATTTTGTGCTTTGTGTATGGGTTTGCCTTTTCTTGAGGTCAATATCACATTAGAATTCCATCCAGAAAGAAGTGCACGTAAATTTGCGCTTTCTTTTACCTCATATCCCCAATATTGCTTAATTTCGTTTCTAGAGATTTGCTTTGCCAAAAGTTCTGGATATCCAGCCTTAAATTGCATTGTGACTCTTTTTCCTACTTCATCATGTCCAGAATACAAAATGAGTTGTTCAAGTCCTACATCTACAGATTTTTTACCTCTTGCAAAAACTATCATTCCTTCTCTTATGTCTCCAGCTTTTACTTGTCTTGAATCTGATGTGTAAGAATGATGTGGAATTTTTAATGGACTTAAGCTTCCAGCAAACCGTAGTTCTGAAATTCTTTGGAAAAGTCCTCTTCTAAGATATTGCGGTGTTTCAAGATATTTTAAAATGGTGCGTATTAATGTTCTATCGCTATCACTTCCAGAGCTTTCATGATAAATGTAAATAGATTGTACACGAAAAATTGCACATGCCCTAGCTATTAAAGAAATTTTTGTTGATTTACCAAGATTTGTTGATTCATCACTTACTGAAGAATCTGGAATTGCAATTGAAAGTTTCAATGAAATAAAATCCTCTGTTGGATTATAAAATAGTAGAGATTATTTTTGTCTTTTAGCTGCAGAATCTTTTGCCTTTATAGCATATTTTTCAATATCTTTTTCTAAAGTTTTTGTTAGAACCTTTGTGTTGTTTAGTATTTGTGCCATTTTAACATGTTTTGTACCTTCTTTTTCTTCACTTACAAGATATATTGATTCAATGGCAAGTTCTGCTGCTTCTTCTAATGACATATCTTTTTTGTAATATTTTTCTAGGTATTCGGTTACCTGATCTGAACCAGAACCAATAGCAACCGCATCGTATGAGATGTATGTGCCACTTGGATCAGTCAGAAATACTGAACTTCCACTCTTGTCTATTCCAGCAATAATCAATGCCACTCCAAAAGGCCTAACTCCAGCATATTGAGTGAATTGTTGACATTGATCTGCAAGATGTTTTGCTACTGATTCTACCTCTATTGGTTCATCATAAATCATTCTGTTTGATTGTGAAAAAAATCTTGCATTATCAACTTGTGACCTAGCATCAGGAATGTATCCTGCAGCAGCAACTCCTATATGATCATCTACTTGAAATATCTTTTGCGTGATTTCTGAATTTTGTAATTTTCTTGGTTTTTCTTCAACTGCAAGAATTATTCCATCTTTACATTTTATCCCAATTGCAAGTGTTCCACGTCTTACTGTTTCAATTGCATATTCAACCTGGTAAAGTCTTCCATCTGGTGAAAAAACAGTAATTGCTCTATCATAACCTGCAGCCGCTGGTAACATTTCAATTTTCATACCTTTGAAGGTTTAATTTAAGTCTATACAGATGTGCGATCATGCATTTTGAGATCTTGTTTAACGGTCACAAAAATATTAGATCACTTCATCCAAAAACAATTGAGATAACAACAGAACCAAATCTTACATTAAATGGAGATTGTATCATTGGAGTTGAAGCATCTTGTGGTTGTAATGACATACCAGAACAAATGAAAACTCTTATGCTAAATTCTAAATCAGAAATTTTTTTTACAATATCAGTAAAAGATGTTTCCTTTAAGGTCAAAGGTAACGGCCATGAGAATTTAATTTTAACAAATCCTCATGACATTGTAATTAGAAAAAGCTCTTTTATCTGCCCTAGGACATTGGCAATTAATTGTGATCTGGCTTCAAATTCCATTCCTCGTCAAATGATCAAAACTCTACAAAATCCAGATTCAAAAGGAGTTTTTTCTATTGACATAAACTAGAATAATTTACTTTTTTTGTATAAAATTAGAACTATGATTTTCTAAGACTTTTGTTAGTGCCCTATTTACTATTTCTATTAAGAGGTATTGGTCATAGTTTTGTTCTGCACTAGTACGTTTTTCAATATTTTTCTTTTTTGATTTTGATATATTATTTTGAACAATATTTTTTATCATCTTTTGTATCGTTATAGATGCATCATCTATTGTTTTAGAATAATCAGAATCAAAGTTTGGAGGTACATCATATCCCAGAAGCTTAATTGATGTTCCATAAAATTTCATTACAGCTCCTCGAATTTCTTCCATTTTTACAATTTCCACAAGACCTGCCCGTTTTAAAACATCCAAATGATGTCTGATTGTAGTGGTAGCTTTATTGTAACCAGTTTTGTGCAATTCTTCCACTATTTGTTCTGCAGAAAATTGTTTATGATATAGAATTTGCAGGATCTTAATTCTTGCAGGGTCATCTAGTGCTTTTGCCTGCTCTATGTTAGTTGTAACGATTCTATTTATTTTGATTTCTTTTTGGAGTAAGGTCGACATTTCCTCCTTTGAATTATAATTATTACTAAAAGATCATGACATCATATTTTGTTATCTAATATGTTACTTTTTTTTATGTTACTAAAAATATTATTAAGGTTTTAAAAATATATCACTACTACTATTAAGAATACTTTATACTCACTAACATGCTAGTATAATTATCAATATTATACCATTCTTATACATATAGTACCATTACAAAAATTCCCAAAAATTTTGTAAAAAATAACATTTTGGGAAATTCTGGTCATCATGATATCACATAATTAGCAAAATAAGAAATTTTAAGGTTCGGTCTAAATTGAAATTCGAGTTAAAGTGAGTTACCAGTAATACGTTCGTATGCAGTAATGTACCTAGATGACATTTCATGCGATAGTTCGGATGGCAATTCTGGTGCTATTGGTGCTTTACCAGCATTTCTATCGTCTTCAAACTTTTTTTGATACCCATGTGTTGCCAACCAATCACGTAAAAGTTGCTTGTCAAAACTTTCTTGTATTTTACCTACTTGATATGCAACCTTTGGCCACATTCTATATTCATCAGGACCAATAGAATCACCTAACAATATTTCATTAGATGATTTTCCAAATTCTAATTTCAAATCAGCTAAGATGAATCCAGCTTTTTCTGATATTTTAGACATGTTTTTGTAAATATTAATAGATGTTTCTTCTAACCAATCATAATCTTTTGAGCTGATAAGACCCATATCAATAGCCATGTTTTTGGTAATTGGAAGATCATGTGTTTCCGATTTTGTTGTAGGATCAAATACAGGTTCAGGCATCTTTGCCGCAATTCTAGTATCAGTATTTTTCGGGATTGTGACTTGACCTTCCTTCCATCTCTGAATCAGACTCCCATAGAAATATCCTCTAACAACACATTCTATTGGAATCATTTCCATTTTTTTTACAACTATTTTGTCTTTTGTTTCTGTTCTTACATAGTGATTTGGTGTCTGAATTTTTTTGAACCAGAATTCAGCAAATTTGCAAAGAACTTCTCCTTTTCTTGGAATGGGAGTAGGAAACTTTACATCAAATGCAGAAACCCTATCACTAAAATGGAAAAGCAAATTTCCATCATCTAATTCATAAATGTCTTTTACCTTACCTGAACGAAGAAACTTCAAACACGCGTCGTTGATCAGCGTTAGATTTAAACTGATACAAAATACGTTCTGTTAGGAACCCATCATGCCTGGCATATTTATGGGAGTTCTATATGGTTTAGTAACATTGACTCCCTGATCTGTTGTTACAGTAACTTCCTGAAGATCACTTCCTGCAGATGGTGAGAGTATTACTTTTTCTCCAGGTTTTAACAATGGAATAATATCAGGTTTGCTACTCCCTCCATAGTCCACTCTTACATTAGTAAGAGACTCTTTTCCTATATTTCGAACTGTTACATGAGTATCAGTAACCAGTGATTGCTTATCCTTGAAAGGATCTAAAAATATAGCATATTTCTCAGTTGGTCCTTGTACAATTAACAAGACTGTAACTATTACAACGATAACAATACCACCACATATTACTGCAAGAAAATCTTTTCTCATAAAATAAAATAATTTATGGTTAATTATAAAGTCTATTTATAGTCTTGACTAGGTATAACAGAAAGAGTGGTGGTAGATAGAACGTTACTAACCCTACGGATCTTTTTAGTAATTATTAGTTCAATCTCCTTTCTTGTTTGAACTTGAACTTTTACAAAGATATCGTATTGACCATAAGTTCCAAGAACCTCCTTTACACCATCTATTTTCAAAATGGCATTCATAACATCTACCTCGTGTCCCATTTTGGCTTTTACCAACACATATGCTAATTCCAATTTATTCGCCTTTAATTTCAGCTCTGCTCTTAAAGATAGGTTTTATTCCAAGCGGAGAATAATCACCAGTAGAACAAGTAAAGCACATAGAATTAGTATCTATTCCAATCGCGTTTGCCAAATTTTTTGCATCATTATATCCCAAGAAATCTGCACCAACAACTTGTCGTACTTTTTCTACCATTTCTTCTTCAGAATATTCACCACTTTTATCAAAAAACGTCACAAGTTCTTCTTGTGAAGGAAAATCGATTCCAGCATAACACGGGTATTTTATTGGCGGAAATGTTATTACCATACTAATTTTTTTTGCTCCTGCACGTCGCAAGGCCTTGATGATCGCCTTTGAGCTTGTTCCTCTCACAAGACTGTCGTCAACTACAACTACGTGTTTACCATCAATAACTTGGGTAATCGGTATTATCCAACGGTTTATTTCTACTCTATCACTTTGATGCGGTTCAATAAAACTTCGTAATGGCCCCTTTCTACTGTATCTATCTTTTAACAAACCTTCTTCAAATTGAATTCCCAACTCCTGAGCATATCCTAGTGCTGCAGGTCTTGCTGAATCAGGTACAGGAATTACTATATCTGCATCTTTAATTGGAAACTTTCTTGCTAGATACTGTCCGATTTTTTTTCTTACCATGTAAATATTAGAACCTTCCATAACGCTAGAGGGATGTGCAAAATAGGTGAACTCAAACGAACAATGAGCCGGTTTTTTTTCTTCAGAAAACATTTCAGACTCTAAACCAGCATTACTAATTTTTATCAGCTCACCTGGCTTTACATCACGAATTAGTTGTGCTCCAACCGCTGCAAGTGCAGCAGATTCTGAAGCTACAATATATGTATTAGTATCTTTTCTAAAGCCAACAACCATTGGTCTAAATCCTTTTGGATCACGAGCTGCATATACTGCATTGTCATCAGATACAAAAGTAAAACAAAAAGATCCTACCATTTCATTTTTTAAAATTGATAATGCATTACCAAGCTTACCGTTTTCTGACATGAGTGAGACCAATCGCTTAGCAGCAATCAACGTATCACTAGCATTTTGTGGTGTAAAAGTACATCCTCCTACCATTCCTGATAATTCTTCAACGTTTGATATTGTACCATTATGTGCAATACAAAGATCTTTTACCTTTAATGGCTGAGCATTTTCCAAATTACTTCCTCCCATAGTAGAGTATCTTACGTGACCGATTGCAGCAGGAGATGCATACTCTCTTGTAACTTTGTCAAATTCTGAAACTGCAGAGGATACCAATCCAAGCTGTTTGTATGGTTGTTTTTTTGGAACCGCTACCCCCCATGCTTCTTGTCCTCTATGTTGAAGTGCTCTTAGAGAATCAATTATCATCGGAATAACATTTGCACCATCAAGACTGAAGATGCCTACAACTCCACAGTTTTCCTTAACCATGAGTAATCAGCGACTCCAATGAGTTTAGCCATTTGTCTTGTGCCTTATCAATCCTTAGATTGATAATTGTTTTTGTTTTGTTTCTAAATATTATACCAGAACCAGAAAATTTACCAATGAACGCATATGAGACATTTTTTTGTTTTAATAGAGATTTTATTTTATCAGAGTTCTTTGGGTCTATAACCAACAGATAACGAGAATGAGATTCAGAAAATAAAATCTCGTCAGGTTTTAGTTTTTGGCCGGGTATTTTATCTATTGATACCACACAGCCCATATTATTTGTAATACATAGTTCAGATACCGCCACTGCAAGACCGCCTTTTGAACAGTCATGAGCAGAATTTATCAATTCTTGATTTATCAGTTCCAATACGATTTGTTGATTTAGTTTGGAATATTTCATATCTACTGTTGGAGATTTTCCACCAATGATATCATGGACATATTCATAATATTCTGAACCACCAAGTTCATCTTTTGTTTCTCCTACAATAACAAGCATGTCGTTATTTGCAATTTTTTGTGCAAGTAATGGTTTTTTATCTATCAACCCAAGAACCCCAATCAACGGAGTAGGCTTTATTGGACCGTTGTCTGTTTCATTGTAAAAACTAACCTTGCCTCCAACACATGGAATTTCAAAATATTTTGCAAATTCTGATATTCCCTCTAATGATTCTTTAAATGTCCAAAAAATTTCAGGGTCCTCTGGATTTCCAAACTGTAAATGATCAACCATGCCAATTGGAGTAGCGCCAGTACAAACAACATTTCTACACGCCTCTTCAAAGCACCCTATGGCGCCTTGACGGGGATCAATGTAACATTGTTTAGAATTACCATCAATCTTTACGGACAGGAATTTACCGTTATCTAATCTGAGGACAGATGCATCGCACCCTGGTTTTATTACAGTTCTTATTCCAACTTCATGATCATACTGCCCATACACCCAGATCTTGCTTGCAATGTTAGGATTTGTAAGCATTTGAAGAAGTGTTCCAGTTAGGTTTTTTGGGGTATTTGGTTTTTTTATCTCTCTGATTTTTTTTAGATATTTTGGTTTTGATGCAGATCTATCTAAAAGTGGCGCATTTGCAATTACACTACTAGGCAGATTTGCTATTGTGTTTGTCTCAACTCTGACTTGCATCATTCTATCTTCTTTTACTTTGCCAATAACAGAATATGGGACTTTGAATTTTTCACATATTTTTTTTAATATTGGAAGTTTTTGTCTGTCCGTTATGACAAGCATTCTCTCTTGTGATTCTGAAACCATCAACTCTGTTGGGGACATACTAGCCTCCCTCTTGTGAATACGTGCAACGTCCATCTCTATTCCAACAGATAATGCGTCAGATGTTTCGGAAATAGCGCAAGAAAGACCTCCACCACCCAAGTCTTTCATTGCTTTTATGCAGTGTTGATCTCTTGCTTCAAGTATTGCTTCTATAACCAATTTTTCTATAAATGGATCTGGTATTTGAACTGCTGAACGGTTTTCTGATTCTAGCTTATCTGATGCAAATTGTGAGCCGCCAATTCCATCACGCCCAGTAGAACCTCCAATTAAAACAACAAAGTCGTCTTTATCTGCTCTATTTTTTATGAGTTTTTCTTTTTTACCAAATCCAATAGCTGCGACATCAACAAGTGCATAGTTTGTAAAACACTTATCAAATTCAATTTCACCGCCAATTGTTGGAATCCCAAGGCAGTTACCATAGTCTGCAATTCCACGCACTACATTTTTGAAAAGCCATCTTGCATGAGAATCTTTTTCAATGTCACCAAATCGTAAACCATCAAGTATTGCAATTGGCCTTGTTCCTGCAGATAAAATATCACGGATAACACCACCTACACCAGTAGCCGCACCACCATAGGGTTCAACAGCAGAAGGATGATTGTGACTTTCAATGTGTACTGTTACAACATAACCATCACCAACATCTAGAACCCCTGAGTCATAACCTGGACCAGAGATTACTCTATTTCCATCTCTAGGCAAAAGTTTCAAATGTTTTTTTGATGATTTGTATGAGCAGTGTTCTGACCATTCTGCTGCAATAATCTGTAATTCTACAGGACTAGGTTTACGACCAATTTTCTTTTCAAGAAAAACATGTTCTTGTGGAGTGAGACTCATTGTGCTACACCCAATGTATTCAACAGGGATTCAAAAATTAATGAAGCCGGTTTTGAATTCTTTGGATTAATAATAGATTCTGCAGATCTTTCAGGATGTGGCATCATGCCAACGACATTACCTTGTTTATTGCATAATCCAGCAATATCAAGCGAGGCCCCATTTACTTCCTCACCATATGTAAAAACAATCTGATTGTTTTTCTTTAATGATTTTAGTGTCTCCTTGTCAGCATAATACCTACCTTCTCCATTAGCAATTGCAATAGGAATTCTTTGATTTAGTTTTAATTTATTGGTAAATGGAGTCCTGTTATTTTTTACTATAATCTCAGTCCATTTACACATGAATGTAAGTGATGTATTTTTAAGAAGTGCTCCCGGTAAAAGTTCTGCCTCTACTAGAATTTGAAATCCGTTACAAACGCCCAGAATCGGCATCCCTTTTTCTGCCATTTTTTTAATGTCAGAAATTACAGGACTGTGAGCTGCAATAACTCCAGCACGAAGTCTATCACCATATGAAAAACCTCCTGGAAGAACTACCGCATCTATATTTTTTGGAAGTTCATCAGTATGCCAAACAAGTTCTGTTTTTAATTTAAAGACGTCTGAAAGTACATGATGCATATCCCGATCGCAGTTACTTCCTGGAAATACAATAACAGCAACTTTCACATTTCTTCATTGCTTGACAGTATTATTAAATTGAATCGAATGAAAATGAAATCATTTTTATCCTAATACTTTTTGGTACTAGCTATGGGTCAAGTACGTGACATCATGGTACGTAACGTGATTACCATAGAACATGACAAGACTGCAAAAGATGTCGCATTTTTACTTGCAGAAAAAGAAATCAGCTCCCTTGTAGTTATAAAAGACGGCACCCCGATAGGATTGGTTACAGAAAGAGACCTTGCTCGTAAAGTCTCAACTTCAGATAGGAAAAGTTCAGACGTGCCTCTCTCTGAAATAATGTCACATAATTTTCGATGGGTAGAACCTATGACTCCAATAGAGGATGCAGTTCAAAAAATGATTAATAAAAATATTCGTAGACTCCTTGTTCTTGAGAATGGGAATCTTGTTGGAATCATAACTGAAACAGACTTGGCAAAATACTTACGAAGTAAACTGTTGATAGATGGGGCCCTTGAGGATACCACTGCCCTTAACCGTAAGGTAGTAAAAAGTAGTTAGGCATCAAAACTTTCAACAGATACTTTACTTACAAGTGGATTATAAATTCTAAATTCATTACATAAATCCATTACAATTTTTTCAGCAATCTTTCGGTTTTTTGCATCTACATCAAATTTGAGTGTCTTTGCAGAGCGAACCTTTTTCACAGAAACGTTATGATCTTTTAGAACCAAGTCATTTAATATAGTATCGCCTTCAGGATCACTTATTTCTGGTTTATTTTCTATTGTCACATTCACTTTGAAAAATGTCATGTGATTTGTTTAATTGTAATTAATTTAAGCTTTGGCTATTCTGATTTTGTTTAATCAAAAAAACATACATATCTTCTCAATACCTCTGAAATTATAAACTAAAGTTCAACAATATTTTGATCAGAAAGGATTAACTTTAATAATATTATCAAAACAATTATGAGTTCAACGTTTAATCCAATTGAATACAAAATCAATACTAGAGCAAATTGGAATACTGTTGCGTCCCAATATCATAATAATTGGGCAAATAGTGATGCTGGACCTTTTAAATCTACAAAAGAATTGGTAAAAGCTGCAGAAATCAAACCTAGTGATTCTGTATTAGATGTAGCATGTGGAACTGGTGTAGTTTCAAAAGAAATTTCACGCCTACTTGGGAATTCAGGAAATCTTGTTGGAATAGATATCTCACGAATAGCGTTAGGTATTGCACAAAAATCAATTCAATTTAAAAATACAGATTTTATTGAGATGGATGCAGAAAATCTTGGCTTTCATGTAAATTTTGACAAAATAGTTTGTCAGTATGGTTTGATGTTTTTTCCAGATGTATACAAAGTACTAAAATCAATTAGAAATATTATGAAAAAAGATGGCAGAATAGCAATAGCAGTTCATGGAACACAGTCAGGTGTACCATATTTTAGTTGTATAATGAATTCAATTCTACACCATATTCCAGACATAAGAGTAAAAGGAACTCCAACGGTTCACAGATTTGGTGATCCGGAAGATTTGAAAAATGAAATAGGCACAGTAGGATTTGTAGATATAAAAATAATGAAATTCACTTTTGCTTATCATATAGGCAACTTTGAGGAATATTGGACAGATTACATGAATTCTACCGCAAATTCAATTTGGCAAAAAATTAAAACTAAGGGAATTGAAATAGTTGATGCAATAAAAAAAGAAGCAGAGCAAAACACTTCTCAATTTATTAAAAATGAAAAGATAGAATTTCCATGGGATGTTTTGATTGCTACAGCATCCAGATAATGAACTTTTGAATATAACACGATTCTTGTAGTCGTAATATCGTTATGATATGTTCTTTGCAAAAGTTTCCAAATCTGAATCAAACCATATCGTTTTTGCTTCTAGCCCTGCAGAGGTAAAGGAATTAATTGCAATATGGGAAAATTTTTGTTTTTTATTTATAGAACCATGTACATGTAAAGTATGTTTTGGAATGTAGACAACATCTCCTTTTTTAAGGAGAGTTTTTGAAAACTGCCTAATTTTCAAGCCTGTTTTTATAGTACCTCTAATTTTCTCATATGTGACAAGTATTCCCCTACCTTCAATCACAATTAGCGTCTGCCCTGCCTCATGGTAATGCAATTTAGTTTTAGCGCCTTTTTGGAAAGTTACATGGTATATTTTTTGTTCAAGTGATTTAATTATACGTGAAATGTCGTGTAGTAATACATTACCTACAAAATACTTCTTTTTTTGCAAAACAAGATTTCTATCTACATGTATAATTGAAATATTGTCTTTTTTCACTAGTGTTATTGATTTTTGATATTAAATAGTTGTTACGCTAATTATTTTTTAATACATCATCTATTAACTTGTCAATGTAATAACATTTTAAACCACCCTAACTTTCCTCTTACTTAATGCCAACGTAGCTCAGCCTGGCTAGAGCATCTGACTTGTAATCAGAAGGTCGAGGGTCCAAATCCCTTCGTTGGCTTTTTAAAAATAATAGACAAAAGTTAAGTAAGAACTAATTTGAAATGAATTTGTGCATAGAGGATACATTCTACTTAATTGTGATCTAGGAGCGGAAGAATACGTTGTAGAAGAACTAAAGAGGATTCCACAAGTAAAGAATGCGTTTGTGACATTTGGAGCATACGATATCATAATTGAGATGGAGGCAGATACGCAAGAAAACTTTGACAAGGCAATTTCTCTTAAAATACGAAGTATGCCAAGAGTCATAAGTACAATGACGCTAAATGTTGTAAATCAATAACAAATTAAAGAAATCAGAGTATTGTTAGAATCATATTTTATAAAAACATAATTTTGTTTTTTAGTCAAAATTTAGCGACGATCATTTTTCGAAGGATAATTATAGAAGTGAATTAACTTATCAGAAATTGGAAAAAATTGAATACGAAGGTACTGTTTGGGCAATAAATCATGGATTGCCAGAACCGTTACTTAATCATTGTATAAAAAAGCTTGTAGATTATGGAATAAAAAAAGAAGATATTGTCATTACTGATGCTCCCTCTGATGTAAAGATTGGAACTATTGTAGTAGACATTTGGCCATATCATTTGGAAGTGGGACGCGTTCGAACGGTAAGAAATGACTCATACATAAGTGGAAGCGTATTGATAATAGAGCTCAAGGCGGACGCTGAAGGAACATATATTGACTAGCCTCTTTCAAAAAAGTTCATGTTTTTTAGAATAGATTTATTTCATATCTGAAATTACCAACATTGTTGAAGAAGAAGAAAATTCCAAATCCAAAAAGAAAGATGCACATGGCAATTGTTGCAGGAGTGATAATAATTGGTCTAGTCATCATGTTCAATTATAATCTTGATCAGGCAAAAATATCAGGTCAGAGTTTTGGTGACAGTCTTGCACAATTGCAAAATGATCTCAAAAATGAAACTGCCAACTATGATGCAAAAATAATACAATATCAAAATGGAAACATAACAAAGCATGACATATTACAAATTTCAGATACACATACATCTGTTCTAAACAACATATTATCAAAATACAATAATCTAAAGCCGCCAGAGCCTTTTGCACCTTCTTTAGAATTATTCAAACTTTCTACTCAAGCTCAACTTGATAGTGATAAACTCTTAAAAGAATGGATTCAGACAGGGGATAATTCTACTAAGATCAGATCTGATCAACTCTTAGAACAGGCATTTAACTATGAATCAAGAGCTCTTGATTCATTTTACAAAGCCAAAACCAATTCAGAGTAGCTTTTTTATAATAAAATTACTACAGCAAACCTTGATTATTTAATACATCAAATGTAGATCGCAGCTCATCAAGTAAAGCATTTTTTTCTAAAGGAATCGGAACAGCAAACGAGATTGGAAAGGTAATACTTAACATATCTGGGTCTGTATGAGATACGCGGATTTTATGACTATGGTTTTTTTGAGATGCAATAAATTTTTGCCACCACACAATTCTATCTCTTACTTCATCTATTCTTGCTTCAAGATAATCCATTTCTATTTCATTATCAAGACTAAATATCCCAAATTTTATCATAGGAAGTAATAGGTATCCACCTGGGATTTTTTCGTGTTTTTTATGCATTTCCTCAATTACATCGTCAATTTTTTCTTGTGGAAATATATCGCCATACTCTGGAGCAAAATATCCGGCTATGTTTTTGTTCTCATCAAAGATTCGAAAATAATCTCCTTCTCGCTCAAGCCTCCATTGCATATTTGTTAGGTAAAAATGAATAATAATTAAGCCATTTGAGTTGTGCTCAAGCATTTTCCGCAAAAATAACCCTTACCAGTATTAAACATAGTAGAGTTCTTACACTGAGGGCACTCTTTGTTTATTCTATTGATTTCTATAGGCATGACAAAGAGTCTGCGATCAATCTAAAAAGAAACTAGGTCAACATTATGTTAGTATTTTCTCTAATTACATGATATCATGATGAATGCACTAGAATTTTTGTTCGTTTTCTTTAAAATCAAACATTATAAACGATAGTTTGAAATCTTAATTATTGGCTATCCCTGCAACAACCAAAGATTTCATCATTAATCTTATAGATTACTATATCAACGAAGCTTCTTCTTACAAACAGTTTGCACAAGAATATGCCCCTGATGTTAAAGACATTACAGTCACGACTTTTGGAATAATAATTGGTTGTGTATATTCAGGTTTTTTACAAGCTTATGCAAACCAGAAACAAAAACCAAGTCTTGATGATATTCAAGAATTTCATCAAATAATTAAACACAGAACAGCTCAAATTAAAAAAGGCATTTTAGATGCCAAAGTATAGTTTATTTACGTTAGAGATAAATTCCTACACTATTTAGGATCATACATGTCAGAAGTAATTCATTATCAAATTCAACAGCTTGTAGACAACGGTCAGACAGTTCAATTATCACTTGTTGAAGACGTACAAACAGAACCCATGTCACAAAAACAGCTCATGCTTGATGCGATAAATAACAAACTAGAGCCAGAACTCAGAGAACAAATAGCTCCATTTATTGAAGCAATACTTCAATCCCAGCCAACAATAGCAATAAAAAGTTACGCACAGACTGCGATAACAATCATCATGCCAAAACGCAGATATGAAAAGATGGGCAGCCCAAGTGTTGGACAAAAATTAGAGATAAATATTAAAAGTTTAAAGTAGTTTTTCTATTTCAGTTAACGAATAAAGTGGTAATGAGCATGTGAAATTTTTACATACAAAAACCTTAGTTCTTGTTTTGTCATATTCTTTTCCTGCAAAAAACGGATAGTTTTGTAGGTCTTCCAAATATTCTTCCTTTAGAATTGTCACCAGTATGGATTCTGGCAGAAATCGTCTAGTCAGATTTACATAAATCTCATCATTTTCTTTATTTAGTAAAGTGATCTCAGTTGGTTTTTGCAAATAGAGATACATTGCAATTAAAAGTTGCCCAAATCCAAACGGATTTTCTGCCGCCATTGTTGAAAGTGATTCCATTATCTTAACTGAAACATCAAGATACTTGATGTTTTGTGTAATATGATAGAGTCTTAGAAATGTGTTTGCTGCAACGGAATTTCCTGATGGGAGAGATAGATCGTAAATGTTTTTTGTTCGAATAATTAATTGTTCATGATTGTCTGCAGTGAAAAAAAAGTTTTTTTCATCCTCATCCCAAAAATGTTCAAGTAAATAATTTGCATAATAAATTGCAAGTTCGAGATATTTTTTATCTGGATTTGTTTCAAAGAGGTCTAAAAGCGCATTTGTAAAATAGGCATAGTCATCAAGATATGCCTTGAGCTTTGCCTGTCCGTCTTTATGTGTTCTTAAAAGCTCACCATTTTTTGTGAGATTTTTTTGTATAAAGTTCACACATTTTTCTGCAATTTCTAAAAATCTTGTTTGCCCTGAAATTCTAAATCCCTTGACAAACGCAGATATCATAAGTGCATTCCAGCTTGTAAGGATTTTTTCATCTTTTCCTGGCGCTACTCGTTTTGAACGTATTTCAAAGAGTTTTTCAGAGCATTTTTGTATGACCTCTTTTACTTCTTGCTCCGTTTTACCAAATTGAAATGCCACCGTGGAAATATTGATGTTATTATGTAATATTGTATGGCCTTCAAAATTTCCACCATCAACTACATCAAAATAAAGACAAAAAATATCAGCATCCTTGCCTATGATTTCTTGGATCTCATTTTTCTTCCAAACATAAAATTTACCTTCTTCACCTTCTGAATCTGCATCCTGTGCAGAATAAAATCCTCCATCAGATGAAGTCATATCACGTAATACGTATTGCAAAGTCTGATTTACAACCTCAAGATATCTTGTGTCTTTAGTAATTTGATATGCCTCTGCATAAACTATTGGTAAGAGTGCATTATCATATAGCATCTTTTCAAAATGCGGAACAAGCCATCGAGAGTCTGTAGAATATCTGTGAAATCCACCGCCTAGGTGATCATAAATTCCACCATTTGCCATCTTGTTTAGTGTTTTGAAAACAAACTCTTGAAATCTTGCAATTCCAGAAAGTTTTGAGTATCTTAACATAAAAGAAAGATTTGCTGCATTAGGAAACTTTGGAGCTTGTCCAAACCCTCCATTTATTGGGTCACCCATAGAAAGAAGGTTCAATGCAGCCTCATCAAGTATTGCTTTTTCTAGCTTTGTTGCTAAAGATATTGATTCGGTTTGTTGCAGTGCGTTCATGAAATTCTCAGTTGCAGATTCTACATCATTGGGTTTCTCTTTCCAAGCTTGTGATAATTGTCTAAGCAAACTACCAAAACCAGGTCTGCCATAGTTGTCCAATGGCGGAAAATAAGTACCAACATAGAATGGTTTTTGTTCAGGAGTAAGAAATACACTCAATGGCCAGCCTCCACTGCCAGTTGTTAGCTGACAAACTTTTTGATAAATATCATCAATGTCTGGACGCTCTTCTCTATCTACTTTGATATTAACAAAATTTTCGTTCATGATTTGTGCAATATCTTCATTTTCAAATGATTCGTGTGCCATCACATGGCACCAGTGACATGCACTATATCCAATGCTTAAAAAAATAGGTTTATTTTCATCCTTTGCTTTTTTTAACGCTTCTTCTCCCCAAGTATACCATTTTACTGGATTGTATGCATGTTGTAAAAGATAGGGGCTGGTTTCTTTTATGAGGTTATTTGCTTGCATATAATTCAAAGATTAGTTTGGTTATTTGTGTGTAATTCAAATGTTAAATAAAAGATAAAATTTCTTTTCGTATATGAATTGCAAGAGGTGTCATCACATTGATCAAGCTCATGAACCATCAGACAAAAACCGCTCTTTTGCAAAAGTAGGCAAATGCCTCATACCACAATGTTCATGCATCCAATACATAGATCCCATAGAAGAAATTGATGAAGATTTGCTTTAATTATTTCAAGTATTATTTTGTAGTAATGGCCAAGTTTTCATTAATGTTTGCAGATTTGTGTGTACCATTTGTAGTGGTTTGATTTACATTAGTTGATGTCATTGTCTGCTGTCCTGTTTGATGCAAAGTACTATTTGTGTTGTTTAATTTTTGAGAGATTATTGCAGATTCATTGCCATTATTCATAGTAGCATTAGTGTTAGTAACAGGAGAAACACTGGGCATGGTCACCGACGGTGTAGGTGTTATAGATGAAGCATTAACCCCACCTGTAGATGAGCCAGAACCTAATACCATCCTCAAATTATCTGCATAAGAAGGACTAAAAATTATTACATTAACATCTGGATCCTTATTAGCTACTTGTTGTGTTTGTTCGTCCGCAGTAGCATTAACAAGATGATCATCATGTTTACTCATAGATAATTTTGCACCAACAGGCATTGCATTGTTAAAGAAAATAATATTATAGCCTTGTGCTGGAGTAAAAGCTGCTACTTCTGCATGTGCCATCAAATCTACATTACTATCACGAGAGTTTCCAAATACAAGAATTTGTAATCCGTTGGCATTTTGTTGATACTGGTCTTGAAGTTTTTTTGTATCATTAATAGAATCAGTATGATCAAGCAACTTTAATTTTGCACCTACAGGCGCAGCATGATCAAAAGAGACAATGTTGTAACCTTGTTTTGTGGTCATGGCATCAATTTCTTGCCCAGCCATAAGTCCAGTACCAAAATGATAGTTACTTCCTATTGACCAGGAGATCAAGCCAATGACTGTAAGTGAAACAGAGATTACAATCATGGAATACCCTACTTTACGATAATTGTGAGGCTCTTTCATGTGCTTCAAAAAAATGTCAGCCTGAATTTAATCTTTTATTAAATGCCTTTCAGCTATCAATTTAGCAACATTTTAAAATAAATTACAAAATCCATTTGAATCATGAATCTGCTTTACGTTCAACTTTGAAGATTTGCAGTGTGAGCAAATCAATTGCCTTCTTTAGGTGATCAAATTCGTTTAAAGAGTGTAATTGGTTTTCAGCAAGTACCCTTAGCACACCAATAAGTGACTTTTGAAAGTTATCAGTTGCTGAAGCCTCAAGAGCATTCAATTTTGACATCAATACGTCCAGATCTTTTTGGGTTGGATGATGTCTTTTTTCCATATTAAACATTTTATTCACAACATAATATAGTCTACGTATGTGATTCTATGAAAAAACGCAAATCTTCAAATCTGTTTTAATAATTAAAATTTTAGAAAATTCTAATATTTTATTTGAATTAGGATGTTATTTTCAGGTTAGCGATGATTGCCACTTTATAATCTGTAATGCGCCACTAACAGTACTTTGGATTGGAGCATTTCTATAATCCCATGCTTTTACAATGATGTTTGACGTACCCATTGGTGCTTGTGGAGTTATCTTAAATGTCAGATACATGTAGTGTCCTTGCGTAGATGTACTAACTGTAACTGATTTGAATAATTTGTTAGGATCATGTGTTGTCAAACCAACACCTTTGTCATATGCTATCCATTCACCATTTGAGTAAACAGTAGGATTGTTACTAGCAGTTATGTAAAGTCCAACATGATTTAGGTATTGTACACCATCAGTATGAAATACCTTTAAGGTAACTGTTGATGGCACGTTAACGTAAAATGTCTGTGTTGGTATACTTTGGCTGAATTTGGATATATCAAAAGTACGACTATCGATTTTCAGTCCGTCATGATAGGTAAAATCATAGATATGACCAAATGATGGACCATGTGTTATACCATGTCCCCAAACTGCATATGCATTTGAACTAGTTCCTACATATGATGATATTAAAATCAGAAATATCGCAGCACTTGAAATTTTTAGAATTGTTTTATTCATTTCAGTGAATTCATACCCTATGATGGGGTATATAAGATTTTGACTTTCTATGTATGTTATTGTTTATTTTATAAAATTCATAGATGTACAGTCTTCATATTTTATGAAGATAAAGTTAAAACCCATACAATAAAATCAGATTTTATGATAGACGAAAAACTTGCTTTACTTGGTATCATTCTTCCTAGTCCTCCAAAACCAGCTGGCTCTTATGTTCCTGTTGTTGTCACAGGCAAACTTGTGTTTGTCTCAGGTCAAATTCCAATAAAAGATGGCAAGGTAGTATATTTGGGAAAGGTGTCAAAAGAGATTTCAATTGAGGATGCACAAAAGGCGGCCAAACTTTGCATAATAAATGCACTTGCCCAGATTAAAAATGAGCTTGGAAGCTTGGATAAAATCTCAAGAATCATTAGAGTTTCTGGATTTGTCAACTCTACACCAGAATTTACTGAGCAGCCCAAAGTAATTAACGCTGCATCAGACTTGATCTTTGAAATATTTGGAATAAAGGGACAACATAGTAGAATAGCCATAGGAGTTGCAAGCCTTCCCTTAAATTCATGTGTAGAAATCGATGTGATAGCAGAAATGATTTAAACTCTAAAAAAATCAAGTTTTTTATAATCAATGTGCCAATTTAGAATTAAATTTTTTTAGAAAAAGAGTTATCTTTTCTTTTGGTATGACTGCACCGCATGCCTTGTCATGTCCTCCGCCAGAGCCTCCAAGTTCAGTTGCCAGTGCATTAACGATTCTTCCAAGATGAACCTTGGATGCTCTAGAACCCCTAACTGATACAGCATAGATTCCATGGTCTTCTCTTAATTTGTAAGATACTCCTACATCTTTTCCTGACATACCTAAAACAAAATTTACAACCATGCTTGCACCAGAGTCTGTAACCTCCATGTATGCAAGATTTTTCATGGTTTTCATGTTATCTTTTACTTTTTGAATCACGCCAGAGATTTTTTCTGCCTGTAAACGTGCAAATTCAAAGGCATTTGGAATGTCATGCGGATATTTTGCCTCACTTAGTTCATCTACAAGATAAAGCAGATATTCACTGTCTTTTTGGTGGCTCACAATAGTAAATGTGAGAACAGTCGCTTCAAGCAAAGCAAATTGTCTATCAAATTTTTGAAGAAGTTTTGAGCCCAATGGCCTATCTTCCATATAATCAGTTATTGCAGAGCATGCAGCTACAAAAGCGCTGTGATCTGTCATCTTTTTCTTAAACGCATCATATACCTGAACTGTAGTGCATTCATTGACGTTATGAATTAGTTTAACTTTGAGTGATTTGATTTTCTTTTTTACATTTTCATCCAAATCATGGTGATCAATATATGTAATTGAAATTCGTTTTTTTCTAAGAGCTGATAACAACTCAATAAATTGGTCTTGATTAGTTTTACTTAGACCCAGGTCACAAATATACAAAGTTTTCAGAGAGTCGTTATTTTTTAGCTGTTCAAGCTCAGTCATAAGACCTGGATAGTCAACCAGTTTTGTTTCACCACCAAATGCTTGCCTAACAAGTGAAGCAGCACCTATTCCATCTGCATCTTCTTTATGAGAAACACATACTATACTAGTTCTTGTCATAGAATTATCAAGGCAGAATGACCCTCATTTAAACCAAAAATATTCAAACTGTTTTCTTTGCATTCATGAAAATTTTGAATCGAGACACAAGATTTTGATGTCCTGCCACATCTTGTAAAACAACACAATACATATCGTAAAATGTTATTCCAAGCAATCTTGATTCCCTGTCAAGCTGACCTATCTCTTCAAGAACTTCGGGGTCATTTGAAACTAGGACAAATTCATCAACTAGTTTTATGAAACTGTCTTCCATTTCACTCATTTTCAATCTTTTTTGAAAATTTGTGCTATATGGCACAAAGTTGTCAGATTAGACAAACTGCTTAATTTTTGACTGCTTTCCTGTATGTAACTTTTCTAAAAGACAAGAACATTTTAGCAAATTTCCATATACTGGAGTGATGTTTCCAGATGCAAACAAGGTAAAAAAAGCACTCGTAAGTCTAGCCCTGGAAGAATCATTACTTGAAATAGGTAGCACCAAACTATTGCATGATGTTTTTAGGATACTATATGAAAAGTTCCAGTCTTATTTGCCTGATTGCTATGATCATCCAGAATATCTAAGTAGCATATTTGCTGAGCTTGATAGTGGAACGGCTAATGTTTTCTTAGAATTACTCAATGAGAAATTAGTGGAATTCTCCTACCAAAAACCAATTGGGGAATTTTTAGTAAAAATAAACAAAATAAAATGCACAGTAAGTTAAGAAAATTTTAGGATTAAAATTTGTATTTAGTTACGCTGTACCATGTTTTAGTATGGTATAATTTTAATACGTATTTTTTGCAGTAATACTAGTGCAAACAAAAAACATTGGTCTTCGCAATATCGAGGTAGCTGATACAAAGATTTCTGCAATTGATGGCATAAATGGCAAACTAATTTACAGAGGATATGACATTTTGGACCTTGTCAAAAAATCTACATTTGAGGAAACTGCATGCATGTTACTCAATGATGATCTTCCGTCAAAAGCAGTACTTGCTGAATTTAATGACAAACTTGTTACTTCACGTGAAGTCCCAGAAGGTCTAGAGAAAAACCTCAAGAATTTGCCAAAAACAGCAAACCCCATGGATGTTTTGCAGTCTTCTGTGGCAATACTTTCTGCATATGACAATGAAAAATCAGATGATAGGCCTACAAATTATGCCAGAGCCATTAATCTTATTTCCAAACTACCAATAATCACATCATGCTGGGACAGAATTCGCAATGGAAAGGAAATCATTCAACCATCAAAAGATCTTAGCCATGCCGCTAATTTTCTTTACATGCTTACAGGAAACATACCAGATAACGAATTTGCCAGAATTTTTGACATTTGTTTGATTTTACATGCGGAACATAGTTTTAATGCATCTACTTTTGCCGCAAGAGAAGTTGCATCCACACGTGCTCACATGTATGCTGCAGTCAGTGCTGCCATTGGTGCACTAAGCGGTGAATTGCATGGCGGAGCTAATTTTCAAGTAATGAAGATGCTTTTAGATATCAAGACTGAAGAGAACGTTGAACCATGGATTAAAGAAAAACTTGTTCAAGGTAAAAAAATAATGGGAATGGGTCATGCTGTATACAAGACATTTGATCCGCGTGCCGAAGTGCTCAGAGAATTATCAAGACGATTATCTGAAAAAACAGGAGACCCTTGGTATAAAATTACAAAAAAAGTTGAAGACATTACAGAAGAAGAGATGAAAAAGGTAAAAGGATCAGATATTTTTCCAAATGTGGATCTTTACAGTGCATCTGCTTACTATATGCTAAAAATTCCAATGGATTTGAATACGCCAATTTTTGCAATCTCTAGAGTTGCAGGATGGACAGCTCATATCATTGAAGAAAAATTTGCCGAAGCTGCACCAAAACCAATGCTTTACAGACCAAAAGCAGTCTATGTGGGAAAATATTGCGGGCCGTCAGGATGCGAATACGTACCTCTAGAAAAAAGGCAACAATAAGTGATTTAAATGAAAATACCAATTGGCATCATTATTGTGATAGGAGTTTTACTTTTGAGCATTTTTCTTATTACTGAGTTTATCTTTCCTGACATTATTTGTAAAGTAATTCATAGATCAGATATCAAAACATCTGCAGGACAATACAATCCCAATTTGTTAAGTGATATTTGTTCCGGAATTACATAAAACTAGTTTCTAGTAGATAACCATTCTTTTGCTTTGATATCAATATCATATCTATGCAATACATGAAAGACCATCTCATAAAATGTCAGACCACGTTTGTGCGCTTCACCATCTATCCATTTCAGACCTTCTGCAAGCTCTGGGTCATATTCAGAAAACTCTACTAATTCATCTACCATATTAGTGAAGAAAGAGTTTGCCTCTAACACGCCATCAAGTTTTCATTTTTATTATTCAGTGCTATATTCAAAATATATAGACAATCAACGCCTTTTTGGTTGACATATGGATCATCTCTGTTATTTTGATGGTGATGAGAAAATGATCTCATGGGTCATCAAAAATGATGAGACAATGTTTGAGCAGACGCGAGATCATGCTGAGATCTATTTTGATAAAATATCAAAAGAGCAATCAAAATACATTGCACTTCATGTTGGGATCTTTTGGGCAATCGGTAGAATCATAATAAAAAATGGGGATACCGTAAAGATCATGCTTGATCTAAAATCAATGCATGAACACTTGACTGGAAAAAAGCAAGATCATGATCATTTAATAGAATCACGAATTAGTTTCATAAAACAGATAATAGAACAACGAAATATTCAGATTCAATTTGAAATAATCGAACCATCACAAAACATTGCTACAAAACTATTGTCTGCTTAACAATACACCAATATCCATAAGATTTGTGTGTGTAGGTCCAGTAAATATCAGACCTTTATGCTTTTTAAAAAAATAGTACGAATTGTTGTTTTTTAGAAAATTACGTATATCATGAATATCTTTTGAGATTTCCATGATTGCACCACTTGCATCAGTATTTCCATCTTTTCCATCAGTGCCACACGATGCAATTACAATATTTTTTCTATTGTTTTGAATCTTGCCAAACATAGATAGGACTAGCTCTTGGTTTCTTCCTCCCTTTCCATTTCCTATTACTTTAACGGTAGGCTCACCACCAAAAATAAGACAAGAATGCTTTTTCATTGGAAATGATTGCAGTAGATTTTTTGCAACAAGTGTAACATCACCAGATACAGAGTGGATTATACCTGCAGTATATCCAAGCTGTCGTGCTCTTTGCATCATCACATCAAGACAGTCATTGTTTGTAGCAATGATATGATTCTTTATTTTCGAAGATTTTGGAGTCTCTGGTATTTTATTATGAATTCCAAGATCTAATCTTTTTAGAACACCTTGTGGTATGTGTTTTTTAAGGCCATATTTTGTTAATATTTTATCTGCATCTTTGAAGGTGGTCTTATCAAAATATGTAGGCGCTGATGCAATATCTGACAGGTCATCACCAACAACATCAGACATTACAAGCGATACTGCATCACATATGAGACTTTCTGCCAGTTTTCCTCCTTTAATTTTTGAGAGATGTTTTCTTATACAGTTTATTTCTTGTATGTTTGCACCTGATTTTAATAATAAACTAGTGGTAATTTTTTTGTCTAAAAGTGATATGCCATCAGGTAGTGAAACAAGTGAAGAGCCTCCACCAGATATTAAAAATATTATAAAATCAGACGGTCTTTTATTTTTTAAAAATTCTACAATTTGTTTTCCTGCATGAACACTCTGTTTATTTGGTACTGGGTGGCCAGCATAAAGAATCTTGAATTTTTTATTTACCAATACAGACTGGGTACCACATGGAATCACTATAATGCCACCATTAATTCTGGCTAGAGAAAAGACTGCTTTTGCCATAGAATCTGCAGCCTTGCCAAATCCAACAACAAAAATTCTAGCATATTTTGAGAGCAATATAGTCTTTTTACCTATAACTAGCCTGTCTTTTTTTACAATTTTTCTTAACGTATCACCAGGCAATGCAGCTTCTAGTCCTGCTTCTATAATACGTAACGCATCTTTTTTTTCCTGATTTGTAGCAAGCTCTTTAAAATTTTTTATTATCATAAGTCAAGGTGATTAACAAACTTATGATTATTGTATCTTATGTAGTAAAAACACTAATTATTGATGATAAAAAGTAGTATAATTTAACTAGAGAAAATGCAATTATAATAAAATAGGCAAACTCTATTCATTTTTTAGATTGTTCTAGTCGTCTCCGTGTTTATCACCAGAGTGATTTTGTTTTTGTTTGGATTTGCCATTTTCTCCATGCTCACCATTTCCATCATCAGAATTCTTTTCACCATTGTGATTACCATTGTTTTTATCATTATCAGAGTTCTTTTCATCATTGTTATCCCCCTTATCAGAATTCTTTTCATCATTGTGATTACCATTGTTTTTATCATTATCAGAGTTCTTTTCATCGTTGTCATCATTATTACCACCTACACTTCCTGGAGTTGAACCTGAACCTCCAATGGTTATGATAGTAGAAATTGGAACAGAGTTTGAGGTACTAGGACCAAAGTTGGTATTGCCAGAATATGATGCAGTTAAAGAATATGTTCCTACAGGTATAGAAGACGTAGTAAATATTGCCTGACCACCTGACAATGCTACTGGAGAACCAAAGTTGGTTCCACTAAGTAATAATTGTACAGTGCCAGTTGCGGTACTTGGTGAGACTGTTGCTGTAAATGTGACAGAGTGACCAAATATTGTAGAAGTGGTGTTTGAGCTCAATGAAATTGTGCTGCTGGTGATGGTAACCTGGTTTACAGTCTGTGCCAATTGAGCACTAGTGCTTGTCGCATCATTTGTGTCACCAAGATACTTTGCTACAATGTTGTGTGAGCCTGCTGATAATGATGATGTGGTAAAGGTTGCATGACCTGATGATACTACACCTGTGCCAAGTATCGTACTTGAATCATTGAACTGTACTGTTCCTGTTGCTGTACTTGGTGAGACTGTGGCTGTAAATGTGACAGAACTGCCTATGGTTGATGGGTTTTGTGATGATGTGAGGGTTGTTGCGGTAGTAGTTAATGTAATCTGGTTTATGATCTGTGTTAATGCGCTGCTACTAGGAATGTCATTTGTGTCACCAGAATATGCAGCAGTTATGGTATGAGTTCCTACCGATAATGAAGATGAGCTAATGGTAGCAGTGCCGCCTGATAGTGTAACTGGAGAGCCAGTGTTTACTCCATCAATTGCAAACTGTACGGTGCCAGTTGCAGTGTTTGGTGTGATAGTTACAGTAAATGAAACTGATTGTCCAAATGATGATGGGTTGGCTGATGATGATACTACAGCTGTTGTAGTGGTGATTTGGTTTACTGTTTGTGTTAGTGCAGACGAATTGCTTGTCGCATCATTTGCATCACCAAGATACTTTGCTACAATGTTGTGTGAGCCTATGGATAATGATGATGTGGTAAAGGTTGCATGACCTGATGATACTACACCTGTGCCAAGTATCGTACTTGAATCATTGAACTGTACTGTTCCAGTTGCTGTACTTGGTGAGACTGTTGCTGTAAATGTGACAGAGTGGCTGATGGTTGATGGGTTTTGTGATGATGCGAGTGTTGTTGTGGTAGTAGATATGCTGATCTGGTTTACAGTTTGCGTGAATGTACTTGTACTTGGAGCATCATTTGCATCGCCAAGATATTTTGCGACAATATTATGAGAACCAATTGATAATGATTGTGTGGTAAATGTTGCCTGACCAGACAATATTGTACTTGTACCAAGTATAGTAGATGGGCTGGTGCTTGAATCATTGAACTGTACTGTTCCGGTTGCTGTACTTGGTGAGACTGTTGCTGTAAATGTGACAGAGTGGCTGATGGTTGATGGGTTTTGTGATGATGTCAGGGTTGTTGTAGTGATGGTTACCTGGTTTACAGTCTGTGCCAATGGAGCACTAGTACTTGCCGCATCATTTGCATCGCCAAGATACTTTGCTACAATGTTGTGTGATCCTATGGATAATGATGATGTGGTAAAGGTTGCATGACCTGATGATACTACATCTGTGCCAAGTATCGTACTTGAATCATTGAACTGTACTGTTCCGGTTGCTGTACTTGGTGAGACTGTGGCTGTAAATGTTATAGATTGACCAAATATGGTAGAAACAGCATTTGAGCTCAGAACTGTGGAGGTTGATACTGGAGTTGCGAACTGTCCACCAGTACCAAAGGCCGAGTAA